>JANYAF010000093.1 GCA_025355175.1 Deltaproteobacteria bacterium | reverse complement strand
ATGATTTATTTCTTATTGAGCTCATAAATGATACGCAGACCGTCCAGTGTCAGCATCTCTTCAATTTTCTCAATCGTTCTGGTCTCCGGCGCAACAATTCGCGCCAAGCCTCCCGTGGCAATGACGAGTGGACTGGTTTTGACTTCCGCTTTCATCCGTTCGACGATGCCGTCCACCAACCCCGCATAGCCATACATAATTCCCGCCTGCATAGCGCTGACCGTGTCCTTTGTAATGACCGTTTTGGGTTTGCTGAATTCGACACGCGGTAATTTGGAAGCCCTTTCAAAAAGCGCTTCGCTGGAAATCACAATCCCCGGCGCGATGCAGCCGCCCATATATTCTCCCTTGGGCGAAACATAGTCAAACGTGGTCGCCGTACCAAAATCAACAATAATCGATTCCTTGCGATACTTGTGGAAAGCGGCCACCGCATTGACGATTCGGTCCGCGCCCACTTCTTTGGGATTGTCATAAAAAATCGGCATACCCGTTTTAATTCCGGGGCCCACGATGAGCGGTTTGATGTTAAAATACTTGACGCAGAGAGGCTCAAGGATATTGAGCATTGGGGGCACAACACACGAAATAATGATATCCGTGACGGCTTTGATCTCTTTGGCTTTCATCCGGCTGGATTGGTATAAATTATAAATCAGCACACCATATTCATCAATGGTATGGTCAATCTCCGTTCGGATTCGCCAATCATGCTGCAATTGGTTTTCATCAAAAAGTCCCAACACGGTGTTTGTGTTTCCTACATCAATGACTAACAGCATAAATATTCACCCCTTTAATATTGTCGCGTCTCCCGCTGAAACCTTCATGATTTCATTCCCGGCTGTCAGAATTATCAGGGAACCGTCATCACCCAGATCGACGGCCTTACCGCTCGCCGTTTCTTCCCGAAACATGACCGAAACAGTCTTACCGATCATCGACGACAGGCTCAGCCATTTCTCCTTAATCGGGTCAAACCCGTTTTGAGCTAGCTGTCTATACCATTTTGCCAAATTTTCATACAGGCTAATTATCAATTCCAAACGCGATATTTCGCGGCCTGTCTCAACAGCCAAAGATGTGGCAATCTCTTGAATATCCAGCGGAAATTCTTGATGGCTCAAATTGACATTCATGCCGATACCCACAACAATAAAGTCAATTGCATTTACTGACATTTTCATTTGCGCCAGAATACCGCAAACTTTTTTCCCGTCAATCAGAACATCATTGGGCCATTTGAGCCACGCTTTACCTGGGCAATAGCGATTGATGGTTTCCGCCACGGCGACACCGGCGGCGATGGAAATCTGCGGCGCGCGCGACGTTTCGAACGTTGGACGCAAAATGATGGATGTGTAAATATTGGCACCGGCCGGTGAATACCAAACGCGCTGCATCCTTCCTTTACCCGCACTCTGACGTTCCGCGATCAGCACCGTCCCTTCCGGCGCTCCTTGAACGCCCAGACGAAAAGCCTCTTCATTGGTCGAATCGATAGACTCATAGTAATGAAGCCGATGGCCGATCAATTTGCCGGCAAGATTTTGTTTTAGTTCTTCTTGATTTATATTCATAACGTTTTGCTCTGTGGGGGTAAATAATTACCGCCTCACCTCGTGTCACCTTGAGGTGATCAGCCTACTACATTGGCTTTTACCTTCAGCCTTCAGCCTTGAATTTTCAGCGATATATCCGCGGCGCGGACGGAGTGGGTAAGTTCGCCGACGGAAATTAAATCCACGCCGGTGGAGGCAATTTTGTAAACACGATGCAGACTGACATTGCCGGAGGCCTCCAGAAGCGCACGGCCGGCGACAAAATCGGCGGCTTTTTTCATGGCGTCAATCGTCATGTTATCGAGCATGATGATGTCCACGCCGCACGTCAGGGCTTCTTTCACTTCCCGCATGTTTTTGGTTTCAACTTCAATTTTCAAGGTATGCGGCAAGCGTTTTCTTTGCGCAGTTACCGCAGCTGTAATGCCGCCTGCAGCTTCGATATGGTTGTCTTTAATGAGCACGCCGTCATACAGGCCGGTGCGATGATTCTGACCGCCACCGATGCGCACAGCCATCTTATCCAAAACACGCAGGCCGGGCACGGTCTTGCGCGTATCAAGAATTATTGATTTGGTTTTGCGCACGGCTTCCACGTATTTTGCTGTCAGCGAGGCAATTCCGCACATGCGTTGAAACAGATTCAGCGCGACGCGTTCGGCCTGCAAAATATTGGACAGGCTGCCTGCGACTTCGGCAATCACATCACCTTTCTTTGCCCGGTATCCGTCGGCAATTAATTTCTTAACTTTGATGCTTTTATCCAGAAGCCGAAACGTTTCTTCAAAGACCTCCAGCCCGGCTATGACAAAACCATCTTTGGCAATGGCTTGCGCCCTGCCCTGCTTTTTAGGGCTGACCGTGGCCTGCGTGGTGATATCGCCTGTGCCGATATCCTCGGCCAGCGCGGCTTCAATGATATTTTTGATTTGTTTAGAGACCATCCAGTGCCTCACTATTATATAGACAACAACATCCGTAGAGAACGGCTCGTGACCCTTAGGTTATCGCAACCACCCCTGCGGGTGGCAAGACCGTTCCCTACACTGAATTAGCACGCAAGGTGCTACACGGCAATCTCATTGAGTTTCTTCAGCGCGCGCTCCAATGCCGTGAATTTTTCCTGGAAACTTTTTAATTTATCTTCTTCCTTTTGAATAATTTCGGGAGCAGCCTTAGCACGGAAATCATGGTTGGCAAGCTTCCGAGAGCTTTGTTCCAGATCTTTGGATACTTTTGCCAATTCCTTATCCAAACGCGCTTTTTCTCCGGCAATATCCACAATACCAGACAGCGGAACAAAAATCTTTGTCGTGCCGACCACACCGGTCGCCACACCTTTCGTTTCGACCAGATTTACTTCGACAACCAATGATTCCAGATTGGACAAATTCAGAATGTAGTTACTGCCCGTTTCAACTATTTTTTTACTTTGCTCCTCTGCAACAGAAATCAAAACCTTTAATTTGTGCGAAGGCGGAATCCGCATTTCACCGCGGATATTGCGAACGGAGGTGATGATCTCCATGAGCATTTCCATATCCTTTTCGGCCGCTTTCTCACTCCACGCTTCCTGAACAACCGGGAATTTACTGACCATAATGGCGTTCTCATCGCTACCCTTAAGCGCCTGCCAGAGCTCTTCGGTCACAAACGGCATAAAGGGATGCAGCAGTTGCAGCATGGCGCCAAAAACCTCTTTCATCGTCCGCTGAGTCACCTGCTTTTGTTCGGGGCTGATCTTGCCATAGAGAGCCGGTTTGCTAATCTCCAGATACCAGTCGCAGTACTCATGCCAGATAAAATTATAAATGGCGGCGGAGGCGTCGTTGAAACGGTATTCATCCAGACTGCGCGTGACCTCTTCAATCGTTTCGTTTAATTTCGCCTTGATCCATTTCTCCGGCAGCGAATCCGGGGCGGCCGAGGGCGCGGATTCATCGAAATCCGTCAGGTTGTTAAGCGTTAGCCTGGCCGCGTTCCATATTTTATTGACAAAGAATTTGTAGCCTTCAATGCGCTCCGGCGACATGCGCACATCGCGCCCCTGCGCGGTGTAGGCGGCGAGCGTAAAGCGAAACGCGTCCGTGCCGTACTGGTCGATCATCACCAGCGGGTCGATGCTGTTGCCCTTGGATTTACTCATCTTCTCGCCTTTTTCGTCGCGCACCAGCGCATGGAGATAAACATCCTTAAAAGGCACGTCTTTCATGACGTAAATCCCCATCATCATCATCCGGGCCACCCAGAAAAATAAAATGTCAAAACCGGTAACCAGAAGGGAGGTCGGATAGAAAGTTTTGAGGGCCTCCGTCCGTTTAGGCCAGCCTAAGGTGGTAAACGGCCAGAGCGCTGAACTGAACCAGGTGTCGAGCACATCTTCGTCCTGTCGGAGTTCCGTACCGTCGCAAACGGGGCAGGAAGCGGGATCCACCGTGGAGACGATGACTTTACCGCAATTGCCGCAATACCACACGGGAATGCGATGTCCCCACCAAAGCTGCCGCGAGATGCACCAATCACGGATGTTGTTCATTCAGTCAAAATACGTGGCTTCCCAGGAGGCGGGCACGATCCTCGTTTTCTTTTTGGTAACAGCGGCGATGGCCTGTTTGGCCAACGGTTTTATTTTGACAAACCACTGCTTGGACACCATGGGCTCAATATCCGTTTTACAGCGGTAGCACTGGCCGACATTATGCGCGTAAGGTTCGGTACCGACCATATAACCGCCCTTTTCCAGATCGGCGATCACATTCTTGCGCGCCTCATAACGATCCTGTCCATTGTACTTTCCGCCATGATCATTGATAATACCTTGCCCGTCCATGATCGAAATGATTTCCAGATTATGGCGCTCGGCCATGGCAAAGTCGTTAGGATCGGAACCGGGGGTGATTTTCACCGCGCCGGAACCGAAATCCATCGTCACATAGTCGTCGGCGATAATCGGTATTTGCTTGTTCATCAGCGGCAAAATGACAAATTTGCCGACTTTATCCTTGTAGCGGGGATCCGTGGGATTGACGGCCACGGCTGTATCGCCCAGCATCGTCTCCGGCCGGGTCGTAGCCACCACAATTTCTCCGCTGCCGTCAGCAAATGGATAACGGATATTCCATAGGAAGCTTTGATCCTGCTTGAATTCCACTTCCAGATCGGAAATAGCGGTGTGGCAACGCGGACACCAGTTAACAATGTAGTCGCCCTGGTAAATCATATCTTCATTATAAAGCCGCACAAAAACTTCCCGGACGGCTTGGGAAAGGCCTTCATCCATGGTGAAGCGTTCGCGCTCCCAATCGCAGGAACAGCCCAGACGTTTCAATTGATTGATAATCACGCCGCCGTATTTTTCTTTCCATTCCCAGACGCGGGCGATAAATTTTTCGCGCCCCAGATCATGACGGGATAACCCTTCTTTCCATAATTGCTGTTCAACCACATTTTGGGTGGCAATGCCGGCATGATCCATGCCCGGCATCCACAACGTGTTATAGCCCTGCATCCTTTTGAAACGGATGATGACATCCTGCAAAGTATTGTTAAGCGCATGTCCCATATGCAGCATCCCGGTCACATTCGGAGGCGGGATAACGATGGAAAAAGCAGGAGCCTTACTTTTATCCTGAGCGTGAAAATACTTATTTTTTAGCCAGTAATCGTATAGCCTTTTTTCGGCCTCGGCCGGTTCAAACGCTTTGTCTAACTCTTTTGTTGCCATTGAATATTAATCTCCCATCTATAAATACTCGAAAAGGGCTTGCGCCCTTTTCGACTTCAATTTTATCGCCTGTCCGTGCTCAAAATTTGAGAGGCGGGACAAAAACCGTCCCGCCTCTCAAACAACTTTGCAAAACCGCTGTTAGTTAAATTTTAACCCTTCTTTAACTTTGCGGATAATCAAAAGAGCGTCCACGCCGGCCACGGGTTTAAGCGGCGCGAATTCACCGGTCGTCAAATCTTTCGCTTCCATAATGCCCCGGGACGTCACGACCATGACAGCGTTGAAATAAGGCAAGTCCGCCCGCAGGTCCGGGAAAGGCGAGTTGGAACCGATAAACTTAGTGGCCAAAGCATTATCGCCCGTCACTTTAATCAAAATATCTTCCAGCATCATGGCGTAAGCGGCGCGGGTAATTATTTCGCCAGGATAATAATTGCCGTCGGGATAATTCTCCAATCCGCGCACACCGATTTCCAATATCCCTTCAATATCCATCTTCAAGGGATGATCCGCAATATCTTTGGCCGCCACTTTGCCCTGTTTTGCTTTCTCGACGGCTTTTTCAGGATCTTTGAAAGATGTGTCAAATGTCTTTGGTGTTCTCTTTTTGTACAGAACATCAATCTTTAATTCTTCCATAAACAGGGCGGCGACGTCCGCACGGGTAATGCGCGTAACCAGTGCAATCTGCTTGCCCGTCACGGAACCGGGCATCGCCCGCTGAACCTTCTGGATAAAATTCCACTCCCTGTCGGCGTGATGCACATAATCCGTTTTCAGTTCCAGAACTTTTGCAAACATCTGACCTGCGGTATTAAAGTCACAATCTTGCTTATAAGCCAGACCCATAAAATAGTAGGCGGCGGAATGCTTCGGATCGATTTTCACCGCCGCATCAAATTCATACTTGGAAAAATCCAGCCATTCCTTTTCCAGTCTGCTTTGCGTATAGAAACGGATATTGCTGACCTTGCCAAAAAGAATTTCATCATCCGCATTGGCATACTTGGCCCCCTTTTGAAGACTATCCCAGGCGCCCTTAAAATCAGCCGGCGTCATATACGTTTTGACCAGTCCAATGCCGGTATGGGCTTTGGAATATTTATTGTCTAATTCCAAGGCCAGTTCAAATTCTCTCTGAGCGTCAGCATACTTTTCCTGATCGAGGAGTTTCACGCCTGTATAGACATGATGCTCAGGAGTATCCAGTTGGCTTACCGGCTGCCGGGCTTTGGGCCCGCAGGCAACAATCAGTAAAACAGCCGCAAACAACAATATGATAAGCGAAAAAACATTATTTCTTCTATAGTCATGAAACATATTTTACTCCTTTCTTTTTCTAAAAAGGTTTGCCCCTTAAATGTTTTCCAGATTTTCCGTTAAACTTTATCCCATAACTAGCTTTAGTGCGGTTTTAAGTCAAGGCAATATTGATGACTGCCCAAGTTGCTTCCGGAGGTTTTTTTGCCGGTAAATCAGAGTTGTTTTTTCGATGGCCTCTTCCTTTCCAGGAATGTCTCAACGGTTTTTCTAATGGCCTCAAACTGATCCGGAGCAAACCAATTGATGGCTTTGTCCGCCGAAAACCACGTCAACTGTCTTTTGGAATATTGCCAGGTCTCGCGATTCATTAAATCAAGCGCCCGGTCCCATTCGGACCTGCCCCGGATAAAATCGACAACCTGCTTATATCCCAGGGATTGCATGGCTTTTAGTTTTTCGCTGTACCCTCGCTTCAGCAGCTCACGCACTTCCTCGACCAGCCCCGCTTCCACCATCCGCGAGGTTCTAAGGGCGATTCTCTTTTTTAACTCGGCGCGTTCAAGGGAAAGGCCGATTTTGCAGGTATCATAGGGACAATCGGCAAACGCATGTTTTTGCTGCAAAGCAATGATGGACTGGCCGCTTTGCTCCAGAACCTCCAGCGCCCGGATGACCCGCACGGAATCGTTGAAGTTGATACGCCCCGCCGCCTGCGGATCTCGTTCGCTGAGGAGCCCGAAAAGATATTCCCTGCCGTGACGATCCCGAAGCTCCCGATAATAATTGCGGATATTTTCATCGACCGGCGGCGTGGCGATGATGCCCTGTAAGAGCGCCCGGATATACAAGCCCGTTCCGCCGACCACAAAAACCGGCTTGGGCTTCCGCGTTATTTTTTCGATAATCGCCCTCGCCTGCTCGGCATAGACGGCGGCGTTGAATTCTTCATCCGGATCCACAACGTCGATCAGATGATGCATCACCCTCATCCGTTCTTCCGCGGTAGGCTTAGCCGTACCGATATCCAGAAAACGGTAAACCTGCATGGAGTCGGCGTTGACAATTTCTCCACCGAAAGTCTCCGCCAGTTCAATGGCGAGCTGGGTTTTCCCTGTCGCCGTGGGTGAACAGATGACAAAAAGAGGAATCTTGGGCATCTTATTTCCGTTTAAACATTCTTTCAATTTCATAGAGGGAAAATTGCACGCTGATCGGGCGTCCGTGCGGACAGGTTTTATTAAAGGGTGTGTTCTCCAGATCACGGCATAAAGCGGCGACTTCCTCGGCGGAAAGAACCACATTGGCCTTGATCGCGGCGCGGCAGGCCAAGGACGCCAGTATCTTTTCTTTGCGTTCCACAAGTGATGGCCAAACCTGCCCGTCGCCCAGCTGATCGGCCAGATCCGAGATAACATCGACGGGCGGGACATGCGGCAGACTCGCAGGCAGGGCCTTCACCACAATGGCGTCGCGGCCAAATATTTCCAAGTCCAGACCGATGTCGGAAAGCAGGGACATCGCGCCTTCAAAAAGACTGATCTGCGCGGGTGTGAGGCTGACAACCTCCGGCATCAGCAAGGGCTGGCTGATTACTTTTCCGCCTGCGGCCGCTTTTAAACGCTCGAGGATAATCCTTTCATGCGCCGCGTGCTGATCCACCATCATCACACCATTGGGGCCGCCGAATACCAGATACGTATCGGCAACCTGGCCCAGATATTTTCGATTCGCAAAGGTGATTTTCCCCCCGCAGGAAATTTCCTCAACTCTCACAGGAACATCGGAAGGACATCCCGCGCGCGCAAATAAATCATCGTCAATTACCTGCCGTAGATTCTGCCGCGAAAATACTTCATGTGGCCGTTCCGAAGATGCATAAGACTCTTTAGGCCTCCAGAATCCGGAGGAAGCGGATGTTGTTTCGCGCGGCGTTAAACGATAAGCACATGCATCTTGAGACGTCTGCGCGGAGGCCAAGCGATGCGCCACCGTTTTGGAAACCAGATCGTAAATCTCGCGGGAATTCCGGAAGCGCACTTCCAGTTTGGCCGGATGAACATTAATATCGACCTCTTCGCCCGGCAGATCGATAAACAAAACAGCTGCGGGATAGCGGCGCGGCTCGATTACCTGCCGGTAGGCCGCAAGCGCCGCGTGCGTCATACTGTTGTCTCGGATGAAGCGCGAATTGACAAACAGAAAAATACTTTTAGAGTTGGACTTCGTAAATTCCGGCGTTGAAATAAACCCTTTGATCCGGACATTTTCCTGTTGCCCACTGATCGCAAGGCAATGGCCGGTAAAATCATTCCCCATGACCATGGCGACACGTTCAGAAACATCTCTGGCGGCAGGCGCCGCAAACAATTCCCTTCCGTTAGCCGTCACAACAAAGCGGACTTCCGGATGCGCCAGCGCCAAACGGGTGATCGCGTCAAGGCAAGCACTTTGCTCGGTGGCTTCGGTCTTGAGAAATTTCCGGCGCGCCGGCACATTGGCAAATAGTTCCGTCACAGTGATTTGCGTTCCGGCAGGCGTTCCCGCCGGAGATATTTCAGAAATACAGCCTGCCTCGGCCACCGCTTTTGTTCCCTCCGGATCGTCGGGGCGTCGGGTCAGCATCTCCACCCTAGCTACGGACGCGATGCTGGCCATCGCCTCGCCACGGAACCCGAAGGAACCAACATAATAGATATCATCCAGTTTCGATATTTTACTGGTGGCATGCCGCTCAAAAACCAGGGCCACATCTTCGCGTTCAATGCCTGATCCGTTATCCACGATCCGGATGGACTGACAACCACCTTTTGTAAGTTCGACGCGGATATCGCGGGCTCCCGCGTCGATGGAATTTTCGACCAGTTCCTTGACAATAGACGCCGGTTTTTCCACCACCTCTCCGGCGGCAATCTGGTTGGCTACCTCTTCGGACAGAACGACAATACGTTTAGACAAACTCTATTCCTTTTCAATATAGAAAAAGCCGCAGCCACCAAAGCATTCGTGACTGCGGCCCCGTTTATGCCATGTGGCACTTCCGGTTTAATCCAGAACGATCATGACCCGGCATTTTTTCATAAAAGATGCATTCTCTGCGGAAGCGCGTATCTGCCCCGCGTCGGCATTGCTGATAATCACGTCGGATTTACCGGGGCCACCGGTTTTCAGCGCTTTCACTGTTACGGGATTAGCCGTTACGCGCTGGTTACTCTGAGCTGCCGTAAGGTCGCGTGCGTATCCGCTCATGCCCTGCTGAATGGCGTATTCACGATCCACGTTGGCCGAACCATAAACTTCTTTGCCACTTTCATCATAGATGCGCGGTGACATGGCCGGACGCGCTTCAATGCCGCGGGCGTCAACCACTAATCCGGTATAGGTCACCGGCGGAGCAGGAGGAGCCGTCACAGCAGGCGCCGGGGCTACGGGTGCAGAAGGCGCAGGAGGAGTAGGAGGAGTAGGAGGAGCAGGAGGAGCAGGCGCTGCCGGTTCGGGCGGTGGAACCGATTTCCGTTTTTCAATAGCCAGTGGGACCATGATTTGCGACAAATTCCCATAAAGCGGCATTCTCAGTCTGATTTCCACGGTGCCGTCGGACATGTATTGCTGATCAACGACTTGTGCGCCTTTAATCAGACCTTCAACCTGCGTGTTGACGACGTCGCTCTCCACCGTAAAGTCTTTGATGGTGGTTCTGGAGTCAATCCGAACGCCTTTGGTTATTTCCAACAAAATGCGATAGGCATCTACCTTCGCCGCGCGCACAGCCATGGGCCGAGCGTTTATTTTACCGACGCTTCTATCCGACGGAGCGCCGATACCGACGGCTTCAATATAGCCTGCCGACCAATTCACCGAACCCTGGCC
>JANYAF010000090.1 GCA_025355175.1 Deltaproteobacteria bacterium | reverse complement strand
ATCTCATTTGTCAGACCAGAAATTATCAGGCCCCCCAGCGAGCATGACAGTTATTATCTCCCGTTGACATCGGGATGCTCGAACAATTCATGTACCTTCTGCAACTTTTCATTTTCGAATCTCGGTATCCGCGATCTTGAGGACGTAAAGCAGGAAATCGATGCCATGTCCGTGTATGTGAATCAGCGCATGGGGGTGCGGGGTCAGCCCCGGATTATTTATGCAATATTGCAGGACTGGAACGGGAAGAAAGTCTTTCTTCAGGATGGCGATGCCCTGGTCTATCCGTATCCCAAACTGCTTTCGGCTTTGCAGTATCTTAACCAAAAGTTCCCCAACATCCAGCGCGTTGCAAGCTACGCCACGCCGCAGGACATTCTCAGGCGCACGGTTTCGGAATTAAAGGCGCTCAAAGAGCAGAAGCTCGGAATTCTCTACATGGGCGTGGAAAGCGGCGATGACGACGTGCTGCGGAGGATTCAGAAAAACGCTACCCACGATCAGATGGTGGAAGCCGCCCAAAAAGTGAAGGAAGCCGGCATCCTGCTCTCTGCTACGGTTATCCTCGGGCTGGGTGGCGTCAAAGGCAGTGGAAAGCATGTATCGGAGACGGCCAGAATTCTGACGGAAATGGACCCGGACTATGCAGGAGCACTGACCTTGACACTGATTCCCGGAACGGCGCTTTATAAGGAATGGGAGCGCGGCGAGATTGAGCTGATCACGCCGTTTGATTCTTTGCGGGAGCTGAAAGGGCTTGTCGAAAATTCAACGTTCACCAACTGTTTTTTCAGCTCCATGCATGCGTCAAATTATTTCGCGATCCGGGGTTCGATGCCACAAGACAGGGATAAAATTCTCAAGCAGTTAAATGCCTTATTGTCCCGGAAAGATCCCCAAATGCTGCGGCCGGAATTTATGCGGGGGTTGTAGGGATTGATTCCCAATCAATCCGGGAATTGCGGCGCGTTTGGAACGGCGCAATCGGGGATTGCGCCCTACACGATTGGGTGAACAGTTATCGTATAGTGTAGGGACTGCTCCCCGAGCAGTCCGCAAATCACATCAAAATAGTGGCACATTTGGAACTAAACAATAATATGAAAAAAACGCTGCCAGAACGAAAACAAATACATCTGGCGAATTTTGATTACACGAATACCCACGACGTGTACTTCATCACAATCTGCACTCACGACAAAAAAGCCTATTTTGCAAATCCGGAATTCGCTCAATACATAGCCGCTGAAATTCATTACCGATCGAAGATCGCAGGAGAAGTGACTGTTTTAGCCTGGTGCATTATGCCCGATCATCTTCATTTTTTATTGAAACTTAACAACAAATACGGCAGATCGCTTGCCAATTGGGTGGCGGCTTTTAAACGATACAATGCCCGCATTTTATCAATGATGCATGACATCAAACCACTCTGGCAAGCCAATTATTACGAACGTGTTGTTCGAAAAGATGAATCCTTGAAAGCAATCGCGGAATATATCGCCCACAATCCAGTTCGGAAAGGTCTTGTAATGGATTGGCAAAATTATCCCTTTGTCAAAATCAATTATGATGCGTTTCCATGATCTGTAGGGACTGCTCCCCGATCAATCCTAAATAACGACGCGTTTGGGACGGCGCATTCGGGGAATGCGCCCTACATTGATGTTGAAACATAAGCCGCGCCCTACATCGGTTTCTTTTGACAAATCGGCCTTCGGAGACTATGCTGAATCCCAATCGAAAAGCGCAAGGTTTTCGATAATCCAAAATAATACAAGGCTCTCCTGCTCCTATGGACATTAAACGTTTAAATCCCCTGTTCACGGCCCGCTCTGTTGCCCTCATCGGCGCCTCAAGCACCCCCGGAAAATGGGGTCATGTCATGTTGAAAAACCTTATTAACGGCGGATTTGAGGGAAACATCTATCCCATCAATCCCGATGCAGACGAACTGCTTGGGAAAAAGGTCTATAAAACCCTGGAAGATGTTCCGGAAACGCCCGACCTAGCCGTTATTGTTGTTCCACCGAAGGCGGTACTCTCCGCTATGCAGGCTTGCACTGACAAAGGTATTAAAGCAGCAGTCGTCATTACGGCGGGTTTTGCGGAACTAGGCCTTGAGGGCAGGCGGCTTCAGGACGAGATGGTCAAAACGGCCCGCGCGAAGGGCATGGTGATGGTGGGACCCAACTGCAACGGTATCATGAGTCCTTGGGAGAAACTCTATGTTGATTTTCCCAGTTTTCATGTTCCACCGGGGAGCATTGCCCTCGTTTGCCAGAGCGGAGGCATTGTGGACGGCCTCGCGCGGCAGATCATGATCAAAGGCATGGGATGCAGCCTTTGTGTAGCAAGCGGCAACGAGGCAGACCTGCATATGGAAGATTACCTGGCTTATATTGCGGATGATCCCCGCACCAGCGTCATTCTCTGTTACATTGAAGGTTTCAAGGATGCCGAGAGATTTTATAGCATTGTCCGTGAGGTAACGAAGACAAAACCGGTTGTGGCCTACAAAGCTGGCAAAACGCAGGCCGGCGCAAAAGCGGCAATGTCCCACACGGCATCCATTGCGGGCAGCGATGAGATTTTTGACGGTATCTGCAAACAGGCGGGAATTCTTCGGGCGAAGAATCTGCATCATCTGTTCAATGTAGGCACCGCGTTTATGAATCAACCGCTCCCCAAAGGACGAAGAATAGGCATTGTCACGGCAGGCGGCGGATGGGGAGTCATGGCCGCCGACGAATGCGTGTCGCTGGGCCTGGAGATGGCTTCTCTACCTGATGAAACGATCAAACGGCTCGATGCTTTTCTTCCGGCCTGGTGGAATCGGGGCAATCCGGTTGATCTGGTGGCAGGAAGCGATCCCGATGATGTCCTGCGTGTTGTCGAGACGGTGCTAGCGAGCCCAAACGTGGACGGCGTAATCTACATCGGTCTGATGCCGGCCCTGAAGTTCACACGGCAAGAGCTGATGCAGAGAGGCAATGCGGGAGACGGTTGGGGAGATGCGCTTGTTCGGACCTCGGTCGAGCTTGTGCAACATCTGAGCGGTCTCGCCCGGAAATACGAAAAGCCCGTTGTCGTTGCTTCCGAACATCTGATTGCATCCGCAGCGCAGGAAGCGCGCGTATTGCACGCCATCGGGCAGGCCGGCAGCGTGTGCTACGAAATGCCCTACGAGGCTGCTGAGGTCATGGCGGCGCTGGTCAGTTATGGAAAATGGGTGAACGCAGGCGGTTAAAATTCCCATCAACGTGTATCACCAGGAAAACTGAGAAAAAAAGTTGCCAGCCGCTCCATCCGCAATAAATTGAAGAAGATTATAAAAAAGCCGGCTTGACCGCATCTATAGGTAATTAATCACAAAGGAGAGCGTAAGATAAATGAGAATCGCAATTGTCGGTATCGGCGGGGTAGGGGGATATTTTGGCGGCAAGTTGGCCAGGGAGTATGCGGCATCCGGACAGCATGAAATCATTTTTATCGCTCGGGGAGAGCATCTCCGGGCCATCCAGCAAAACGGCTTACAGTTATTCACGCGGGAAGGCAATTACGTCGCCTGGCCGAACATTGCCACGGATAACCCGGCTGTAGCCAGCATATTCGAACTGGTTTTCTTTTGTGTCAAAAGTTATTCACTGGAGAGTTCAGCCAGGTCTTTAAAAGCCAATATCAGCAAAAATACGGTTGTCATCCCGCTTCTCAACGGCGTGGACAGCGCTGAAAGGCTGCGGGCCGAGCTTCCCGAGGCGACTATTGTTGCCGGCAGTGTCTATATCATCACCCACATTGAAAAACCGGGGGTTGTCCATCAGGAGGACGGTGCTTGTAAACTGACGTTCGGTACGGATGACACGGAATCGACTAAACAATATTCAAATATTCTAGATATTTTACTAAAAGCAAAAATCGATGCCAAGTTAACGGACAAAATATCCGAAGTCTTGTGGTCAAAATATTTACTCATGTGCCCACTGGCGTCTCTGACATCCGCCACCGGCAAGACCTATGGCGCTATCTTAGAGGATTCCACGCTTAAGAAGAAGGCGAGGGGTATGATGCAGGAAGTCGCAGCAGTTGCCAAAGCACGCCATATCGATCTGCCGGAAAATGCCGTCGATAAAACCATGGAGATGGTTGCTCGTTTTGGCCAAAATTCAAAAACATCCATGCAACTGGACCTGGAAAAAGGCAATCAGACGGAAATAGATACGCTGACCACCTTTCTTTGCCAAGCCGGCCGCGAATCGGGGGTTCCCACCCCCTTACACGACGACGTATTAAGACAATTAATTGCTTGATGAAAGATGGTCTCGTAAAAAATCAATTTGCCCCACTTTTGTCATAACCTTTCGGATCACGCGTTCCCGCGTAGAGACCATGTCGCAATATCATAAATCGTCAGTTAATGTCCTCCGCCGGCGGAGGACATTATTAAACTCTCAAAAAATAATCATATCTGTTTGACAAAACAACGGGATTTGTTATAGGTGTTATCTGTTAAAAAGTGGGTCGCAAAGCGACATTTAATTGTTTTTGGGTAGCTATTGAAGGTGGAAAAAATGAAAAATATCTCTATCGGCTTGATTGGTTTAGGCAACATCGGTACCGGTGTCGTCAAATTACTGCAGCAAAATGAAGAACTCATTGCACAAAAGCTCGGCACGAAACTGGTTTTAAAGAAGATTGCCGATATTAATATTACGTCGCCTCGCGGCGTCAAAATTCCCAAGAATTTACTCACGACCGATGCCCTTGAAATTCTTAATGATCCGGAAATCTCTATCGTAATTGAACTGATGGGCGGTTACGAACCGGCGCGAACCTTTGTGCTGGAGGCCATTAAAAACAGAAAGCATGTGGTTACCGCCAACAAAGCCATGCTGGCAACTTATGGCAATGAAATATTTCCGGCCGCGCAGAAAAAAGGAGTGGATATCGGCTTTGAAGCCAGTGTCGGCGGGACAATTCCGATCATTAAAACACTTAAAGAATCTCTGGTCGCCAACAAGATTAATTCCATTGTCGGCATCATGAATGGAACCTGCAACTTCATTCTAACCAAGATGACTGACGAAGGAAAACCCTTTGATGTTGTATTAAAAGAGGCCCAACAACTCGGTTTTGCTGAAGCCGATCCGACTTTTGACATTGAAGGTATTGATACGTCCCATAAGATGGCAATTGTTCTGTCGCTCGCTTACGGGAGAAAAGTCAACCTCAAGGATATTTATCTGGAAGGTATTACAAAAATCAGCGGTGAGGACATCGCTTTTGCCAGGGAATTGGGATATCGGATCAAGCTGCTGGCAATCGGCAGGCTCAAAGGTGATGCGGTGGAAGCCAGAATCCACCCGACGATGATTTCTTCGGGACATCTGCTGGCGAATGTCAACCGGAACTACAATGCCTTTCATCTGGTGGGAGATGCCTCCGGTCCGGTCTTTCTTTTCGGCCAGGGTGCGGGCATGATGCCCACGGCCAGCGCTGTATTCAGTGACATTCTTGACAGCGCGCGTAATGTTATGAAAGGTATTTCCGGACGTGTGCCGCTGAGATCAATTAATGAAACGGGCATGAAAGATATCAATCTAATACCAATGGATAATATTGAGACCAAGTATTATTTCCGCTTCTCCGTCCTCGATCGTCCAGGCGTTTTATCAAAAATATCCGGCATTCTCGGAGAGAACAACATCAGTCTCGCAACGGTTATCCAAAAGGCCAGAGAAGAGGCAGGGTCCGTTCCCATAGTTATGACGACCTATAAAGCAAAAGAAAAAGATGTGCGTAAAGCGCTGAAAAAAATAGACAAGCTCGACATTGTCCGGGACAAAACCATTCTTATTCGCATTGAAGATGAATTGTAAGTTACACAAAGGGAAAACGCATGAAATATGTCGTATTATTGGGTGATGGCATGGCGGATTATCCAAGTCAGCAGCTTGGTGGAAGAACCCCGTTGGAGTGCGCCCTGACCCCATTTCTCGATCAGGTATCGTCGCAAGGAACTCTGGGACTGGTCGATACTATTCCTCAGGGCTTCACTCCCGGTTCCGACGTGGCCAACCTGAGCGTACTGGGATACGATCCGGTCGAAACCTATACAGGCCGCGGTCCGCTGGAAGCGGCCAGCATGGGTATTAACCTGGGCCCTCATGATGTTGCTTATCGTTGCAATCTGGTGAGTATCGGTGAAAAAGATACTGACCAGGCCTTTATGGATGATTTTACCGCCGGACATATTTCTTCAGCCGAGGCCCGGGAAGTTATTCTGGGCATCAACAAGAAGCTCAATTCGTCTCAATATCAATTTTATCCGGGCGTTGGCTACCGCCATTTGCTGGTGTGGCGCAATGCCGCCGGATCTCCGCAAACTACGCCGCCGCATGACATTCCGGGCAAGGCCATCGCCCAATATCTCCCCCAGGGAGATTGCGCAGGCGATATTAATGAACTGACGGCAAAAGCGGCGGAGATTTTAAAGGACCACCCGGTCAACGCCAAGCGCCTGGCGGATGGTAAGAAGCAGGCGAATTCCATCTGGTTGTGGGGGCAGGGAAGGAGGCCACAGATTGTTCCGTTGACCCAGAAATATGATTTCAAAGGTGGCATGATTTCGGCTGTTGATCTCCTTAATGGCCTGGGATCAATTGCCGGGCTGAAAAGGTTAACCGTAGAAGGGGCCACCGGCTACATCGACACTAATTATGAAGGTAAGGCGAATATGGCGCTTGACGCGCTGAAGTTCATGGATTTTGTTTTTCTACACCTGGAAGCCCCTGATGAAATGGGCCATGAGGGCAATGCCGAAGGTAAGATTCAGGCCATTGAACTTTTCGACGAAAAGATAGTCGGACCAATTCTGAATGACATCGGGAAATTGGGTGATTATCGGATTCTTGTTTTAAGCGACCATCCGACTCCGATTGATCTGAAAACTCATGTTGGCGATCCGAGTCCTTTTGCCGTTTTGTCGTCACGCAAAGAAGAAAATCTTGCAGTAGGGCGGTCCTTCACCGAAGCTGCCGCCAGGGAAAGCGGTATTTTGGTATCTCCCGGCCACCTGCTGATGGAAAAATTCATTCGGGACTGGGGTGCCTTCCTTGCTTAGTAATTATACAAAAGTCCGAGTGATTTATGCCGACACAGATGCGATGGGCATTGTCTATCATACTAATTATATTCGCTGGTTCGAGTTAGGTCGCAGTGAACTGATGCGACAATTGGGAGTGGCCTATACGGAACTGGAAAAACTTGGTCTTAATCTTCCATTAACCAAAGTGTCCTGTCATTATCTCGCGCCCGCAAAGTACGATCAGCAGGTAATGATTGAAACAAAATTTGATTACATCAAAAGAGCGAGTATTAAGTTTAATTCCAAAATATGGGACGAAAATCAACAAAAGGTTCTTGTGGAAGGTTACACCATCCATGCCTGCACCAACAATGAAGGAAAAATCCGCCGGATACCGCAATTGCTTCTGGAATTAACCGACAAATATAATATCAATAAAGGGGAATAATATGTCCGCAAAGTTAACCAAGAAAGAACTGAAAAGCCCTGATGCATTTCAAACCACATTCGAGAGAGTAGGCGATTATATTTCTGAAAATATGACCCGTGTCATGGTGGTCGGCGGAGCGCTGGTTTGCGCCGTTGTCATTGCTATGGGAATTTATTTTTACTGGAGCTATTACTCCAATTCCGCTTTAAAACTATACACTAAGGTTCAGGGAAATATTCTCAAAAGTGGGGATAATAAAGAAACTATCAATGAAAATATTAAGATATTTAAAGACTTGATTGATAAGTATCCCTACAGCTGGAGCGGTCGGATGGCGTACTATCACCTGGGTAATGTTTATTACAATAACGGCGAGTTCGACAGGGCAATCAGCTCCTATGAGAAATTTGTCAGCAAAACCGGGACTGATAAAACGGGCGTTAAATTTCTAACTTTAACATCTCTGGGGTATTTATACGAAGTTAAAAAGGACTTTAAGGAAGCACTGAAGTATTTTGAACAAGCGCAAAGCTCTTATAATATAGGTTTTGAAGTGATCGGATTACGTAACATCGCGCGTGCATATGAAGAATTAAATAACAAAGAAAAAGCTCTGGAATACTATAAGAAAGCATTGGAAAAAACAACCGAGCCTGCGGCAACCATTTTTATCAAGCGGAAAATATCCACCCTGAGCTGATTTACGCGGAGGCACAAGCATTTGAAAAAAGAATTAATGTCAGGAAACGAAGCCATTGCCCGTGGTGTCTATGAAGCGGGTGTGAGGTTTGCAGCAGCCTATCCCGGCACACCCAGTACGGAAATCATGGAAGAGTTTGCAAAATATGACGACGTCTACGCCGAATGGGCGCCCAATGAAAAAGTTGCGGTGGAAGTGGCCATTGGCGCGGCCCTGGGTGGAGCGAGGGCGCTGGCCGTGATGAAGCACGTTGGCGTGAATGTCGCCGCTGACCCGATTTTTACTGTCAGTTACACCGGCATCGAAGGAGCGCTGGTGATCATCAGCGCTGATGACCCGTCTATGCACAGTTCGCAAAACGAACAGGACAACCGTAATTACGCCAAATTTGCCAAAATTCCCATGCTGGAACCAGCGGACCCTCAGGAAGCCAAAGATTATGTAAGTTTGGCGTTTCAAATCAGCGAACAATTCGATACGCCGGTCTTTTTACGCTCAACGACGCGTGTTTCCCATTCCAAATCCGTTGTCACGTTAAGCGAACCGCAAATGCATGAAGATAAAACGACACTCAAGCATAACGCGGGAAAATACGTCATGGTCCCCATCAACGCCCGCACCAGGCGCGTGGAAGTGGAAAAACGCCAGATGGCTCTCAAGAAGTTTGCTGAGACTTTTCCCGAAAATAAAATGGAAATCAACGACCCGGAAGTCGGCATCATCACCGCCGGCATGCCGTATAATTACGCTAAAGACGTTTTCCCAAATTATTCTTATCTGAAACTGGGCATGATCTATCCGCTGCCCGAAAAATTGATTCGTCATTTCGCGTCAAAAGTAAAAAAAATCTATGTGGTGGAAGAACTTGATCCTTACCTGGAAGAACAGATTAAAGCCATGGGAATACCTGTAACCGGCAAGGACATCTTTCCCTATACCAATGAATTTGACCCCGGTGTCATTAAAAACGCAATTAATTCGGATTTGCAGGGCGCTGTTTCTCCCTATAAAGAAAGCCTTGCGCAACGTCCGCCGAATCTTTGCCCCGGATGTCCGCACCGTGGTTTGTTTTACGCGCTCAAAAAATCAAAAGCCTATGTCCATGGTGATATTGGCTGTTATACCCTGTCTTATATGAAACCACTGGAAGGTTTGCATTCCTGCATTTGCATGGGCGCAAGTATTGGCATGGCGCACGGCATGAGCAAAGCTCTGAAGGAAAAAGGGAAGGGCAAGGTCGTGGGCGTGATTGGCGATTCCACCTTCCTGCATTCCGGTATAACCTCGCTTTTAAATATGGCCTACAACAACAGTGACGCCTTGATCATTATTCTGGATAACAGCACGACAGCCATGACCGGTATGCAGGAGCATCCGGGAACTGGTTACACTCTCATGGGAAAAGAGGCCAAAAAAGTTAATCTAAATGTTTTAGTATCTGCTCTAGGAATTCAAAATATAAGGGTTATCGATCCGAACAATTTAAAAGAAACAAAAAACGCAATCAATGAAGAACTGGCCAGTTCCGGCCCATCCGTCATCATTGCACAGAAGCCTTGCGCTTTGTTTAAAAGGGCAAATATCAAACCGCAGCCACCTCTGAAAGTTGATGCGGATAAGTGTGAAGGATGCAAATCCTGCCTAGGGCTCAATTGTCCGCCGATTTCCTGGAAAGAAGGCGTAACCAAAGTGGGCTCCAAGCGCAAAGGTATCTCATTTATTGATGAAACACTTTGTAATGGTTGTGGTTTATGCGCTCAAGTCTGTAAATTCGGCGCGATCAGTTAAGGAAAAGGGAAACGTTAATGATTGATTCCAAAGTAAAAAGCATATTATTCGCCGGAGTCGGCGGTCAGGGTATTTTGAGGGCCAGTGACATCATATGCATGGCCATGATGGAAGCGGGTTTCGATGTCAAAAAAAGTGAAGTCCACGGCATGGCGCAACGCGGTGGCTGCGTAACCAGCCATGTGCGATATGGCACGAAGGTCTATTCGCCGCTGGCCGAATCCGGAAGTATTGAAACGCTTGTTTCCTTTGAGAAAATGGAAGCACTGCGCTATCTGAAATTCTTAACCAAAGACGCATCTATTATTCTCAATACGGAAGAAATATATCCTCCGGCAGTCAATATGGGTGAAGCTACGTATCCATATGATGCAATTTGTTTTTTAAAGAATCATTACCCTAATGTGATCGCGTTTAACGCAGCCGAACTCGCGCAAAAAGCCGGCAACATCAAAGCGGCCAACGTCGTCCTTCTGGGCGCACTATCTAATCTGATGAACGTTGAAAAATCCGTTTGGGAAAGCGTTATTAAGAAATCCTTCCCCAAAAAATTGGTAAAATTGAACTTAGACGCTTTTCAAATGGGGATTGCTGCTTAAATTAACCGCAATATTTCTAACAAAGGAACATTATGGCAGAAGACTACTACCAAGTATTAGGCGTCGATAAAAAAGGATCCGCCGATGAGATAAAAAAAGCATATCGCAAACTGGCTGTAAAATGGCATCCCGACAAAAACCCCAATAATAAAGCAGCCTCTGAAGAAAAATTCAAAAAGATTAGCGAAGCTTATGCCGTTCTGAGTGATGCGAAGAAGCGCGAGCAATATGACCAATTCGGTTCTGCAGACCAGTTTCGTCAACAGTATTCCCAGGAAGATATTTTCCGTGATTTTGATCTGGATGAAATATTGAGAGGATTTGGTTTTGGAGGCGGCGGAAGAGGGGGAAGCAGGACAACTTTTCGCACGGGGAGAAAGGGAGGCGCCGGATCGCAAGATTATGACGACCCTTTTTCCAGCTTATTCGGTGGCATGGGCGGCGGCCGACAGCATGCCAATATGCCGCAAAAAGGCCAGGATGCAGAGTATAATTTATCAATATCATTGGAGGAATCAGTATTTGGCGCTGAGAAAAAAATATCTCTCCAAATGGAAAATCGCATTGAAGATATCAGTGTAAAAATACCGTCCGGAATCAGCACCGGAAAGAAATTGAGGCTGCCTGGAAAAGGACTCGCAGATTTCAATGGCGGTCCAAATGGCGATTTATATTTAAATATTAACGTAATGCCTCATCCAATTTTTGCCCGTGACGGCAATGATCTATATATCGAAAAGACGATAAAGTTTACCCAAGCAGGTCTGGGAACAACGATAGATGTTCCGACTTTGGACGGAACCTCGAAAAGATTAAAGATTGCCCCCGGCACACAAAACAACACCAAGATCCGAATGAAGGGTTTTGGCTTACCCGGACTCAAGGGCGCCGCCAAAGGCGATCAATATATAAAGATTAATGTCGAAGTTCCGAAAAAGCTCACGGAAAAACAGATGAAGTTGATTGAGCAGCTAGCAGCAGAGGGGATTTAAAGAAAGAAGGCTGAAGAATAATAGACTGAAGACTGAAGGGCACGCGAGACTGAAGGATTATTTTGATCGGAATATTATTTAATATTAATAAGAGGATATGCTGGTTTTTTTAATTTTAGAGGCAACCTTCGCCAGCCGAATATTTCTATCTTAGGTCTTATAAGATATCTTATGTTAACATGAGACAGATTCATCTTTAGTTTTGAATATTGAAAAAGTACCAAGGGCTTTGGCGACCAAAATATCATCATGTTTTATTTCCGCCTCTAAAACCGCGATATTTTTTCCTATCTGGATGATTTTTGCAGTGCAGATAAGTGTCTCAGCTTGGGCCGGTTTTAAGTAGTTGATTTTAATTTCAATAGTTGCGGCTTCCTGGTCCTTTTTGAGGACCGAATAAACGGAAACACCCATCCCGATGTCCGCCAGAGAGTATATCACACCGCCATGAACTGTTTTGTGAGAATTCCGGAAATTATCTTTTATTTTCAATGATAATTGACACGTTCCGCGTTCCAGTTTCAATACATCCAGGCCCAAAAGCTTGATGAATGGACTTCGTTCTCTTAAAATTTCAGTATATTCTAAAACCATAATTTTACTCCATTTTCAGATTTATGACAGTTTTGCGACCCTACTCCGCTATCATTTTATCCTTCAGCCTTTTAGGACTTAAGGCTTCCTTAAATGAACTCCACCTCCCCTATTGCTCCCATATCGTTGCCGCAGATGACGATGATCCCCTTGACTCCGGGAATTTTTATTCCGTAATTCAAAGCGAATTTAATGTCTTTTTTGGTTTTTATCCGGTTCCCGATGGTGGTAGCTGCAGCATCGGCTAGAGTTGCGGATTTGGAAATGACACAAACGGCGTCAGCGATTCCAAAGCTCAGGGATGGGCCAACCGTGGCGGATGATGTGCAAATTCCAAGTGGAGTTTCTTCTGATTTTACAACGATATTTACTTTATAACTTAAAGTAGATTCTCCAGCATAAACGGCAACGGTTAGTTTGTTTTTTGACCGAATAAAGATGTCTCCGCCATTTTCGATAATGATGTTTTCGGTCTGGCCGAGGAGGTCATACCCCACAAACTCGGACACGGCACCGGCGACCGAGGCCATCGGCCCTACCCCGCAGATTTTTGATCTGGCGATCATATCCCTGACAATCGGAGGAGCTAAATCGTCTTCGGGAAACGGCAAAAGCGATGTGCGGAATTCCGGGCGGTTTTGAATATAAGTTTCTAAAGAATGGCGATGTTGAATTAATGATTTCTCAGCCGCAGCGGCCAGGTTAGTGTCCGAACTTATAAACAGGTCACTTTCTGATATTTTTACATTATATGAAATTAGATTACCCTTATTAATTAATGACCTATATATTCTTTCTTCATGTAACATATTACTCGTTTATTAACAATATATTTTGTGGGTATTTGGTGCCATTTTCTATGTCGAGAAGGATTGCAACTTTTTAGAACAAGGGACTGCAACCCTTATTCTGTTAAATGGCTTTTTTCTTCAGCCTTCGGTCTTCAGACTATAGTCTTTCAACAATAAACCGTAGCGCCCTCCCCTAATATCCCATCCGCTTCCCGTTGCAGCCTGTCACAAATATCGAGTCTCGTCTGTTCTCCGAGCCTTACGATGGTTTCACTTTTTCCATCAAGAATATGAATGTAACCTTCGTATTTACCGTTGTATTTCTTTATTGTGTTATACAGGGATTTAATATTTTCCGGGGATACTTTTTCCGTATCAATCATAAAACGAACCTGTTTATAGGGATTTTCCAGGGCTTTAGTCAGAGGGACTACATCCTGAGCAATAATCTTGAGCGATTCATCGCCGACGTCGATAATACCATGAATAACAACCGGTTCATCAGCATGGAGCAGTTCATAAAACTTTTTATAAATATCTGCCCAGAAGATAACGCTGGCTGAACCCTGCAAATCTTCCAAAACGACATTGCACATCACATCTTTTTTCCTGGTCAATCTTTCGGCAAGTGAGCTGATCACTCCGGCAATGGTTATGGCATCCTTATCGTGTTTTGTGCTTAAGGTTATGGAATTTGCATTGGTGACCAGTTTTAATTTATCTGCATAACCATGTAATGGATGACCGGTAATGTAGAAACCAAGCGTTTCTTTCTCGATGGAGAGCAGTTCTTTCCGATCCCATTCAGGAAGATTGGGAAGCTGGAAAGATGATCCGCCATTTGCTTTAGGGGTATTCCCAGCGTCCAAGTGATCAAAGATGCTTGCCTGATTGCTTAGTAATTCTTTTTGTTTACGTTGTGCTTCTTCCATAGCCTGGTCCAAGCATTCCATAAGCTGTCGGCGGTAGTAACCCAGCGAATCAAAGGAACCGCATTTAACCAGGCTCTCGATAACTCTTCTATTGACTTTGCGCAGATCAACACGACTTAGAAAATCCATGAAGGAGGTAAAATTCGCTTCCCGACGCATGGCGATGACCGATTCGATGGCCGCCTCACCAACATTTTTAACAGCTGCCAGACCAAAGCGGATATTTTCCCCAGAAATACTGAAATCTTTTTGCGATTCGTTAATGTCCGGCGGCAGAATGTTGATGCCCATTTCCTTGCAGTTGGACATGTGTTTGATGATCTTGTCACGGTTGTCTTTTTCACTGGTCAAGAGCGCGGCCATAAAGGCAACCGGATAATGCGTTTTCAGATAGGCTGTCTGATATGTAATAATCGAATAAGCGGCACTATGCGATTTATTGAAACCATATTCAGCAAAGGTCTCCATCTGATTCCAGATAATCTTCGCTTTGTTTTCTTTAATGTTTTTCTTTTTCGCGCCTTCAAGAAACCTGGGTTTCTCTTTTTCCATCGCCGCAACTTGCTTCTTGCCCATGACCTTGCGCAGTGTGTCGGCTTGAGCCATGGTGTAGCCGCCGATTACGTTGGCAATCTGCATGACTTGTTCCTGATAAAGGATGATGCCATAAGTTTCTTTCAAAATCGATTCAAGCTGAGGCAGCTCATAGGTGATTTGGGTTTTGCCCTGCTTACGTGAGATAAATTCCGGTATCATTTTCATGGGGCCTGGACGATACGCCGCAATTAAAGCAATGATATCTTCAATGCGATCGGGTTTAAAATTGACCAGAAGGTCCTTCATACCGGAACTTTCCAACTGGAAAACACCGTCCGTATCGCCTTTCATCAATAATTGATAAGTTTCAGGATCATCAAGAGGCAAATTATTGATGTCAATGTCAAGATTATGTGATTCCTTGATAAAATTCAGAGCGTTTTTAATCACCGTCAGGGTTTTGAGTCCCAGAAAATCAAACTTAGTCAGCCCGACCGTCTCAATATCTTTCATGGAATATTGAGAAACGATATCGTCTTTTGGAGCAAAAAGCGGCACTCTTTCGACCAGTGGCGCATCCGAGATCACAACACCAGCGGCATGAATCGAAGAATGGCGGTTGAGACCTTCCAGAACCAGTGAAAGTGACAATACTTTGTCGATTTGCGGGTTCTTCTTGCGCTCCTCAGCAAACCGGGGCTCCATTTTGAACGCCTCCGCCAACGTTATGTTCAAAACGTTGGGGACCAGCTTGGCAATGCGATCCGCGTCTCCGTAAGGAATATTGAGTGCACGCCCGACATCCCGGATCACGCCTTTGGCCATCATCTTTCCAAAGGTGCAAATTTGCGTGACTTTATCTTTACCGTATTTCTCCGTTACATATTTGATGATTTCGCCGCGTCGTTCCTGACAGAAATCAATATCAATATCCGGCATGCTGATGCGATCAGGATTCAGAAATCTTTCAAAAAACAACCCATAACGAAGGGGGTCAATATCGGTAATGCGGATGGCGTAGGCCACAAGAGAACCCGCAGCGGAACCGCGTCCGGGTCCGACAGGAACATCATTGTGCCTGGCGTGTTTGATAAAATCTGAAACGATCAAAAAATAACCGGCAAATCCCATTTTTTTAATGATTTCCAACTCTGAGCGCAGGCGTTTGTTATATTTTTCCCGAACAGCCGTCTCGTCCTCTTTCTGATATTTCATAATAATCGGCAGGAGCTTATTCAGTCCTTCCACCGACTTGCGTTCCAGATAATCTTCAAGAGATTCCTCGGGGTTTTTGACTTCAAATTTCGGCAAATAGAACTTGCCGAATTCAAAAGTCAGGTTGCAGCGTTCTGCAATGCTCACAGTGTTGGCTATTGCCTCCGGTGTTGCGGCAAAAAGTATCTGCATTTCCTCCGGGGATTTGACATAAAACTGATCCGATGTCATCGACATCCGGTCGTTGTCTTGGATAGTTTTTCCTGTCTGGATACACAAAAGGACATTATGCGCCTCGGCATGGTCGGCATTCAGGTAATGACAGTCATTGGTGGCGATCAACGGAATGGACAGTTCCTTGCTCAGATCAATCAAACCCTGGTTGGCAATCTTCTGATCGGAAATACCGTTTTCCATAATTTCCAGATAGAAATTATCTTCGCCGAAAATTTCCTGATAGGCTCGGGCAGATTTTCTGGCTTCATCCATATTGCCGCGGACAATATGGGAGGCGATTTCGCCGTGCAGACAGGCGCTCGATGCGATCAGGCCTTCGGAACATTGCTTAAGTAATTCTTTATCCACGCGGGGGCGGT
Organism: Deltaproteobacteria bacterium; assembly: GCA_025355175.1. Lineage (GTDB taxonomy): Bacteria > Desulfobacterota > Syntrophia > Syntrophales > Smithellaceae > UBA8904. The sequence continues at coordinate 1,559 of JANYAF010000090.1, read as the reverse complement.
AATAAAAACCTTCGATATGAGCAGCCGAGGTCAGCTTCATTAGATTTTTATAACCCTGCATGTTTTTGACGAGGACGACTAAATGACGCGTGGCTTCACCGATGGTGGACGTCGTCTTATCAAAACGGCTCCGGGGTGCAACGTAGAGTTCACAGCCGATAATCGGCTTGATACCGTTGGCATAGGCCTGTTTATAAAAATCAATTGCGCCGAACATGTTGCCATGGTCGGTGATGGCCATAGCCGGCATTGCGTATTCCTTGGCCTTTTTGAAGAGGTCATCCAAGCGGATCATGCCGTCGAGAAGGCTGTATTGTGTATGAACGTGAAGATGGACGAAATTTGCGTGCTTCATTTTTAGCTAATCGATCCAGTAATTTGGCGCTTCCTTGGTGATGATGACGTCGTGGACATGACTTTCTCTTAATCCGGCGGAAGTAATGCGCACAAAGCGTGAATTCTCAATCAGTTCCGGAATTGTTTTGCATCCGACATAGCCCATCCCTGCTTTTAAGCCGCCGATAAGCTGGACGATACTGGCGGAAAGCGATCCGCGAAACGGCACCCTGCCCTCAATACCTTCCGGCACGGTTTTCATAGCGTCTTCCATATCATCCTGATAATAGCGATCGCGGCTGCCCATTTTCATGGCTTCGAGCGATCCCATACCTCGATAGACTTTATAACTGCGGCCCTGGAATAAAATCGTTTCGCCGGGGCTTTCTTCGGTTCCGGCAAATAAACCACCGATCATAACGCAATGAGCGCCGCATCCGATAGCTTTAACAATATCACCGGAAAATTTGATACCACCGTCGGCAATCACTGGAATGCCATGTTTTGCAGCAACTTTGCAGGCGTCTCGAATGGCGGACATTTGAGCTATTCCCACACCGGCAATAATGCGTGTGGTACAAATTGATCCGGGACCGACGCCGACTTTGACCGCATCCACACCCGCGTCGATCAGGGCCTTGGCGCCTTCGGATGTCGCGACATTCCCCGCGATCAGTTGGCATTTAGGGAAATTGGCCTTGGTTGATTTGATGGCATCGAGCACGCCCGATGAATGTCCGTGAGAGGTGTCAATCACAATCACGTCCGCCCCGGCTGACAGCAAGGCGGCAATGCGCGGCTCGCGGTCGATGATACCTACCGCCGCACCCACACGCAATCTGCCTTTGGAGTCTTTACAGGCATTGGGATAACGTCTTATCTTTTCAATATCTTTAATGGTGATCAGACCCTTTAAACGGTATTTATCATCCACGACCAGTAGTTTTTCGATGCGATGCTTGTGAAGGAGCTTTTTGGAATCTTCCAGCGAAATATTTGAGGAAACCGTGACAAGATTTTCTTTGGTCATAACGTTAGCAACAGTCTGCTCCATATTTTCTTCAAACCGCAGATCGCGGTTGGTTAGAATGCCGACGAGTTTGCCGTCTTTGACTACCGGAACGCCGGATATGGAATATTGATTCATTAATGCCAGAGCGTCGCTAACTTTGCGTTCCGGCTCAATGGTGATCGGATCGACAATCATGCCACTTTCCGATTTT
>JANYAF010000051.1 GCA_025355175.1 Deltaproteobacteria bacterium | reverse complement strand
TTTCGTCTGCTGGGGATAGTGCTGGGGACTTATTCCAAATCAACGATAAGTTCCCGAATAATGAGTTCTAAGTTGTTGATTTAATTTTGGTAGTCCCACGGGGAGTTGAACCCCGGTTTCCGGCGTGAGAGGCCAGCGTCCTAACCACTAGACGATGGGACCATGTTGGCTGGGGGATCAGGACTCGAACCTAGGTAGCAGGTTCAGAAACTTGAGTCCTACCTCTAGACGATTCCCCAACAACAAGGAAAGTTGAGCGTGAGTATCTATTCAATTCGATTTTAAAAGTCAAGATGAAAGTGACGCATTTTGCATAACGCCGCAGCTTTCCCGCATGGACCTATTTATTCTGGTCAATGTAGGCAACCGCCGCGTTGATCCTTTGCACAACACGATCCTTGCCCAGTGTGACCATGATTTCATCAATGCCGGGGCTGACTGTTTTCCCGGTCAGAGCCACCCGCAGCGGCTGGGCGATCACCTTAAACTTGATATCCTTTTCCTCGGTGAAAGCCTTGAGAAATTCTTCAAGACCCCCTTTGGTAAAATTCTGCACCGACGGAATCGCAGCGGCCATAGCCTTTAAATGGGCGGCCACTTCGGATACCAGAAATTTCTGCGCGGCTTGTTCCTCATACTGAATCTTATCGGTAAAATAGAAATTCGCCGCCCCGGCCAGCTCGACCAGCGTTTTGACACGAGGCTGCAAGTCAACAATGACTTTTTTCGTAAAATCGGCATCATCGATATTGGTCCCGGCAGGCCACAGGGTCTTCATTTCTTCCGCTAATCGTTCAGAAGTTGCTTCCTTTATATAGTGCGCATTAAGCCAGAGCAATTTTTCGGGATTGAAAATGGCGGGCGATTTGCCGACGGCGGAAAGAGCGAAATACTCAATCAGTTCTTTTGGTGAAAAAATTTCCTGGTCTCCGTGCGACCAGCCCAAACGCACCAGATAATTAACGAGGGCTTCCGGCAGGTAGCCCATCTCTTTGTAGGCCATAACAGAGGTGGCTCCGTGACGCTTGCTTAAGCGCGCCTTGTCCGATCCCAGAATCATCGGGACATGGGCAAATTTCGGAACATCAAACCCCAATGCCTGATACATTAAAATCTGACGCGGTGTATTGTTGACGTGATCGTCTCCGCGAATGACGTGCGTGATGTTCATGAGCGCGTCGTCGATGACAACGGCAAAGTTGTAGGTGGGATACCCGTCGCCGCGTTCAATGATCAAATCATCCAACTCATCATTATTAAAACTGATATTGCCTTTAATGAGGTCTTCCACAATCGTGATGCCGGTTTGCGCGCCGCGAAAACGCACAACGCTGCCGGGCGATTTCTTTAAGTTTTTATCGCGGCAGGTGCCGTCGTATTTGGGTTTTTTCCCGGCGGTAAGCGCCGTTTTCCTTTTGGTTTCAAGCTCTTCGGGCGTACAGATACAGACGTAGGCCTTGCCTTCATTGATCAGCTTTTGGACCATATCGCGGTGCAGGTCGACGCGTTGGGCCTGAAAATGCGGTCCTTCATTCCAATTCAGGCCCATCCAGGTCATGGCATCCAGAATCGCTTTTGTGGATTCGCCGGTTGAGCGCTCCTGATCGGTGTCTTCAATTCTTAAAACAAATTCACCGCCGTTGTGACGGGAAAAAAGCCAGTTAAAAAGAGCGGTTCGCGCCCCTCCGATGTGCAAATAACCGGTCGGGGACGGTGCAAAACGGGTGCGTATTTTCGTGGTCATGTTGTTTCCCTTAATTTTTGCAGTGTTATAGGGTTGCGGCTCGTCATTTGTCAAGCGCCTTTTGCCTTCCGAAAAGCAAATTGTTCTTGACAACACGATGATTTTATCATTTACTCACCGGCTTAGCGCGGTTGGCTTATTTTTTTTAACAAGGCAATAAGGGTTCCATGTCCGATTCTTTGAAAATTAATCTGACGATTCTTCCTGAGGAAGGGTTGCGAGTGGCTTTTTCCGAAGGTGCCGCGTGGTTCAAAGAATGTTTTTCCGATGATGAACTGCCTGAGTTTTCAATGATTAAGGCGGATCTTGATTGCCTGATCACCAAATCAGGTGATACCATTTATATCCGCGGGGAACTGGCGGCGCAAATCAGCCAGGAGTGCGGCCGCTGCCTGGAACTGGCGACAATTCCCATCGGTGGGGAGTTTGTCTATACGTTGGTTCCGGCAAAGGCAGAGGTCGAAGAAGATCTGGAGCTTACCGTCCAGGAACTCGAAACGAGCTATTATCGCGGTGATTTTATCGATCTGGCGCCGATGGTCTGCGAGCAGATTGTCCTGCAGGCGCCGATGAAAATTCTGTGCGCCGACGAGTGCAAGGGCTTGTGCCCGCGTTGCGGCGTTAATTTGAATAACGGTTCCTGTCACTGCCGTTCAGATGTTGTGGATGATCGTCTGGCCGTACTGAAAAAATTTAGAGTAAACAATTAATTTAAAAAAGAGGATAATTTACCATGCCAAATCCAGTAAAGAGACATTCCAAAACAAGGCGCAATACCCGAAGGGCGCACGACTTCTTAAAACAGCCTTCCATGTCGGTTTGCCCGCAATGCAGTGAACCGAAAATGCCCCACCGTGTTTGCCCGAATTGCGGCACGTATAAAGGCAGAGAAGTGATTTCGGCGGAAAAGATTTCCTAAAACAGCATAGCCTTTTTGAGGCAAATGCCGGCTTCTTGAGCGGCTGTCGATTGTTTTTGTGACAGATGGTTCAGAATAGACCGGATGATTCAGTTTGTGGAAATCTCTGCCGGTGAAAGACGAGAAGGATTCGGTAAAGGCGTATCGGTTTAACCAGCAGGTATCGCCTGGTTGAAAACGAAGCGGATCTAAAATGCAAATGGCTTCTGCATTGAAAAAAGTAAGGAAATTTTTTTCAAAAACAGGTAATAAGAGCAGCGCTTGTTATCATTTATTTTAGTATAATCTTGGACTGGAGGAGGGAATTCATGTCATCAGAATTAGAAGAAAAAGTTATTCAACTCGTCATGGAGCAGTTGGATGTGACCCGGGAACAATGCAAGCTGGAAGCGTCATTTATTGATGATCTGGGCGCCGATTCTCTGGATCTGGTTGAGCTGATCATGGAGATGGAAGAAAAATTCGGCGTGGAGATCGCCGACGAAGAGTTGGAAAAAATTCGAACGATTCAAGATGTCGTCGATTTTATTAAGAAAAAAGGTATTAATCTTTAAGTCTTTTAAATCAGGATCATTGCTCATGAAAAGGCGTGTCGTTATAACAGGCCTCGGTGCCCTGACTCCCCTTGGTAACTCCGTTTCGGAATCATGGGCCGGCGCCGTTGCAGGAAAGTCCGGTATTGGCCCCATTACCCGGTTTGATGCCACCGCTTTCAGCTCCCGAATCGCAGGCGAAATTAAAAACTTTGATCCTACGCAATATGTCGATAAAAAAGAAGTCCGGCGCTACGACAACTTTGCCATTTATGCGCTGGCCGCTTCGCAGATGGCGATGGAGGATGCCGCGCTGACCATTGGCCCGGAGATTGCCGAGCGGGTCGGCGTGATCATCGGTTCCGCCATCGGCGGTGCTTATACCATCGAAGAACAAGTCATGGTTCTCCATAACTCAGGCCCTCGTAAAGTGTCGCCTTTTGGTGTTCCGGCTATCCTGCCCAACCTGGCATCAGGCCATGTCTCCATGCGTTTTGGCGCGAAAGGTCCCATCAGTTGTACCGTGACAGCCTGCGCCGCAGGCACGTCGGCCATCGGCGATTCTTACAAAACCATCGCTTACGGCGACGCGGACGCCATGATTACCGGCGGTGTCGAAGCAGCCGTGACGCCGTTGGGCGTCGGCGGGTTCTGCGCCATGCGCGCGCTCTCGACCCGCAATGACGATCCGCAAAAAGCCAGCCGGCCTTTCGACAAAGGACGCAATGGATTTGTTATCGCCGAAGGTTGCGGTGTGCTGATCCTGGAAGAATTATCCTTTGCGTTGAGACGTGGCGCAAGGATTTACGCCGAGATGATTGGCTACGGCTGCACATCCGACGCCTTTCACCTTGCGGCGCCTCCGCCTGAACACGAAGGCGCTGGCCGCAGCATGCAGGTGGCGCTCAAAGACGCCGGTCTGCAAACGACGGATATTGACTATATCAATGCCCACGGGACATCCACACCACTCAATGATCTATATGAATCGCAGGCGATCAGAAATCTTTTCGGCGACCATACAAAAAAGCTGATGGTCAGCTCGACCAAATCCATGACCGGCCACATGCTGGGAGGCACAGGCGGTGTGGAAGCAATTTTTTGCGCGAAAGCGATTCAAGAGGGCATCATTCCACCGACCATCAATCTGGAAAATCCGGATGCGGAATGTGGCCTGGATTACGTGCCGAATGTTGCAAGGTATAAAGAAATTTCCACCGCCATGTCCAACAGTTTTGGTTTCGGCGGTGTCAACGCGGTCATCGTATTGAAGAAATACAGAGATTAATTGTTTTTGGAGGAATTTTATTCATGTCATTTTTAGATCAAGTTGATCCGGAAGTTGCAAAGGCCATTGACCTGGAAACAAGACGTCAGGCGGGAAAACTAGAGCTCATCGCCTCGGAGAATTTTGTCAGTGAAGCCGTTTTGGAAGCCCAGGGTTCTGTGATGACCAATAAATATGCCGAGGGTTACCCGGGCAAACGCTATTACGGCGGTTGTGAGTATGTTGATATTGCAGAGAGTCTGGCGATTGAACGTTGCAAGAAGCTCTTTAGCGCGGAAGAAGTCAATGTGCAACCGCATTCCGGAACACAGGCCAACATGGCCGTATACTTTGCGGCGTGTTCTCCCGGCGATACGGTTTTAGGCATGAATTTGTCGCACGGTGGCCACCTTTCCCACGGCAGTCCGGCGAATTTTTCCGGCAAGTTCTACAAGATCGTTCCCTACGGTGTCAACCGCGACACGGAAACCATAGATTATGACGAAATGGCCAAACTGGCCCGTGAACATAAACCCAAAATGATTGTCGTCGGCGCGAGCGCCTATCCACGGACGATTGACTTCAGCAAATTCCGCGCTGTGGCCGATGAAGTCGGCGCGGTGATCATGGCGGACATCGCGCACATTGCGGGACTGGTTGCAGTGGGCCTGCATCCCTCGCCGATTCCCGTTTGCGAATATGTTACCACCACGACGCACAAAACACTGCGCGGACCGCGCGGTGGACTCATTATGTGCAAGGAACCTTACATTAAAATCCTCAACAGTCGCGTTTTCCCCGGCATGCAGGGCGGCCCTTTGATGCATGTCATCGCCGCCAAGGCCGTGGCCCTGAAAGAAGCATTGTCGCCGGAATTCAAAGACTATCAGCAGCAAATTGTTAAAAACGCTCAGGCGATGGCGGACGAATTAAAGAACGAAGGCTTCCGTCTGGTGTCGGGTGGTACGGACAATCACCTGATGTTGGTGGATTTAAGCTCCAAGAATGTGACGGGCAAGGATGCGCAGGAAGCTCTTGATCGCGCGGCTATTACCGTCAATAAAAACGGGATTCCTTTTGATACACAGGGCCCGATGGTTACCAGTGGCATCCGTATCGGCACGCCGGCGCTCACGACCCGTGGCATGAAGGAAAATGAAATGCGCCTCATCGCCTCGCTGATCGCCGATGTGATCAATCATATTAATGATGAGCAAACCATCAAAGCCGTGGCCGAAAAAGTGAAAACGCTTTGCGCCCGGTTCCCGCTGTATGCGCAAAGGATAAAAGGATAAAAGGGGATTCCGGCGGGGCGCAGATACAGCGACTCATCAGAAAGCGGAAAAACATGACGGAAAAACACACGCCGTCGCATCATGTTTCGGACAAAGTCAATTCCCGTCCCGACTGGGATACGTATTTTCTGGATATTGTTGATCTGGTTTCGAGACGCAGCACCTGTTTGCGCCGCGCGGTAGGGGCAGGCCTCGTTCGCGACCGGAGGATTCTGGCCACCGGCTACAACGGCGCCCCATCCAAATTGCAGCATTGCCTGGATATCGGTTGCCTGCGTGAGCAGCTCAACGTGCCGTCCGGCGAACGCCATGAATTATGCCGTGGCCTGCACGCGGAACAAAACGCGATTATTCAGGCCGCCCTGCATGGTGTCAGCGCAAAAGATTCCACTCTGTATTGCACCAATCATCCCTGCGTCATTTGCGCCAAGATGATCATCAATGCCGGCATCACGCGCATTGTCATCCGCAACGACTACAGGGACCAACTGGCCGCGGATATGTTCAAAGAAGCGGGTATCGGCGTTGTGCAGTTGAAGAACTTATAGAGGATCGGTCGAGCGAAATCATGAAATGTCCTTTTTGCGGTAACGCGGAAAACAAAGTGATTGATTCCCGGATCAGCAAGGACGGCAAAGCGATTCGACGCCGTCGTGAATGTCTGGGTTGCTCCCGGCGTTTTACCACGTATGAATATGTGGAAGATATTCTGCCGATGGTGGTGAAAAAAGACGGGCGGCGCGAACCGTTTGACCGGACGAAAATCCGCAACGGCGTGAGAACGGCTTGCGAAAAACGGCCAATCAGTACGGAGGATATCGAAAAATTCGTCGAGAACGTGGAAACCGCCTGTCAGGAGTTTCAGGGAGAAGAAATTCCATCCTCGGTGATTGGAGAAAAAGTAATGGCCGAACTCAAGACGCTTGACGGCGTGGCCTATGTGCGGTTTGCGTCGGTGTATCGGCAATTCCGCGACGTCGGCGAATTTATGGCGGAATTAAAAGATTTGTTGAGCAAGGGCAAAAAATAATTATGTTTACCGGCATTGTCGAAGGATCGGGAAAAGTTGTTCGCCTGACGATGAAAGGCGCGGATGCCCTGTTGGAAATTGAGGCCGCAATCAATTTGAGCGAGGTGTCCCTGGGCGACAGCATTGCGGTCAACGGCGCTTGCCTGACGGTGACCGCGAAAACGGCTAAAACATTTACCGCCGACGTTTCCGCCGAATCATTGAGCAAGACGACACTCAAGCACTTGCAGGCCGGACATCCAGTCAATCTGGAGAAATCCCTGCGCATCGGCGGCTTTCTGGGCGGCCATTTTGTGCTGGGCCACGTGGACGGGATCGGCCGCATTCTCTCCAAAACTCAGAAGTCCGGGTCGATCATCTTCGCCATCGAAGCCGATGAGCCATTGTCGCGTTATATTGTGGAAAAAGGATCGGTGGCCATCGACGGCATCAGCCTGACGGTGAACAAGCTTGAAAAAGGCCGATTTTATGTTAATATCATTCCACACACAGCCGTCCACACGACGCTGACCGGAAAAAAAGAAGCCGAATGGGTGAACATTGAAACGGATATTCTGGGAAAATATGTAGAAAAGTTATTGCAAACACCGCGGGGAATCGATAAGGATTTTCTCGCCGAACATGGCTTTATTAAATAAGAAGGGTAAAAAATGGCAATCAGTAAAATTTCGGAAGCAATTGAAGACATTCGCAATGGGAAGATGGTTATTCTTGTTGATGATGAAGACCGGGAAAACGAAGGCGATCTTTTTATGGCGGCGCAGTTTGTCACGCCGGAAGCGATTAATTTCATGGCGAGGTTGGGGCGCGGGTTGATTTGCCTGACGATTAATGAAGAAATCGCCAACCGTCTGAATCTCCATCTGATGGTGAAAGACAATCAGGCGCGTTTCGGTACGGCGTTTACTATTTCCATCGAAGCGCGTCACGGCGTTTCCACCGGTATTTCGGCGGGAGACCGCGCCACAACGATCTTGGCGGCGGTGAATCCCGCAGCCAAAGCGGATGATATTGTGAGTCCCGGACACATTTTCCCGATTCTGGCGCGCAAGGGCGGCGTTTTGGTGCGCACGGGCCAGACCGAAGGTTCGGTCGATTTATGCCGCTTGGCCGGCCTGATTCAGGCGGGTGTCATCTGCGAGGTCATGAAAGACGACGGCACGATGGCGCGGATGCCTGATTTGGAAGTTTTCGCCCGCGAGCATGATCTGAAAATCGTGACGATTGCCGATTTGATTGATTACCGAATGCAGAACGAATCGCTCATCCGGCGGGTGGCGGAAGCATCGCTCCCCAGCTCTTTCGGCGGCGATTTTCAAATCATCATTTATGAAAACGATGTGGATGACATGCAGCATATCGCGCTGGTGAAAGGCGAAATCCATAAAGAAGACGATGTACTGGTGCGAGTGCATTCGGAGTGCCTGACCGGCGACATTTTCTCGTCGGCCCGGTGCGACTGCGGCGATCAGCTCCATCGCGCCATGGAAATGATCGGCGAAGAAGGTAAAGGTGTCATTGTCTATATGCGGCAGGAAGGACGGGGCATCGGCCTGGTCAACAAGATCAAGGCTTATGCGCTTCAGGAAACAGGACACGACACCGTAGAAGCCAACATCGCCCTGGGCTTTAAAGCGGATTTGAGAGATTACGGCATCGGCGCACAGATTCTCGCGGATCTGGGCGTGCATAAAATGAGGCTCTTGACCAATAATCCCAAAAAGATTGTCGGATTGGAAGGCTACGGCATTGAAGTCACGAAGCGCATGCCGATTGAAATTCCGCCCAACGAAAGTAACATCCGGTATATGACCACCAAAAAAAGTAAGATGGGTCATATTCTGGAGCTTTAGAAGTGAGGAGGCGTCTACAGACGCAGATCAATAATTTAACTAAGGATGGTGCTGAAATCATGCCGAAAATAATTGAAGGAAAAATTGTTGCCAAGGGAATGAAATTCGCGATTGCCGCGAGCCGTTTCAACGATTTCATCAGCGGACGGTTAATTGAAGGCGCGATTGATACGCTGATTCGGGCCGGTGCGGATGAAAAAGATATCGTCATTTACAAAGTACCCGGCGCGTTCGAACTGCCGCTGGCGGCAAAAAAGCTTGCCAAGAGCGCGCGCTTTGACGCGGTGATCTGTCTGGGCGCGGTGATTCGCGGCGCGACCCCGCATTTTGAATATGTCAGCGCGGAAGTCTCCAAAGGGATTGCCAGTGTCGGACTGGACGCGGAAATTCCAGTGGTCTTCGGTGTGCTGACGACAGACACCATTGAACAGGCCATTGAACGGGCGGGTACAAAGTCCGGCAACAAAGGTGCGGATGCGGCGATGGCGGCAATCGAAATGGTCGATCTGTTCAAAAAAATTAACGCATAAGTAAAGAAGTGAAACAGCGTTACAATAACCCGGCGCTTCTGGATTTGAGGATTAGATGCAAGAACGGAGAAAGGCGCGCGAAGTTGCCTTACAGGTTCTTTACAGTTTGAATTTTGTCAATCTCGATGTGGAAAAGGCCCTGGAACTTTTCTGGGGGAATTTTGTCGCGCCCAAGTCGGCCAAGGAATTTGCGGCCACTCTTGCCTCCGGCACCTGGCATCATCGGGAAGAACTGGACGGGCTGATATCCGGCTGTTCGGACAATTGGTCGCTTAACCGTATGTCCAAGGTCGATATCAGTATTTTACGGATGGCTGTGTTTGAATTTCTTTACTGCGACGACATCCCGCCCAAAGTCAGTATCAATGAAGCGGTCGATCTGGGAAAAATATTCGGATCGGAAAATTCCGGCTCATTTATCAACGGCATCCTCGATGCCCTCAATTTGAAATTGAATAAAAACAATGCAGCTAAATCTGTCCACCCATCCGCCCGATCGGCAAAGCCATAAGTGCCTGGTTCTGGGTTATTTCAGTGATGAAAAACCGCCGCGGGGTATTTGCGGACTGATGGATTGGCGTCTCAACGGCATGATTTCATGGGAAATCAAACAAGGACACATCAATGGCAAGTTCAAGGAAAAGGTGGCGATCCCCTACCCGAAACGTATCGGATCCGAATTACTTTTTCTTTTCGGGCTGGGCAATCTTATCGATCTTTCCTACGACCGCATTTACACCGCGGCCTATGAAATTGCCGGCGCGATTGACGCCATGAAACTTCGGGAATTTGCGTTTGATCTGCCGGGAGAAGGGCGTTCGGAATTGACCACTGCCGGCATGCTGGAAGCCATGATAACCGGTTTTTTTGATTTCTTATCGAATGACGTCAGCAAACTCGCCAATGTCAGCATCTGTCTGCTTACTTCTTCAGAGCGCTTAGCAGGCGTTGAGCAGGGGATTGCCCAATTTCATAAAAATGTGCAGCACATGGGTTTGGTCGATTTCAGCGCGCTGGAACCTCACTACACTTAAGTATCTCGTCTCTCGTTAACGGAAATTTTTCTCGTAGGGAAGCGTCGCGACCACCCACGTGTAACCTCGTACCACCTTCAGGTGGTTAGGTTATGCGGGTGGCAAGACCGTTTCCTATTGCCATAATCTAATTCTAATCTAATACCTCCTGCACTTTGGCAGTCAGGTTTTTAATGGTTTCTGAATGAAATGCGCCGGCCAACATGTCAATGCATAGGCTGATTTAGGCCCTTACGGAGACGCTAATCTGAGCGATGGTTTGCCTATATGAATGTGGACGCCAGTGGATTTGCCTGCGATCTTCCCACGAAACGCCATGTAAGGAATACCGGCTTCTCGCAGATAATTCATGAGAACTTGTCCCTCGGCACTATCGGGATTGAGTGCTACGTCCATCGCATTGCTGTGATCCAGATGCATCCGTCGGTGGAGGTCGGTCCCACCCCAAGCAGCCACCGGCAGTGAATAGCCAAAGCGAGAGTAAAAGAAATTCTCAATTTTTTTGGAATCCGCCAGCGACCATTGAGCTTTACCGTCATAGCGCATCAGGAGAGTGACGCCTGTTGCATTCTCGGGCTCTTTGTTTTCTTGCTGCATCATTGCACTCTTGGTTTGAGCCTGCGTCTCAACAATCAGTTTTTCGGCTCCAGCGATTCGTTGTTTCGTTATCTTAATAGAGTAATTTGCCATTGCCACTGCCAGTTTGTTTTCTTCGAATTCTTTTCGCGAAATTAGGTCTTGCCTGAGTAACTGCTGCTGTATGTCGACTTCCCTGGTAAGGCGCTCAAATTCCAGTTGCTGTTTTTCAAGTACAATCAACAGATGGTCTTTGTATGCAGTTGTCGTTATTACGATTTCATCGTTGAGCTGTAGGACCTCAGCAATCACATACTGGGTGAGTGCCTGCTTTTTTGCTGGTTTGATATTCCTTTGAGCAGCGGAGGATATGGATATGGAAAAGCATATTGAAATCAGCGTTGCTATCACAGCCACAGATTTAATCATTGGATAAACCTCACTCAATGTAGCGCTATCTTTAGAATACCCCTGAAACCCTAACTGTCACACTCACGGAATATTTCTACTTTATCTTAAGCTTGTTTGCACATTACAGATGAAAATATGAACCGAATCAAATCGGCCAGTCGGGGATTTCCTTCTTTGTCCCAAACCATTTAATCGTTTTGTAGAGCATATTCAAATGGCGCAGGCCGGTTTTCAGACGGACAAATTTGCTTTTGGATGTGACACCGCGCAGCAGATCATCGAATTGATCAAAACTTAACGTCCGCATTTTTCGGATGGTCACTTCTTCCAGCGCGTTTTTTTCGCGCAGATAATCTTTGAGCTTTCCTTTATAGCCCTCCATGCCGATTCGTCCTTCGCTTACGGCCGAAACAGCCAGAACAGCGCTTAAACAGGCCATGTCAATGCCACCGCCGTGAAGAGCCGACGTCAACCCGGCCGCGTCACCCACCAGGATAATATTGTCATAGACAAGACGAGGCAGCATCCGGCTGGTCGCAACACCACTGCCCTTTTCCCTCACGGTCGCATCGGCCAGGCCTTCCGCGCGCAAGACATCCGCCATCAGTTTTTTCAAGTCCGGTCTTTCCTTGCTCAAGGCACTGTGCACAGTGCAGATCACGCCGACATTGGCCCGCCCGGCATCCTTGGGAAAAATCCAATAATAGGCGGGTTGAAACTCAGAAGGTAAATTCGAAAAAAAAGCAACCTTGATGCGCGGCATCAGAACGCTGAAATCGCCCGCCAGCACCAGTTGGTGCGCCAGAAGATATTCTCGAAAATAATCACCCGAAAATTGATAGAGTCTGGATGTTACCGACGGAGCGCCGCCGGCATCCAGAATCCAGTCATATTCCTTTTGCATCTGCCGCAGGCATGCCTTCGTAATCTTTGCGTTTTCATGAATGACAACACCCCGGCTTGCCGCAAGGTTGGCCAGTTCCTGCTGCCAGATCCGGCGGTCCAGCATCCATAATTTCCGGTGCCTGCTCAAAGGAAACGTGAACTCCCCGCGGCCCTTCAGAATAATCTCATCAACGGGGCGCAACAATCCCCGGCCCGGCTTGGCCATAATCCCCAGTGAATCAAAAACACATTCGCCGCAGACAATACCCTCCCCGACTTTTCTTTTTTCAAAGAGGTCAACCTGATTGTTTCTTTTTGCCGCCGCGAGTGCCGCGTAGAGGCCGCCGGGGCCCGCTCCGATAATGGCCAGTTTCATATTAACGCACTTTCGGTTTTTTGAAGTTTCTCAACAAATGGCGAATCGCCAAAAACGGATGGGAACGCATCATGCGAGGCCCGGCATAGCGCATCACTTGCTGAATTTGTTTTCGCCGCTCGGGCTTGTAGCAATGCACCGGACATTGCGTGCACATTGGCTTGTCTTTCGCATAGGGGCATTTGTCCAGCCGTGACTTGGCGTAGGCCAAAAGCTCCCTGCACGAAAAACACAACTCAGAAGGATTGGTCTGATGACGCTCCCGGCAGTATAGCTGGATCATTGCGGTAATCGTCTTATATTCGCTTTGTATGGATGGGTTCTGCGGCAAAATCTTCTCCCTCGATAAACTGGTCGGCCCGGCGGGTTTCCTCAACAAGCCGCTTGACTTTTTTCATATCTTTTTTAAAGCGCACAGACTGTCCGCTTTTATCAACCGCGTTGGTTTGGGTGCAACTGTCGATCCCGGCAGGTTTCAAGGTTGTCACCGCTTCAAATGCATTGGTGTCGGAAATACCGCCCGCCAGAATAACCGGAATCGGACTCCAGTCGATAACGGCCCCGGCAATCTTCCAATCGCAAACCCGGCCGGTGATCCCGACATACCCCGCGACGGGCTGTTCACCACCACCAAGCATTGTATCGATCAAAAAATAATCCGAAAACGGTGCGAAGAGTTCGGCAAAATACAGAATGTTCTTTTGAATATCGTCCGCCTGACCCATTCCCGTCTGCGGTACACTGAGTGAGCGCATGATCTCGATCTCGGGGAATCGGTCTTTCACATCCAACTGCAAAGAAAGCAGCGCGTCATATTCGCGCACAACGGTCGCCCGATCCCCCGGGAAAGGAGACAGCGCTTCACAAAAATGAACAAAATCCGGCTGATAATAATTAATAGCCTGAAAAATTTTTACCGGGTCTTTAAAAAGCGGAATCAGGCCGCTTTTGGCTCCCGCCTGCCGTATGACCTGGCTCGTTTTACGAATGGTCGCATTTTTCCATTGATCGGAATCAGTGAGCACGCTCCCGATATGATCCACGCCCAAATCGGCTAAAGCTTCGGCCTCCTTTGGTTTTTGTACTTCATAAATTTGTATGATGGTTCTTCTCATGGGTAAAACATATCATGTCGGACGGCTCTGATCAAGAACCCAGAAATATCTGAAAAATCCGCTTGATTTTATCAGCAATAAACTCAATAATCCGTCGTCATTTTAATTTACAAGGGGAAAGGGGTTGCCGCCATGAGCGCTCTGCAAAAAATTGAAAACCTATATAATGAGAGAGGCAAACGTGCGAAAGAATTGCATGATGCGGGTAAAAAGATTATCGGTTATTTTTGCTGTTTTGTTCCGGACGAAATTATCACCGCCTTTGATATGGTGCCCTACCGCATTCAGGGCAGTCAGAACGATCCCATCGACGAAGCGGACGCTCTGCTGGAACCGATGGCTTGCCCTTTCGCCCGCAGTTGTTTTAACATGGCGCTCAAGGGCGAATACGATTTTCTCGACGGGTTTGTCGCGCCACATAGTTGCGACACCATCGAACGGATGTATCATATCTGGCGCAGCAACAAACCGTCTCCCTTCAATCACATGATCAATGTTCCGCATATGATGGGACCGTCTTCCGATGTCTTCTACCGCAAGGAGCTGGATTATTTTATCAAACGTCTGGAAGAATTTTCCGGCACAAAACTGGATCAAAACAAACTTCGGGACGCCGTGAAACTTTACAACCGGCGACGCGCCCTGCTTCGCGAACTCTATGATCTGCGAAAGGAAAATCCGCCGCGCGTATCAGGAACGGAAATCACCAAAGTGCTGGTGGCGGGTATGGGCATCCCCGCCTTGGAACACATTGAACTGCTGCAAGACTATATCGATGAAATCAAAGGCCGTCCCGCTCCGAAAGCGGACGGCCTGCCCCGTATTTTCCTTTGGGGCAACGAAATTGACGATGTCGCGTTTATCCGATTAGTGGAGGAATGCGGCGCGCATGTTGTGATGGATGACCTGTGTACGGGAACGCGCTTTTTCTGGGAGGATGCTTCAGAGACAAATGATCCACTCGACGGCATCGCTAAACGTTATATCTGCACGCACTGTCCGCGCAGCCTCAAACCGCAGATCGGCAATCGCCAAGAGGATCTGGAAAACCGTTTCGGTTACATGAAAGAATTTATCAGTCAGTGGCAGGCAAACGGCGTGATCTTTTATATCGTCCGCTACTGCGACACGTGCGAACTGGAAGGCCCGGATCTACGGGAATATTTAAACAGCCTGAAGCTGCCCGTGCTGATGATCGAGGACGATTATTCAACATCGACAATCGGGCAGTTGCGAACACGCATACAAGCGTTCTTAGAAATGATTTCGTAGGGAAAGAGGATAATTATGGAAGCGAATCAGCAGATCAAAACGACAGCCGTCAAAGGCACGGACACGGCTCGCCTGGTGCGGGCGATGGTCAAGAACATTTATCAGAGCGCGCACGAAGCCAAGGCCAAAGGGCAAAAAGTGGCCTACATGATGGTCGCGTCCCAGTATGACGAAATCCTGCGCGCGATGGATATTGTGCCGCTGCCCACGGAAAATTACGCCGGCCTTTGCGCCGCCAAACGCGACATGGACCGCTTTCTTTTGAAGGCGGAAGCGGACGGATATTCTCAGGTCTTGTGCAGCTACGCGCGCATCGGTCTGGGCTTTGACTCTCTGCGCAAGGAAATGGGGCATATCCCGGAGGGAAGCCCCGATGGCGGCATGCCCGTTCCCGACATGATGCTGGGGAGTTCCGCCGTGTGCGACCCCCGGTTTAAATGGTTTCAGGCGACCAGCCGCTATCTGGAGGCGCCCACCTTTGGCATGGATGTTGTCGCGCCGCCTCCGCAGGCGGATTTAAACGAAGTGCGCGATTATTATATTAAATACCAGCGCGATCAGCTGCTGGGCTTGATCGAATTTTTGGAAAAACAGACCGGAAAGAAAATGGATAAGGAACGCCTATGGGAAGCTATTCGTCTGGGCGACAAGGCCTGGCAAATTTGGTATGACATCGACCGTCTGCGTGTGGCCGTTCCCTGCCCGATGCCGTCGCAGGATCATTTCAGTATCATGGTAGCCGGCCATTACTACTCGGGCACGCAGGTCGCCATTGATTTTTACCAGAAGCTCTACGACGAAGTGAAATACAAGGTAGACAATAAAATCGGTGTCATCCCTGATGAAAAATACCGGATACTCTACGGCGGAGGCCTGCCGCCCTGGCATACGCTCTGGATATTCAACTACTTTGAAAGTTTTGGCGCGGTGTTTGTTATTGAAAACGTCTATCGCGGTTTTGATCCGGTGGAAGTGCCGTCGCACGTGAAAGACCCGGTTGATTACCTGGCCTGGCGGGCGTTTTTGCGCTTCACGCGCTATCATGAAAAAGCGCGTGCTCATAGCGGCAACCCCCTTGTAGAAAAATTGCTGGGGCTGATTGACGATTACAAAATCGACGGCGTTGTCTTCCATGCCTGCCGCTCCTGCCGCGCGACCACCATCGGCCAGACACATATCAAAAGTGAACTGGGAAAATACACCAGCATCCCCATGATGCAGCTGGTTTCCGACATGGTGGATTTGCGGGATTACTCGGAAGCGCAGTGGAAGGCACAGATCAGCGCGTTTATTGAAGCACTGGAGGGGAGAGGGAAATAGGCTTTAGGCCACTAGACTAAAGATCTGACCCCCGCAGAAGGGTGCAGGTGGAGTTGTCCCCCTCTGGAGGGGGTAGGGGGAGGTTTCGTGATGCAGCGTCAACATTGATCAGTTGCAGCATGATCACCACCTCCGTCACTTCGTGACACCTCCGCCAGTGGAGAACAATAATAAGGAAGTCATTTTATGCTGTTTGCCGGGATTGATATTGGGTCCACAATGACGAAGGTGGTGGTTGTGGATGACAAAGAAAAAATGCTTGCCTCGCATATCGGACCAACAGGTGTGGAACATCGCCATCTGGCGCTCAAAGTCATGGAAGATACCATCCAAAAGGCGGGGCTCCAATTCGAGAATCTCGATTTTATCGTCGCCACCGGTTATGGCCGCATTAATGTTCCGTTTGCCGACAAGCAAATCACGGAAATTACCTGTCACGCACGCGGCATCCGTTCTCTGTTTCCCTCCGTGCGCATCATCATCGATATCGGCGGTCAGGACTCCAAAGGCATCAAACTCGATGCCGAAGGCAAGGTAGCCAACTTTGTCATGAATGACAAATGCGCCGCCGGAACCGGCCGTTTTCTGGAAGTGATCGCCGAAACACTGGGCATCAATCTGGTGGATATGGGCAAGATCGCTCTCAAGGCCAACGGCTTTGTCCAGATTTCCAATATGTGCACGGTCTTTGCCGAGCATGAAGTGACCTCGCGCCTGTCCGAAGGCGCGGGTGTAGCCGAAATTGTCGCCGGTCTGCACGAAGCTATCGCGGGTCGCGTCGTCAACATGACGCGCCATCTGGGCATTGAAAAGGATGTGGTTGTCACCGGAGGCGGCGCGAAAAATGTCGGGCTCATCAAAGCCATCGCCGGCAAGGTCGGCTTCCCCGTACTGACACCGCCCGAGCCTTTTATCACCGGGGCGCTGGGTGCGGCACTCGTTGGAAAAGATTTTTATGACCGCGGCGTGAGACCGGCACATGAACGAAAGCGGGAAGGAGTCAAATTCTTCTCGTAGAGAATGGTCTTGCCACCCGCAGGGTGGTCGCGACCTGTATCCTCCGCCGACGAAGGTGGATGTGGTAGGAACTGACGCGTGACCTCGTGTGACCTTTAGGTCATTAGGTTATCCCCGAGCAGTCCGAAACACGGCGCGTTTGGAAATAATCTAACCACCTAAAGGTGCCCCGAGGTGGCTCGCGGTCACACGACGCGCCCTACACTGCATTAAAAAAACACCACCCCTTGCACCCCTCCAGCATGCGCCGGACTGACGCGCCAGCGGGGGACAAAGTTGAGGTTTTATGAACGACACAAAAAAATACTACGCCGGCCTCGATATCGGTTCCGTCTCTATCAAAGCCGCTTTGACGAGCGAAAAGCGGCTGATCGCTTCGAGTCTTATCGCTTCCGGCGGCAATTATAAAGATGGCGCGAGAAAGGTAATGGATGACGTTTTATCCCAAGCCGGTATCCCCATGGAGCAACTCTCCGGCCTGGTGGTCACGGGACTTGGCGCGGAAAGTACGCCTTTTACAGCACGGCAAATTTCCGACATTTCCTGCCAGGCAAAAGGATGCCACTGTCTTTTCCCCTCGGCGCGAATGATTATTGATATCGGCGGGCAATTTACAAAAGCTGCAAAAATTACGCCGGAGGGAAGGATCGCCGACTTTCTCATGAGTGAAAAATGCGCTACCGGCTCCGGCAGATTTCTACAGGTGATTGCGCGGATTCTGCATGTCAGTCTGGATGACATCGGGCCTCTTTCTCTGCAGTCGCAAAAGCCCGTCGAGTTTTCAACCAACTGCGCCGTCTTTGCCGAATCGGAAACCATTTCCCGGATTGCCGAAGGCGCAAAAGCAGAAGATATTCTGGCAGGCGTCCACCGGGCGATGGCCGCCAAAGTGAGCATGCTGGTTAAAAGACTGAAACTGGAGCCGGACGTCGTGCTTACCGGCGGTGGTGGCGAGGACGCAGGACTGGTGCAGGCCATAGGCTGCGCGCTGAAAGTAAAAATTCTGGTTCCGGAAAAACCGAGACTTTCCGCGGCTTACGGCGCAGCGTGCCTCGCGGAAGGAACAAAGGCATAAAATCACGGGGGATATTTTATGAAGCATGTATCGTCGGGCCAGAGCGGGCAATACAAGACAGGCGGCGGGCGGGCACACTTTGTCCTGATTGTCTGCACGCTTTTGTACGTCATCAATTACATGGACCGGCAGGTTTTTTCAGTTATTCTTCAACCGATGAAGATTGATCTGGGATTGACGGACGCGCAGTGCGGTCTGGCCTCAACCATATTGATCTTCGGCATGGCATTTTTTTCCTTTCCCATCGCCTACCTGATTGACCGCTGGAGCCGGCGGAAGGCGATCGGTCTAATGGCCATTCTCTGGAGTATTGCGACGTTCACCACGGGACTGGCTAAGAATTTTACTGGGGTTTTGATTCCCCGCTTCTTTGTCGGCCTGGGGGAGGCGGGCTTTGTCCCGGGCGGCACCGCTATGATCAGCGCTTCCTATCCCAAAGAAAAGCGTGGCTGGGCCATGGGCATTTTTCATATTGCGATACCGCTGGGCGCGGCGGCGGGCGTCATTCTAGGCGGTATCATTTCTGTAAAATACGGCTGGCGGGCACCGTTTCTGTTTTTTGCGATACCCGGCGTCATCCTGGGCATCCTGGCTTTCTTCATGAAGGATTATAAAACCGCTGAACAGCCGGATACCGCGGGTGGCATCAAGGGCTTTTTTACCGCACTGATTGATGTTTTGAAGCTGCCCACGATGCGCTGGTATTACCTGGGGCTGGGCATTGCGGTTTTCATGACCTCATCAGTTTTAGTCTGGCTGCCCAGTTTGATGATGCGCGTTTTAAATATTTCCGAAGCCAAGGCGGGAATCATCACCGGCGGCATCGGCCTGATGGCGATTCTTGGCGCGCCACTGGGCGGATTTCTAGCGGATTTCTGGCAAAAGAAAAATCCCCGGGGACGGATGTATATTCCGGTTGTGGCTTATATCATCGGCGGCTCGCTTTTGATTGTGGTTGTGCTGACAGGATTCAGTTATCTGGGGATCGCGCTGGCCTGTGTATACGGTATCTGCGCGGCCATGGCGATGCCGGCGATAAGCCGCCATCTCGCAGGATGTTGTGCCAGTGGCGCATAAAGGGCTTTCCATGGGGCTGGCGATTTTTGCGCAGTATATGCTGGGCGGCGCATGGGGGCCTTATATCGTCGGCGCGGTTTCGGACTGGCTGGGCGGAGGCGCCGACGGTTTGAGTATGGCGGTTATGTTCTGCGGACTCTTTGGTATTATGGCGGGTGTCCTCTTTTTTGTCGCATCACGCACGTATCCCGAAGACTTGCAGAAAGTGAAAGATGAGGCGATTCTGGCGGAATGAAGAAAGGGGATTAGACTGAAGACCGAAGACTGAAGGATAAAAGGATGGATGACACAAAAATAATGGAAGATGCGGTGGCGACGATGAGTCGTTATGTACAGTTCGACACGACCAATCCGCCGGGCAATGAAATGCCGGCGGCGCTGTGGCTTCGCGATCAGCTGGTCAGCCGCAACATTACCTCCGATATCAAAATCCATGAACCCATTCTCGGGCGCGGCCTCGTTGTCGCGCGCATTGCCGGAACAGAACGGCTAAAGCCGCTGATGATCAATCACCACATCGATGTGGTCGCCGCCAATTCTTCCCAATGGCGCCATCCACCTTTCAGCGGCGCGGTGGCCGACGGCTTTGTCTGGGGACGCGGCACGCTCGACACCAAGGGCCTGGGCATCATGTTTATGCTGGCGCTGGAATCGCTGCTTGCGGAAGGCGTGAAATTCCGCCGTCCCATTGTCTTTACGGCCGTGCCCGATGAAGAACCGGGCGGCGACAACGGCATGCGCTGGCTTCTGAAAAATCACGAAAAAGATATTGATCCCGAATGGGTGTGGGATGAAGGCAGCGGCGGGCTGAAAGATGTTTTCGGAAAAGGAACAATGTTTGCCGTCGCCGTTGCCGAAAAGCAAATTTACCGGTTCAAACTCATCGCGAAAGGCGAACCGGGACACGGTTCCATGCCGCACCCCGGGAGCGCCAACACATTGCTTATTGCCGCTCTGCAAAGAATCATTGACAAACCCCGGCCCCTGAAAGTTGGACCAGCCGCGGCTGCCATGTTTACAGGCCTGGCTTCCACGCAAAAATTCCCCGCTTCATTCATGCTGCAACATCTCGCCAACCCTCTGGTGTTGAAACTGGCGGGGGAAAAACTCGCTGCCGAAAAATTTACCAACGCCGTGCTTCGCGACACCATCAGCGTCAATATCATCGAGGCCGGCTATCAGATCAATGTTATTCCAGAGCGTGCCGAAGCTCAGTTGGATTGCCGTCTGCTTCCAGAAACGGATGCGAAAGAATTTCACCGATGGCTTCTCGGACAAATCGCCGACGAACGCATTCAGATTGAGATGATCCAGACGTCGCCTCCTTCGGGAATCGCACCGACAGACAATCTCTTTTTTCAGACTGTCACTGAGACTGTCAAAAAGCATTCTCCCGGCGCCGGTGTATTTCCTCTTTTAATGGCCGGGGCGACTGACGGCCGTTACTGGCGCGAGAGCGGCTATCCGGCTTACGGCTTTACGCCAATGATTTTGGAACGCATGGATCTCGGCCGCGTCCATGGCATCGACGAGCGGATTTCCATGGATAATCTGCTTTTGGGAATCAAGATGACGAAAGATATTATACGAACCCTGTGCACGTAATTTCGCGCAGGGAACAGCTTGTTATGTAGCCCGTAGAGCGTCTACGATTTTCAACCGCGAGGCGCGCAACGCCGGCAGCACGCCGCCGATCAATCCCATCGTCAGCGCAAAAATCATCGACTGCACGACAATACCTGACGTCAGCGTAAATTTAAAAGCGAGCTCCGAAAACGTCTGAAAGTTCACCGTTGAGATCGTGATAAACTGCATGAACGAGGCGAAAAACAACCCCAGGCTGCCGCCGATGAAGCCCAGCAGCAGTGATTCGGTCAGAAAAGCCAGCAGAATATTGCGCCTGCGGAAGCCCAGGGCGCGCAGCGTGCCGATTTCCGCCGTGCGGTTGGCGACGGCGGAATACATGGTGATCATCGCGCCGATGATTGCGCCGATGGAAAAGATGATCGTCAGCGACGTTCCTAAAATTCTTAAAAACTTGGCCATCATTTCCGATTGATCCCGATAATATTTGGTTTCGCGTCTGGCCTCCAGCGTGAGGCGCGGATCATTTTCAATCGCGGTTTTCGCGGCGTCAAAGGCGTCCGGATTCTGCAATCTGAAAATCAGCGAGGAATAGATCGGTCGCCGGAAAGCCTGCATGACCTGATCGACATCGCCCCAGACCTCCGAGCTGAACCCCGTATTGCCGGCGTCAAAAATGCCGACCACCGTCCAGGTGCGCATTCCCCAGCTCAACGTCTGCTGCAATCCCACGCCCTGAAAACCTTTAGCAATGCTGTTCCCGACAATGACTTCCGATGAGCCCATCCGCAGCATGCGGCCCGCTACCAGCTTCGCCTGCGGACGAAGCGGCAGGGATTCGGCCCCGATGCCGCGCACCACCACGTTGGAATGACTGGAGGACTGTTCGTCTCCCTTTTTTTTGAGCGCAATCAGCACGACCGATTCCTTGGCCATCATCGGCTGCCCCTGGGGGCCTGCGGCCACCTGCGGCAGCATTTCTACAATGGAGGCGGATTTACGCTCGATCGAGCTCATCACTTCGGAGGTGGAGGCTTTGCGCACCACCACCACGTTATTGGGCGAGCCGGTCTCCACCAGTGTTTTTTGCAGGCCGGCGGCCATCATCAACACAGCGGCAAAAACAAAGACCACCAGCGCCATACCGGAGACAGTCAGGATCGTTGTCATACGGCGCTTCCAGAGATTACGGAAACTGTAGGAAAAAGGCACCGCCATCAGCCGATCCTCCTTAAACCGTCGGCAATGCGGATGCGAATCGCGTGACGCGTGGGAATGATCGCCGCGAGAAACGCGATGATCAGCGCGGCGGCGACATCCATATAAATCGTTTGTGCGGAAACCAGAAAGACCGGAAAATACGTCGCGAGCTCCTGGCCGAAGATCCGGGCGGCGGGAAAGGTCAGAATGATGCCGATGAGCCCCCCGGTAAGCGTGATGACCAGTGCTTCACCGAAAATCAGAATCGTGATGTCTTTCGCGCCAAAACCCAGCGTTTTCATGATCGCGTAATCGCCGGTGCGTTCCCGGGTCGTCATGGCCATGGTATTGGCGACCACCGCCATGATAATGAAGATAACGATGAACGACACCATCTGAATAGCCGTGACGATCGCCTCGCTCATGGCGATGAAGCCCAGATTGAAAGCCTTTTCCGTTTCCGTCAGCGTTTCGGCAAGTGAATTTTTAAAAGTCTTATCAATCATGACGGCCGTGTCCGCCGCGACATCGGGACGGGTCACGCCGATCATATAAAAACCAACCTGGTCAGCGAAAACAGGCGCTCTTTTCTTGACTGCTTCGTTGAGATAGGTCCAGTGGAAGAAAAATTGTGTTTGATCAACTGTATTATCACGGCCCGTATAAATCGCCCGCAAAACAAAATCCCAGTTACCCGGATAGATGGTTCCTTTGAGCGTGATCGTATCACCGATTTTCCAGCCGAATTTGGCCGCAAGCTTTTGGCCTGCCACAGCGCCCTTGCGGTCGGCCAGAAATGATTTTTTCTGTCTTTCTTCCAGAACAAATTCAGGGTACAGAGCAAAATAGGTGCGAGGCTCTACACAGAAATTCGGGAAAAAGTTTTTTTCATTAATATAAATGCCGCCAAACCAGTTGCCGTAGGAAACCATCTTGACGCCTTCCACCTGCCGGATTTTTTCCGTGTAAGAAATGGGCAACGGAAAGATAATGGAAATGGCGTTGCGCGTGACCAGACGCGAGGCGGAAGCCGCTTCCACACCCGCGTAAAAGGAACTGATCACCGTGCGCAAAAGGCCGAAGGCCAGGATGGCCACGGCAATACCCAGAATAGTGAGCGAACTCCTAAGCTTGTTATGAAAGGCATTTCTAAAGAGGATTTTGAGCAGCATCATGGTTGAGATACCCCTTATCCAGATGGCGCATCACGGAGGCGCGGGAAGCCGCGCGCGGATCATGCGTGACCATGATGATTGTCTTGCCCATATCGCGGTTGAGCCGCTCCATCATGGAGAGAATCTCTTCGGCGGAGACGCGATCCAGATCGCCCGTCGGTTCGTCGGCCACCAGAATGGTCGGGTCGGTGACAATAGCGCGGGCGATGGCGACACGCTGCTGCTCGCCGCCGGACATTTCACCGGGGTAGTGATCCATCCGGTGGTCAAGGCCGACCATGGAAAGCGCCATTTCGGCATGTTCACGTCTTTTGCTTTTAGACAGCGTAGTCAGATGCAGCGGCAGTTCGACATTTTCCACGGCCTTGAGCACGGGAATCAGATTATAGAATTGAAAAATGAAGCCGACGGAATTGGCGCGCCAGGCCGCCAGTTCCGTCTCCGAAAGTGTGGTGATATCGACATCACCGACATGGATCGACCCTTCATCCACTTTGTCGATACCCGCAATCAGATTCAAAAGCGTGGTCTTGCCGGAGCCGGATGGTCCCATCAGCGCCAGAAATTCCCCTTCGGCGATGTCAAAGGTGATATCATACAACACAGGCACCACCAGGCTTGCCCGGTGATAGCTCTTGTAAAGATTTTTAATTTCAACAATCGGTTTTTTTTGTTCCGTCATCATCGGTATCTCGTGAAGCGTATCTCGTCGTTCGTGTCTCGTTTTTTTCGCTTCACGCTTCACGCTTCACGCTTCACGAATGACGCTCACAAGTCCTTACCTCTCCGCCACCTTGATCTTCGCCCCATCTTTTAACCCTTTGGGTTTGAGCGCCACGCGGTCGCCCGGTTTCAGGCCTGCCGTGACCTCCTGCATATCTCCCAATTTGCCGCCGATCGATATGGTCGTCTCACGCACTTTATTATCTGAAATCAGATAAACGATGTTTTTTGCTTTGACACTGACCAGCGCCGATTGACTAACGGCAAGCCTGGGTTTGAGTTCTTCACCCGTGAGTTCGCGGGAAAGAAAAGACACCTTCGCACTCATGTCCGGCAGCATCCGCGTGTCTTTGTCGATGAACCGCACTTTCACCAGGACCGTCGCTTTGGCGCGATCAACGGTCGGCACAACGGTGTGCACCACGCCGCGGAATCGTTTGTCGGACAAAGCATCGAGTTGAATATCGCAGGGCTGTCCGACTTTGATCAACGTGATGCTGGTTTCAGACACATCGACTTCGACTTGCAGCGAACTCATATCGGCCAGTGTGACGACGGCGGCTTTGGACGTGGATGACGCTCCCAGCGGGGTGACGATATCGCCCACATCGGCATTTTTAGTCAGCACTACGCCGTCAAACGGCGCCCGGATTAAGGTATAGTCAAGGTTCGCCTCGGCGCCCGAAAGAACAGCGGCGGCCGATTCCACGGCGGCCTGCGCCCCTTTCACGGCTTCCTGCGAGCGCAGGTAGCGGGTATTGATCATGTCGTATTCCGATTGAGAAACATTACCGCCGGCAATCAGTCTTTTATAGCGGTCATGCTCTTGCGCAAGATTATCCCGCTCCACCGCGGTCTGCTTGAGTATCGACCTGGCGTTGGCCAGGTTGGCCGTGCCCTGACCTTTCACGGCGGTGACGTCGGCGTTTTCCATTCGTGCAAGAATTTGTCCTTTTTGCACCAGGCTGCCTTCTTCGACCATTAACGCCGTCAAACGGCCAGTCATTTTAGAGGCCACCGCCGCCTTGCGCTGGGCGACAATGTAACCGCTGGCGTTCAACACGGATAAAGACTGTGCGGGATAAATCAGCGAAACGGTTGTCACATCCACCGTGGCAGTCGGGGTGATCACACCGAGCCGATACAGGACGGCGCAAACAATCAGCAAAACAACCAGCGCAGCAATAATGAATGGTTTTTTTCTGCGGCCGGCCACGACGCTTTTTTTGACCGATTTATCGATTTTCAGTTTACTCAAGTCTTCTTGCGGCATGTTTTTTCTCGCTTTATGCTTTTTGATAAATATGTATGTGTTTAATAACAGAACTTTAATGAATTTGCTATGATGAAAAAATCATGCTCGAAAAGATCAAGAAATGGCTGAACCTGCATGGTGTATATAAAATAAACACCTCTGCGTTCCATCCACCTGGGTTTTTAAAGTTTGAAGCTCACGTAAAAAAGCGGTTTTTAAAACCGCTTTTTTATTGATCCATGATGTGTTGCCGCTTCAGATGTTGCGGTATTTCGGCAATCTGCGACGCCTGCCGCGCTCTCAGAAGATGGCCGGGCAGGGCGATCCCGGCCATCTTTTCTGCCAGAAGGACACAATCCAGAAGCTTTTCCAGATCAATACCCGTTTTAATGCCCATTTCTTCAAATAAATGCACCAGGTCTTCCGTCGGCACATTCCAGTAGCCAATGTCCAGTTCGCTCACGCCGTAAGGCGTCGCACTCATACCGCCCAGCGACGTATCGAAAATGCGGATGCCCGCCTCATAGGCGGCCACACAGTTGGCAATCGCCGCGCCACGCGTATTATGGAAATGAACAGCCAGGTCGATATCGAGTTGCAACTCCATCAAAGTGCGGATCGTCGATTTGACCACCTTGGGATTGGCCATGCCGGTGGAATCGACCAGCACAATTTCGGATGCTCCCATATAACTGAGCTTCAACAACAACTGCGCAACATCTTCTGTTCTGATTTTGCCCGTGTAAGGACAGCCGAAGGCAGTCATGAGATAAACCCGGGCGCTGCGGGAATTTTTTACCGCTGTATCCAGGATGGCAGGAAGCATTTTATTGAGGCTTTCTTTGAGGGTTCTGCCCAGGTTCAGCTTATTGAAGGTGTCGCTCGCAGCAAGCAAGATAAGGATTTCATCTATTTGTGTAATCACCGCCCGGCGACAGCCGATTTCGTTTGGAACAAGTCCTACATAGGCCACACTCGATTTTTTGGAAATGCCTGCGATGAGTTTCTCCGCGTCATAGCCCTGGGGCAAAAGACGGGGATGCGAAAAAGATGCACATTCAATTTTCCGAAGACCCGTCTCCGACAATTTGTTGATATATTTAATTTTATCGGCTGTCGATAATTCTTCACAAACTTCCGGCAGGCCGTCTCTCGGTGATACTTCCACAATAGTGACCTGCGTGTCTTTTTTTCTCATGGCTTTGACAGCCGATGTCGCGCTGCTTGGCATATTTCTACTTTCTCGAAATAAAATTTCTTTTCAGTTAATGCATAAGTTGTTCCAGTCTCAACTGGAAACGTTCATCCTAAACCATATTCTTTCAACTTCAGATAAAAGGTGCGCCTGCTGATCCCCAGTATTTTAATAGCTTCCGACTTATTAGGGGCGGTGGCCAGAACCTCACCGATGAGTTTGCGTTCCAGAGCTTTGACCGCTTCCGTGAGATTGCGGGAAGTCTGCACCGCCTCGACAGCCGGAACAGCTAATCGATCCTGATAGGACTTTCCCACAAAAAGGAAATTAGGCAAAGAGCCGGGATCAATGACCGGCGACTGCGTCATGTTCACCGCGTAGCTCACGACGCCCTTAAGTTCCCGGACGTTGCCCGGCCAGTGATAAGCATAAAGAACCTTGAGAACATCGGGCAAGAATCTGTATTTATATTTCTCTCCGCCACCATTGCGTTTTAAAAAATAGTCGATCAGAAGCCCGATATCTTCCCTGCGCTCACGCAGCGGCGGTAGTTGAATTGTAAAAGCATTCAGACGAAAGAAAAGATCATCACGAAACTTTTTGAGTTCGATAAGCCCGGCAAGATCCTGATTGGTTGAAGAAATGATCCGCACATTCACTTTGATGTTTTTTGTTCCGCCGACTCTTTTAAAAATACCGGATTCCAAAACACGCAATAGCTTGGCTTGGACGGACAGGGAGGAATCACCGATCTCATCGAGCAGGATCGTCCCTTCGTGTGCTTCGTCAAAATAGCCTTTGCGGCCCTCGGTGCGCGCGCCGGTAAAGGCGCCTTTTTCATAGCCGAAAAGTTCGCTTTCAATCAGCGAATCGGGAATGGCGGCACAATTGACATCCACCAGCGGCTGATCCCTACGGCCGCTCGTCTGATGAATGGCACGCGCTAAGATTTCTTTGCCCGTGCCGCTCTCCCCGATGATTAAAACGGAAATATCCGATTTTGCTGCCCGCTGGGCCGTGACCAAAGCCTTGCGAAAAGCGATATTGGCGCCGATCAACTCATCGAAAGCCACTCCGAGCTTTTCTGTCCGAAAGGCCTCTTCAACGCTCTGCGGATTCCCGACTTTGGGCGTTACCCCATCTGTTTTCTGATTGTCATTTCCGGTCATGGTTGCTTATAATGTATATTGTTTATAAAGTATACGTTTTGGGAACGTATTGTATATAAATAATACACTTCTGTCAAATATAATGTTGGCAGGCACATTGCGGCGCATCATCGTATTTCCAACGCAATGGCATTGATATCATCAAGAACTGCAAACCAATGCCTTCCTGGGTGCAATTACGAATTTTATAATCATAAATAACTTGCTGGTATGGTATTTGCTGTAGTAAATAGACTGAAATATATAAATTTGAATTAAGGAGTGATCTATGAAAGACAGAAAAGAAAGTTCGCCCCAACCCATCAAAATTCAGGATAATACGTTCCGTGACGGTCATCAGTCCATTTATGCAACCAGAATGAAAACGGAGGACATGATCCCCATTGCCGAGGAAATGGATAACTGCGGTTTCTGGGCTATGGAGGTATGGGGGGGAGCGACGTTTGATACGATGCATCGCTTTCTTGACGAAGATCCATGGATGCGGCCCAAGATTCTAAAAAAATATGCCAAGAAAACACCATTCAGCATGCTCTTGCGCGGACAAAATCTGGTCGGTTACCGTCATTACGCGGACGACGTCGTCCGCGCTTTCGTCGACAAATCTTGTGAAATCGGAATTGACATTTTCCGCTGTTTTGATGCGCTCAATGACTTCCGTAACATCGAAACCTGCGTGGAAAGAATTAAAGCCAACGGCAAACACTTGGAAGGAACGGTTTGTTATTCGCTGACGGAAAGCCGGCTGGGCGGCGAAATATATACCCTCGATTTTTACGTGGCCAAAGCCAAAGAACTGGAAAAAATGGGCGCGGATACCATTTGTATCAAAGACATGGCCGGATTGCTTTCTCCTTATGACGCATTTGATCTTTTCACCGCATTAAAAAAGGCCGTAAAAGTACCGTTGCATTTGCACACTCACTATACCAGCGGCATGGGCAGCATGTCCTACTTAAAAGCCATAGAGGCCGGCGTGGATATTATCGATACCTGCCTTGCGCCCTTTGCGCTGAGAACATCGATGCCCGCCTGCGAACCCATCGTTGCAGCTCTTCAGGGAACCCCCAAGGATTCAGGCATTAATTTGTACAAGCTTCTGGAACTGAGTGAACACCTGGAAAACATCGCCCCCAAGTATAAACACCTTTTAGCGGATCACAGGCTTTCCATCATTGACACCGGCGTTCTTGCGCATCAAATTCCGGGCGGGATGATCTCCAATTTAACCAGCCAACTCAAAGAAATGAAAGCGTTGGATAGATTAAGCGAGATTTACACGGAAGTCGTTCAGACGCGAAAAGACATGGGCTATCCGCCTCTGGTGACACCGGCCTCTCAAATCATCGGATCGCAGGCCGTGTTGAATGTACTTTTCGGACGATATGCCAGAATATCCAATCAGCTTAAGGACCTCGTTTTGGGGTTGTATGGTAAAACCCCCGCACCGATTGATAAGGATCTGACCGCAAAAATACTCAAAAATTAT
Source organism: Deltaproteobacteria bacterium (assembly GCA_025355175.1). Lineage (GTDB taxonomy): Bacteria > Desulfobacterota > Syntrophia > Syntrophales > Smithellaceae > UBA8904. Next base: position 8,558 of record JANYAF010000051.1, on the reverse strand, counting down.
AAACGCGGACAGACGCCGATCACCGGCCGACCGGCCGATGAGCTGCCACCGGAAATCGAGGAAGCGAAAAAAACGATCGGCCATCTGGCACGAACGGACGAAGACCTGTTGGGTTGGATTTTATTCCCTCAGACCATGGAAAAGTATCTGCAGACAAAATATGGAAACGATGTGCCGCCCAGCGCGTCGGCAAAGGAATGATGAAAGAATCAACCACCTCGCGAGCTCGCTGTCGAGGGATGAAATGAACGTCATTATATCGCGAGCAAGCTCGCGGAGAATTGACGCTCGTCCCGCAACAGCGGGATTAAAGGAGATTACGCGCTAATGAATAATGGCTGTACTGGAAAATTTCCGAGTGGTGTTGAGTTGCTGCACGATCCGAGTCTGAATAAGGGAACGGCCTTTACGGCGGCTGAGCGCGAAGCGTTGGGCCTGCACGGGCTGCTTCCGCCGCGTATCTCGACTCAGCAACAACAGGTTCAACACGTCATCAATAACATTCGCCGCAAGCCCAACAACCTGGAAAGATACCTTTATCTGATCGGTTTGCAGGACCGCAATGAGCGGCTGTTTTATAAAGTGCTCACTGACCACCTGGAGGAACTCAGTCCCATCGTTTACACGCCGACCGTTGGCCTGGCGTGCCAGGAATACAGCCATGTTTATCGCCGTCCCCGCGGGTTGTCCATTACCCGGTATGATCGCGGCCGCATTAAAGAGGTTTTGCAAAACTGGCCTGCCAAGGATGTCCGGGTGATCGTGGTAACGGATGGCGAGCGCATCCTGGGCCTGGGCGATCTCGGCTCCAACGGCATGGGAATCCCTGTCGGGAAATTGTCGCTTTATACCGCCTGCGCGGGCATTGACCCTGCGGCATGCCTGCCGATTATGATCGATGTCGGAACAAACAATAACGAGCTGTGGAGTGATCCGCAATACATCGGTTTGCCGGAACCGCGCCTGGAAGGTGAAGACTATGACTCGCTTATTGATGAGTTTATGGCGGCGGCAAGCGAGATATTCCCCAACGTCATGATTCAACTGGAAGACTTCGGAAATAAGAATGCCTTCCGCCTGCTCGCCAGGTATCGCGATCAATACTGTATGTTCGACGACGACATTCAGGGCACCGCCAGTGTCGCGCTGGCCGGACTGTATTCCGCCCTGCGCATGATCAAAGGCAAAATAACCGAACAGCGGCTGGTGTTTTTAGGCGCAGGCGAGGCAGCTCTTGGTATCGGGAACCTGGTGGCCTCCGCGATGGTCCAGCAGGGCCTTCCTGAAGAAGAGGCCATAGGCCGCTGCTGGTTTGTCGATTCCAAAGGCCTTGTCGTGGAGAGCCGAACGGACCTGGCCCAACACAAACAGCACTTTGCCCATGATTTTCCCTTCCATCGGAATCTTCCGGAGGTGGTTGAAGCCATCCGACCTACAGCCATCATCGGAGCGTCGGGACAACCCGCAACCTTTACGCCGGAAATTTTAACGGCAATGGCACGTCTAAACGAGCGTCCGATTATTTTTGCGCTTTCCAATCCGACCTCCCAGGCGGAATGCACGGCTGAAGACGCTTATCGCCACACAAAAGGGCGCGCCGTCTTCGCCAGCGGCAGTCCGTTTCCCAAGGTGGAGATGGATGGGCAAACCTTTATACCGGGGCAGGCCAACAATGTTTACATCTTCCCCGGCGTCGGGTTGGGCGTGATGGCCTCGGAAGCAACCCGCGTGACGGATGAGATGTTCTCCGCGGCAGCCAAATGTCTGGATGAACAGGTCTCGAGAGAGGATTTTGAAAAGGGGCGGATTTTTCCTTCACTGACGCGCATCCGCGATGTTTCGGCCAATATCGCACTGACCGTTGCAAAAGTTGTATTCGCCAGAAAACTTACCACAATGAGGGAACCAGCCAATTTACCCGGTTACATCAAGTCGAAGATGTACGACCCGGTCTATCAGCTGTATAATGGTTTAACAAATAATTCATAAGAGGTGCTGCTTTATGGAAAATGTCGTTTTTATCAGTTGTGCGAGAACGCCGATCGGCGCTTACGGAGGAGCGCTCAGAGATGTTCCGGTTTACCGCCTGGCTAGTCTGGTCTTGCAGGAAGTGGCCAAAAAGGCCAAAATTGATCCCGCGATGATTGATGATGTCGTCATGGGATCAGCCTACCAGAACGGCGAGTGCGCCAACGGCGCACGCATGGCTGTGCTCGACGCAGGGTGGCCGGATACTGTTCCAGGAATCATGTTGGATCGACGCTGCTGTTCGGGGCTGGATACCATCTTTTACGGAGCCATGAAAATCCAAACCGGCAACGCCGACCTGATCATCGCAGGCGGTATGGAATCGATGAGCCAGGGCGAACTTTATATCCCCGGCGACATCAAGTGGGGACTGGGCGGGAAAAGCCATGAAAAATACGGCTTCATGCCCCGCGGACACGGCGCGCTGGCCATGTGGGGAATTCCTTTTTATGACAGACTTCAACGCGGACGAGTCATGTCTCAGCCCATTGCGCGATACGGCGAGCTAAGTTCGATGATGACCTGGGCGGAAACCGCCGCCCAAAAAGAGAAAATCACCCGGGAAGAAGCCGACCGCTGGGCCCTGCGCTCTCATCAGCGGGCGATTGCGGCGCAGGACGCGGGCAAGTTTGTCGATGAAATTGTCCCGATTGCGACCGGCAAAGATAAGAACGGTGAAACCGTTTATTTGAAAACCGATGAAGGACCGCGCCGCGAAACCACGTTGGAACGCCTGGCCAAGCTTAAAGCTGTTTATAAAAACGGCGTCTGTACGGCGGGCAATTCGTCGTCGGAAAATGACGGCGCGGCGGTGGTGGTGATGGCGTCTGAAAAGAAAGCCAGGGAGCTGGGCGTCAAGCCGCTGGCCTATTTCCGCTCCTGCGCGGTGGCGGCTACCGACCCGACGCTCACCTACCCCGCAGTTCCGGCATCGGTGGAAAAAGCACTGAAAAAGATTAACGCGACAATTGATCAGATCGATCTGATCGAAGTACAGGAGGCATTTGCCGTCCAGTGTCTGGCGGACTCTCGACTTTCCGGCCTTTCCGACGAGCAGATGGACGCGAAAGTTAATGTGAACGGTTCGGGTATTTCGCTCGGGCATCCCATCGGCGCAACCGGTGCGATGCGGCTCACCACACTGATTAACGAAATGGTGCGGTCCGACAAGCGTTTCGGCCTGGAGACGATCTGCGGCGGTGGCGGCCAGGGGATATGTATGGTTATTGAAAGAAAATAACAGCAAGCTGCATTCTTCGGCTAACTTTGTTGGCTGCGTCGTCGCGTTACCCTGTGAAGGCAACATGCTATAAAGTATAAAAATTAATCAAAGACCTTGGAGGATAAAGAATTATGGATTTTGCATTAACAGAAGAACAAACAATGATACAGGATACGGCAAGAAGTTTTGCCGAAAAAGAAATTGCGCCGCACGTCGAGGAAGACGAAAAAAATCATTTTTGGCGCAAGGAAATTTTTCAGAAGATGGCCGACCTTGGATTTTTTGGCTTTTCCATCGATGAAAAATACGGCGGAAACGGCATGGGATTTCTGGAAGGCGCTTTGGCCATCGAACAGATTGCTAAGGTGCACACATCCTGGCGCATGGCCTTCAACATGCAATGCTGGGGACCCGCGCTCACCATTCAGAAATTCGGCACGGAAGAGCAAAAGCAACACTACATTCCCAAGTTTGTCAGTGGTGAATATATCGGCAGCTTCGCCATGACTGAGACGGACATCGGCTCGGACGTCGCCTCGATGAAATGCCGCGCCGACGACAAGGGCGACCACTATCTGATCAACGGCAATAAAATGTGGATCACCAACGGTACCGTCTGTAATCACGGTCTGCTGTATGTGAAGACCGATAAAGATGCGGGGGCCAACGGTGTGAGTTGTTTTATCATGGACTATAGCCTTCCCGGTATCGCCCGTAAAAAAATTAACGAGAAAGTCGGCCTGTGGGCATCCGATACCGCGGAGCTGACGTTTGAAGACGTGAAAGTGCCCAAGAGCCTCTTACTGGGGAAACTCAACAAAGGATTCCAGATGTGCATGACGCAACTCAACTCCACGCGCCTGGGCTGTTCCGCCGGCGCCCTGGGTCTTTCCAGCGCAATCCTGGATGCTTCGGCAAAATACGCGACGGAACGCTGTCAGTTTGGAAAGCAAATCGGCAAATATCAGCTCATCCAGCAGCAGGTCGCAGACATGAAGTGCGGGCACGAGACGCTGGCGGCGCTGGTTTATAAGGCGGCTTGGCTCAAAGACAAGGGCCTGCCCAATGTCATGGAAACATCGATGTCCAAACTCTACGGCGCGAAAGTCGTTGTGCATGACGCCAATGAATGCATGAAGCTTTACGGCTCCTTCGGCTATTCCGATGAATATCCCTGCGGCCGCTTCCTGCGCGACTCTAAGCAATTCGAAACGCTGGAAGGCACCTCCAATATGCACACGATGATCGTCGCCAACGCGGCGATGGGATTTGCCCCGAACCGGGCATAACTGAACTATCCAGGCACAGTCAGAACAAGGGGTCTTGCCACCACCGAAGGGTGGCAACCACCACTGAAGGGCAGCAAGACCCTGTTCTAGAGGGAGCAAAGCATGAGACAATACTTTGAAAAAATGGATCCGCTGGGCAAACCGCTCTCGGCCAAACAGATCGAAAGCATGCAGGAAAACTGCATGAAACTCGAAGACATCATGAAACAGATCGACGCGGAAGTCGAGCGCATTAAAAACGTCGGCGTACCACTGCCAACAATGCATGAACGGGGCGAGATGAGTGTCTGGGAACGCATCGACTATCTGGTTGATCCCGGAACCTTCTGCCCGCTGCACAGCATCTTTGATCCGGAAAATGAAGAGTCCGGCAGCACCGGCGTAGTCGATGGCTTGGCCCGCATCCATGGCAAGTGGTGTGCGCTTATCGGGTTCAATAATAAATGGATGGCCGGCGCGTGGATTGCCGGGCAGCCGGAAAATAATCTGCGTGTCACGGACATTGCCAAGATTCTCAATATTCCCTTGGTGTGGCTGGTGAACTGCTCCGGTGTGAAGTTGCCTGAGCAGGAAAAAATGTATGCCAACCGCCGCGGTCAGGGAACCTGCTTTTTTCGTCACGCGGAACTCGAGCAGATGGGCATCCCGGTCATTGCCGGTATTTACGGCACAAATCCCGCAGGCGGCGGCTATCAGTCGATCAGTCCGACCATATTGCTGGCGCATAAAAAAGCCAACATGGCCGTGGGCGGCAGCGGCATTGTCAGCGGCATGTCACCCAAAGGGTCATTTGACGAAGCGGGCGCTGAAGAAATCATTAACGCCACCAGGCATTTCAAATCCGTTCCGCCCGGCAGCGTGAAGGTTCATTATGACGTTACAGGTTTTTTCCGCGCCGTCTTTGATGAAGAAAAGCAGGTGCTCGACGCGATCAAGGATTACATGGACGATCTACCCGCCTACAACCCGCGCTTTTTCCGCGTGGCCCAGCCTGCCGAGCCCGCGTATCCTCCTTCTGAAATCGCCTCGATTGTCCCCGTGAACAAAAAGCGGGTCTATGATTTTGAACAAGTGCTGGCAAGACTAGTTGACGGCTCCGAGCATATGGAATTCCGTCCGGGATTCGGACCAGAAATGTATTGCGGTTTGGTAAAAGTGGATGGTTATCTAATGGGCGTGATCGGCAACCGTCAGGGCATCTTGCCCAACTATCCTGAATACACCAAAGAGTATATGGGTGTGGGCGGAAAGCTTTACCGCCAGGGCCTGATCAAGATGAGCGAATTCGTCACGTTGTGTTCGCGCGACAAAGTGCCGATGATCTGGTTTCAGGATACCTCAGGCATTGACGTGGGCGATACGGCGGAAAAGGCGGAACTCCTTGGCCTGGGTCAGTCGCTGATTTACTCCATTGAAAATTCCAAGCTGCCGATGATGCTGGTGGTCTTACGCAAAGGCACGGCAGCAGCACATTATGTTTTGGGCGGCCCCACGGCCAACAATAACAACGCCTTTTCACTGGGCACTGCGACGACGGAAATCAACGTCATGCACGGCGAAACCGCAGCGGCGGCCAGCTACGCCCGCAGGCTCGTTAAAGAGAAAGATGCCGGAAAGCCGCTCGGGCCCATCATCGACAAAATGAATGAGATGGTCCAGCATTACGATGATACGTCAGGGCCGATGTTTTGCGCGAAGAAAGGCTTTGTCGATGAGATCGTCCGCTATCACGAATTAAGAAATTATTTGATAGGCTTCGCCAACTGCGCCTATCAGAATCCCCGCGCCATCTGCCCGCAGCATCAACTGATTCTCCCACGCATCATCCGCTCGCAGATTGTGAAAGGGCTGGAAAGACCGGCGTAGACTGAAGACTGAAGACTGGAGTATTTAGATGTAAGGGCGGGGTTTTCCCCCGCCCTTTTGTTTAACACAAGGCATTATTTGCAAGGCGCAACGTGTGACCTTTAGGTTATACCCGATTGCGCTGTTTACCCTTTTGTTGTTTTCGGACTGCTCGGGGAGCAGTCCCTACAATTCACGATGGTCATTTCATCCGTTTCGTAGGGCGGGCTCCCCGAGCACGCCGTTGTTGGACTCTCTCCAACGTGTTGTCACGCCGGTTCATCAAACCGGCATTTCAGGGTTAAAATACCATTCTCATACGAGGTGTGGATCTGATACGGCAGCTTTTTAAACAAACCGAGCATGGAAAAATTTTCTTCGAGAACCATAGCGTCCAGACCCTTAAGGCCGTTCGCCAGCGCGGCATCCACAATTTTTTGCTGAAGCGTAACGGAGATACCTTTCCCCTGCCAATCCTTGGCTACGGAATAGGCAACCTCGCCGGCGCTGCTTCCTTCCAGAAAATAACCGCCGATGCCGATAATCCGGCCATACCCCTCTTCACCCAGATAGGCGACGATGGAACAATTCCGGGTGTAATCGACAATGAACATGTCTTTGACTTCATCCCAGTAAAAGTGATGCCGCCTTCCAAAAAAACGCTTGGCAATGTCCTGCTCATTCATTTCGTAAAAATGATCCTGGATGAGCCGGTCGTCAACGGTTTTGACGGGACGGAACATAACCTTCTGCCCCGCGATCGTCACGACTTCTTCCAGCCAGGCCGGATAAATACCAAACTGGGATTCGTATAACTTGCGCTCCTCACCGATTAAACCCTCGCGCCGCGCCTGTTCAAACAGTTGCTCGCGAAAATCAGGATGGGCAACGCTGATCATGGCCATGGCGCGTTCCTGGACATTTTTGCCGAACAGGTTGACGGCGCCATATTCTGTGACCACGTAAGTCGCATCGGCTGCTGGAATGGCCACGGTCCCCGCTGCCTGTTCCAGAACGATGTTGCTTACCTGCCCGTCGTCGCTCACCGACCCGACAACGACAATGGACTTGCCGCCCGGCGCCATCGCCGCCCCCCGACTGAAGTCCACCAGCCCCGCCACATCGGCAAAATGATTTTGCGCAATGCCGTCGGCCGCCACCTGGCCTTTGAGATCAATCGATGTCACACGATTGATAGCGGTCATCTTGTGGTGGCGGGCAATCATGACGGGATTGCTTACATAATCACATGGCCGGAATTCAATGGCGGGATTCCCGTTCAGGAAATGGTAAAGATCATCGGAACCGATGGCGCCGGATGCCACCATCTTGCCTTCGTTAAATCCCTTTTTCCGGTTTGTGATGATGCCCCGCTGGGCCAGCTCCTGCATGACATCCAGAATCATCAGGGAGTGGATGCCAAGATCGGTCTTATTCCCCAGAGCCGCAAAAATGAGTTCCGGTGTAAAACCGGGACTGATGTGGAGGGTCGAACCGTCTTCAATAAGGCTCGACAGAAGCTTGGCCACCTGCTCGGCGCCTTTGATTTCAGGCGTGGGATAAACCGTCAGGAGATCTTCCTGATGCTCAACAATATAATCCGCCTCATCCACATGAATCATACCGTAACCCGGAATCACCGGCATGTTCGGATTGACCTGGACGATAACGACATCCGCCGCTCGGGCGGCAGCCAACGTGATGTCCACGGAAATACCAAGATTGAGCCAGCCGAACGCATCGGGGGGCGCAGTCTGAATCAGGGCATAGTGAATGGGGATGTGACGTTTCTGAAATAAAGCGGGCACCGTATAAAGATTCATGGGCGTTAGAAAACGCCGGGATGCCGTGAGTCCCTTGATCATGCCCGATCCCTGATAGATGGAGCGCACATGATAACAGCGCCCTTTCGTCTCTTCCGCAATCAGCCCCATGAGCGATCCTTCCAGATTGAGGAAGCGAACAACTTCCACATCGGAAAAATGGTCTGTGTGGTCAATGAGCGCGTTCACGAGATACTGCGGTTCGCCGCAGTAAGAACCGATAAAGACCCTTTTACCACGTGAGATGGAACTGATCGCCATCTGTGCGGAAACAACTTTGTCCTTGTATGGCTTTGTCACACTCCACCTCCTGAAAAAGATATTAGCGCTCCTTTTCTTTATCCATTGTTC
>JANYAF010000046.1 GCA_025355175.1 Deltaproteobacteria bacterium | reverse complement strand
GCGGAAAATGCCCCCGAAATGTTGCGGATTGAAGCCGCGAATGGCAATTACGTTTTTGCCGGATTTCAATTTCCCAGTCAAATCAACGTCCCACTCAAACTTGTAATCACTCAGCCACCATGGCTCGCTGTAAGTGCGATGGGCTACCATTTCACCATTTACGTATAGCCATGCTTCATTAAACAGGCCGGGGAACATCAAGTGCGTTTTCCCCTGCGTTTGTGCGGCTTTCAAATCAAGAGAAGTTTGATACCAGTAATGGCCGGAATAGCTTTGGCCGTCGGGATTGAGTATGCCTTGCCCTTGCAGGTAAATGTCGGTGCGAAGTTTCGTCCAGCCGTTAGTTTCGGTTGTAGCTTGAGTCGCCAAAGTTTTATCGGCAGGCGTGCCGCCTTCCATGCCGGTGTAGGTCCAATTGGCGGGAACGGGCGCATCACGGCGGAACATCCAGTGCATAGGTGTTTTGGCAATCAGAGTGCCTTTGGTACCGTCGGTATATGTCGCGAGCTCTTTCATATGATCCACTTCGCCGGGAAACCATGCGGGGCCGCTCTCGCCGATTCTAATATAGGTCGTGAAAGTGCCATTCATTTTGGTCAATTCTTCACGTGCGGCCAGTGCTTTGGCTCCGAAGGCGGCGGCTTTGCCGTAATCGTTTTCAGCGGCAGCAGCGTTCACCATGGCGATGTAATTTTCAATGATCGTGAAGCTTAGGCGCGTGAATTTGACACGTTGCACGAAGAGTTGTTCGTTACGCCCTGTGTTACTTGCGAGTGAATGGACCAGTTTTTCGGCCTGTTCCAGATTCTTTTGAAGTTTGGCGATCAGTTCTGGCGTGTATATTGCAGGTGCCGCCATATATTCGTGCTCAGTTACGACCGTATTTTGCCAGGCCGCAAAAATGGCGTTCCAGTATTCAGCCATGGGCTTAGCCGCCTGACCATAAAAATTCGTGTAAAAATCAGCCAGCATCTGGTCTACATTGGCGTCCGGGTTCCACATAAGTTGGCCGCGGAAAAACAGGTTCAAAAAGGTGGTCGCCATGGCGCCGCGGCTCTCCGTGCCAATGCCCAATATCTTCGCATCGCGGTAGTGTTTTACATCCTGTTGGAAAGCCTGGTGTGAAGGGTTGGGCAAATCGCGCCAAACAAGCATGCCCTGATCGTAATCGTAAATTGCGAGACGCCCTTCTGTAAGCTTGGCCCAGCTTTTCAGCCAGCCAGCGTACTCCTGGCGAGGCGGCGAACGGGGATCGTCCATGCCGTGGATCGGATCAATGTCAATGGGAGCGATCCACATCACCACATTGGGTTCAAGTTCCGTTACCTTTTTTGGTGGCAGCGTCACATTGGCGTAGGCCATGCCGCCGATTTTGGCCTTGCTGTTGGGATATTTCGCCCGCAGGATTTTGCCGACATTGTTATAGAGGGTGAGCATCGCATCGGTGTATGAATATTTAAGAGAATAGCGGTCATACTCGAAGAGGAGCGCTTTGTCGCTGGCGGAATCGTTTACAAAATTGCCGTCCTCGATGGCGAGCGAGGTATCGATGCCGTCCGCGTAACTCTTCTCAATTTTAGAGGCCACATGTTCGGCCGTTTTGGCATCGCTGAAGGGGACGTTAAAAACGCTTTTGCCCGGAGGTGCGATGTCGGTGGTGTACTGCCCCAGCGCGTGACCCATTCCCACCATACTGGTGCCGTTCATAAAGTTGCGGTGTCTGAACTCTTCTGCTCCCGTGCCGTCGCCGTTCCAGCTAAGCCAATAATGGCGAATTTCGAAGGGGGGCGCGTAGACGGTGTCAATCGCACCGATTTTCAGGGTGCTTTGCGGGGGAATACACTCGCCGAAGTCGGTTGGCAGATACCAGCGGCAACCCCATTGCTGTAAAAGCCAGGAAGCAGCAAAATAATGCGATTCGTCGTTTGATCCGGCGAGCAGTACTTTATTGCCCGAGCGACGAACTACAACGGCATCGGCGCGCAATGTCGGGTTTTGTTTTTTGACTTTATCAAGTGCAGCCTGTAAACCGCTATCAGCTTGAAGTGCCGCTTTACCGATAATCAGCGCCGGTGCGCTGCCGGCCGCATTGACGATTTCGAGCTTGGCGCCAGTCATGACCTCGATGTACTTCTGCAAATCGCTTGCGCCAAGCTTTTCCCACTTGTCCGCATCAGCGGCGACGACGATCTGGGCGCTGCTTTTGCCGTTATCGACGATGGTCAAATTGTTGTCAGAAGAAGTACCCGCCAGACCTGCTGTACCCGCGTCCGCATTTTGTGTTCGTGCGCAGATGGAAACCGCTGCAACCAGCAGCGCCATCAGCTTCCAGCTTTTACCTTTTCGATCAGTGCTCGATGCCATGTGTTAGCTCCTTTGGATTTTCTCTCCATGTTTCTAAACTACTTGCAAGGGAGATCTTGCTCGGGTGCAAGTTGTAACCGACATAAGATACCACCCCCTTCATCACGGAACCAAGCAAAAGGTGGAGTTTTTTATATCGATATATTGCCGCTTAGCTCGCAATAATTCGTTTTTTTGTCAAGGTGAATGCGGCAAGCGGAGCCGCTCCCCCGAAAAGAAGTATTTGGATGATGGACGGGAATTCCGTCACTGGTGTCGCGGTGATGTGGATGATATTCCCGGCGATCAGTAGAAAAGCCATCCACGCAAGTATTCGGTCCGCGGACGTATTGTTATCAGCTTTCACCCATTGATATCCAGAATAGCGCCTCTGTGAGAATGGCCAAAGGAGGGCGCATCCTTTATATCCCCACTGATCGACGAAAATATGCATGGTATAGGCGCCTCCGGCAATCAATCCGCATGTCAGCCCCCAAATCACGGCAAGAATGACGCCGAAAGCAAACGCCGTTACGAAACTGTGGCTCCAGTGTTGATCTCCCGGCATTGCTTTGAGGATAACTCGGCCACCTGATAGGGGCGCAAGATCAAGAGCGAGCGGTTCAGTATTGATCAGGAGTCGGGTCGTGTGATCGGTAATAAATCGCAAGGGAATGTGTGTTGTGGAAATGTTTGAGTTTTCCCCCTCAACGGTTACAGATATTTTTTGAAGTCTGCTATCCAGGTGGATTGTGTAGGGAATCCACTGATCCGGGCCAATAGGGATGGGAAATAAGGCCACTTTGAGTTTCCTGCCAGATTCCTGCGTTTTTGAAATAGAGAAAGCCATAGCCTCAGCGATTAATTGCGGGGTCGGGGCCTCGGGCGGGGGGACAATCTGTATATCGGGTTTATGCAGATGTTTCGTGAACCAATGATCCAATGTGT
>JANYAF010000273.1 GCA_025355175.1 Deltaproteobacteria bacterium | reverse complement strand
GACGCAGTTGGCCGATCTCAATGAGTCACTGTCTTCACTGCAAAGGACGATTACCCGGATTAATAAAATATCCCGTGAACGATTCGCCGAAACCTTTGCCGCCGTCAATGTGTGTTTCAAAGATACTTTTGCTCATATTTTCCCCGGCGGCCGCGGCGAGCTGCTGCTGACCGATGAAAATGATCTGTTGGAAACCGGTGTGGATATTGATATTCAGATTCCGGGTAAAAAAGCGCAAAGCGTCAGTCTGCTGTCCGGCGGTGAAAAATCTCTGGCGGCGATTGCGCTGATTTTTGCCATTCTGCTGTACCGCCCGACGCCTTTCCTGATTCTTGATGAAGTCGATGCGGCGCTCGACGACGCCAATACCAACCTGTTTAACCGCCTGATCAGGGATGTTGCCGAGAAGTCCCAGGTCATTATGATTACGCATAACAAAAACACGATGGAAGTCGCCGACACGCTCTTCGGCGTGACCATGCAAAAACAGGGCATATCGTCACTGGTCTCCGTTAATCTGAACTAATCCATTCCTTTACTTTAGCAAAGAAAATCGTTATGAATATAAAATAGCCTTGGCCGTTTTCATGCGAAGGGCTTCCCGGGGGACATTTCGCAGACCATTTCCCAAAGATTATTCTTGAAGAAAGGAATTTGTTGTAAAGTGGGTTTATTTGATAAATTAAAAGCGGGACTTGCCAAAACGCGCGATGTCCTTACCATGGATCTGGATGATCTTATTTTAGGGAAAAAGGTGCTGGATCAGGCCCTTTTTGATGAATTGGAAGAGCTGCTGATTACAGCGGATATGGGGCCGCAATTTACCCATGATCTGATTGATGATGTTCAGCAGAGGGTGAAGCGAAAGGAATTACAGGACGCCTCGCAAATCAAGAATGTTTTGCAGCAACGCATGATTGCGATCCTGAAGCAGATTGAAAGACCATTGGCGATTCCCAAGAATCAGCCATTTGTCATCATGGCGATCGGCGTCAATGGCAGTGGTAAAACGACAACCATTGGTAAGTTGTCTAATTTATTGCGTAATGATGGTCATGCTGTTTTGCTGGTAGCCGCCGATACCTTCCGGGCGGCGGCCATCGAGCAACTGGAAGTATGGGGAAAGCGTGTTGACGTGCCCGTAATCAAACAGAAAATGAATGCCGATCCCGCCGCTGTTGTTTTTGACGCGGTCGGTAAGATTAAAGCCGGTTTTAACGGCGTCGTCATTGTGGATACCGCTGGTCGCCTGCATACCCGGACCAACCTGATGGAAGAGCTCAAAAAGATCAAAAGGGTCATCAGTAAAGAGTTGCCCGGCGCTCCGCACGAAATATTGCTTGTCTTAGACGCCACAACAGGCCAGAATGCTGTCATGCAGGCCAAAATGTTTAAAGAGGATATCGGTGTTACCGGTATCGTGCTCACGAAACTCGACGGAACGTCCAAGGGCGGTGTTGTGGTGCGCATTGCCGGCGAACTGGGGCTCCCGGTGCGTTTTATCGGCGTCGGCGAGGGCCTGGATGATTTGCGACCCTTCAACAGTAAAGATTTTACGGCTGCCCTGTTGGATTAAGATGTAGCTTATGGCGGCATTCGATGATGAATAAAATATTTGCCATCGGAGACATCCATGGCTGTCTGGATAAGCTCCAGCGTCTTATCCAGGACATCGCAGCCGATCCGGTAAATGATACATTGCTCTTTATCGGCGATTATATTGACCGCGCAGGCGGAGGCAAGGACGTGGTGGATTACGTTTTGGGCCTCAAAAAGATACATCGAAAAATGATCTGTCTTTGTGGAAATCACGAAGACATGCTGATTCGCTATCTGGAAGGCATAGACGAGGACCTGTATCTGCAAAACGGCGGCATGATGACGCTCAGGACTTACGGGATATCCCGGTTGGATGCTCCGCGTGAAAGAAAGGCAAAAATTCCAGCGGATCATCTGCGCTTTTTTGAATCGCTTTTGCCGTATTATGAAACGGATCAATTTATATTTGTGCATGCCGGCCTGCTTCCCGGGATACCACTTGGCGAGCAGTCTTCTCATGACCTGCAGTGGATCCGGCAGGAATTTATTGATTCCGACTATGATTTTGGGAAACGAGTTGTCTTTGGACATACTCATTTTAGCGCGCCTCTGATTACCGATAATAAAATCGGTATTGACACCGGCGCGGTTTACGGCGGCAAACTCACTTGTGTGGCGTTGCCGACTCTAAAATTTTATCAGGTATAGACATGAAAATTATCGAATGTGTGCCGAATTTCAGCGAAGGATGCGATTTGGATAAAATCGAATCGATTGCCCGCGTCTTGAAGACGTTTCCCAATATCCGCCTGATTGATTACAGCGGGGACAGTGATCATAACCGGAGTGTCTTTACGTTTCTGGGAAAGCCGGAAGACGTACTGGAAGCGGCGCTGGCCGCATCGGGGCAGGCCCTGGAATTAATTGACATGCGCAGTCAGACTGGTGTCCACCCGCGACTGGGGGCTGTTGATGTGGTGCCCTTCATTCCACTGGGAAAAACAAAAATGGCAGATGCTGTGAATCTGGCGCATCTCTTTGGTCATCAATTATATGAACGATTCGGCGTGCCTGCTTATTTTTATGGCCATGCGGCGTTGATCTCCGAGCGCAGCGAACTGGCGAATGTCCGGCGCGGCGGATACGAGGCGTTGGCGGAAAAGATGTCCAATCCTGGCGATGCTCCGGATGCCGGCAAGCCGGTATTTAATCCGCGCGCGGGCGCAACGGCCGTGGGCGCGCGCGAACTGCTGGTAGCCTATAATATCAATCTGAATTGTGATGATTTGAGATTGGCGCAAAAAATCGCATCCCTGATCCGGGAGAAAAGCGGCGGCCTCCCGCATGTGCGCGCTATCGGTGTCATATTAAAAAGCAGGCATCTGGCGCAGGTGTCCATGAACCTGACGAATTGTAAAGAAACACCGTTTAAAGTGATTTATGAACAGGTGGAAAAGCTTGCGGCCGAGCGTGGCATTGAGATTCTGGAGTCGGAATTGATCGGACTGGTGCCCAAATGCGCTTTTGTCGGCACGAAACCGCAAAACCTGAAGTTGGTAAATTTTAATAAAGACCGTTTGCTGGAAACGCATCTGAAGGATTTCGCAAACAAGTGAAGCGCCGGAGGTTGACACGCCGGGCAAAGAATGTTAAATCGCCGCATCCTGCGGGAACCTGAAACCAAGGTTGCCCCTGTAGCTCAGATGGATAGAGCGACAGATTCCTAATCTGTGGGCCGCGTGTTCGACTCACGCCAGGGGCACCAATAAAATTAATCACTTATACAGCCAAAGTTAGTCTTTTTTTCCATTGCTACCGTATTGTTACCCTTTGGTGTGATTTTTCGTGATCTCCGGTGAGGTTTGAACAATCATGAAGCTCAACGAAGAAATGCTGTAAGCGAGTTAGCCTATAGGGTAGAGGCAGTGCAATTAGGTCTTATTTCGGTTGCTGCATTCACCTACCTATAAATCAGATTCATTAAATGGTGAAAACAGGAGATTACCGGTCAAAAGCCATAAAAAAGGGCAGAACCATTTACGATCCTGCCCTAAAGTCGAAACGTAAAATTCAAGCGCTTACTTTCTTGACCTGAGGTGTGGTATTTGTGTCTCGGGCATTTTTATTCCTTTTAAACTTTCGATTTTGCAATAACCCTGGCGCAAGTTTGTCCAAAAACGATACTGTCAACGGTTCCATTGTGACCCAGGCGGTTCGACCCGTGGGTTCCTCCTGTCGCCTCACCCGCTGAGTAAAGCCCGGGAATGATCTTGCCCCATCGGTCAATGACCTCCCCCGTCGTCCCCTTCACCAGGAGTCCACCCATAGTATGGTGGCGCTGAAGTGCCCTTGTTCGCGCAATAAACGGCGGCATTCTCAAAGGTATCAGGACAGACTTGTCTTTTCCAAACTCGGGGTCACTCTTTGCATCGCACGCGGCATTGTATTTGTTTACCGTTTCCACTAGGTTGCCCTTGGGTATGCCCAGTTTATCCTCCAACTCTTCAATAGTATTGGCTTCGATGAGGTTTTTCGGTTCAAAAAGTGGCTGGGCCAGACATGTGGCTTTGATCACATCGCGCCTTGCCCCTTCGTCCACAAACCTCTTTCCGTCTTTATTGGCAAATATCCTGTAAGGCATACTTGGGGAAGCCTTTCTCACCTCTTCACTCTCTATGAGAAAAAACATGCCTTTAAACGGCGGAATTACATCTTTTAGGGGGATGGCCTGAATATAATCCATGTGCAGGGTCTCTGCCCCGACATCTTCGGCAAACTTAATACATTCACCCGTAGCGCCAGGATGATTTGTCGTACCTGTATATTCCAGTCTGCGATCATGCTGGATTACCCATTCCAGGTTAGCGCCGAATCCTCCACTGGCCAAGACAACACCTTTTTTTGCCCTAAAATACAGCTTCTTTTTGCCCGCTTTTACCTCTACACCCAAAACCCGGCCTGACAGAGGTTTTTCCCTGATGATTTGCGTCACCTCATGATCTAAAAGGATTGGCTGACCAATCCTTTCCATCTCGTCAAGCATGGCATAAATATTAGCAGCTCCCTTTTGCCATTTACGGCCTTTCTTATCCGTATAGGTGCCGATGTAGTGGGTTCTCTCATAAAGTGAACCATAGCCTCTCACAACCTTGTCAGGCCATTTGACACCCAGATTTTCCAGATAATTGACGCAGTCGTCAAGGGCGTGCTCTACCATATATCGGACTTTTTCCGGATCATTGATGTTATCTCCGCCCTCCATGGTGTGTTTGAAATAAAGATCCGTGGAATCAACGATACCTTGGCGTTTCTGGCGCACTGGGTCAACGGCATTGGCCCCACCGTCAGCAATGATCGAATTTCCGCCAAGTGTTTTCATCTTCTCTAGGACCAATACGCTCAATCCCAGCCTTCTTGCCTCGAGGGTGCCGGCAAGGCCTGAATAACCGCTACCAACCATGATGATATCGGCCTCCTTGTCCCATTTCTTCGGTATCTTTGTCGCAGCCTCAGCGGTTTTCGCTCCCACCATACCACTTGCCGCAGCTACGGCAACGGCAGCGCCGGTAGATTTCAAGAAATTCCTTCGTGACATGCTTTTTCTGTCTGTTTTCGTTTCTTCCATAATATTTGTCCTCCTTAATGAAAGTTTGATATAAGCATTGTAAGTCTATTACATAATACGACGAGAAAAAATGTTATGTGTGACAAACTAGCTGCTAAATATATAACGGGAGAACGGACACATAAATGGAGATGCTCATAGGGGGTCAGGTTCTGATATGGCACACGCCAAACCCGTCCCATTCACTCACGGGTTTTGCCGACCGGATGACAAAACCCGCTTTGCCCTGGTCATGCGCACAGGCGATCGTGACGTCGCCTGCCAGCTGGTGGATTTCCGGACTCATGACAAATTGCAGACCGTCGGATTCATAAATCAGGTCTGCCTCGCGAACGTCATCCAGGCACAGGCCCAGTGACGCGTCACAGCAGCCCGTGGAATGGAGTTCGATGCGGATCGGCCGGTTCGACTCCTTCGCGGCCAGTGACAGACGGATGGCCTCACCTGCGCCAGCCTCCAAATGGACCAGTGACATGGTGTCTCCCTCCTTTTTATACCAAGTTGCTATCCAATGTTAACAGTAGTACGGGTCGCTTGTGACCTCGTGTGACCTTTAGGTCATTAGACATAATGGTTGTCACCTGACAAAGGGTTTAAAAAAGACCTGCCGACCTTGCAAACGTGGGTTATACTGTAGAGAAGAAAACTACTACGTCACAGAGCCACAACCAAGGAGGCAGGTCATGAAGAAGCATATCACATTTGTTGGTTTGGATGTTCACAAAAATTCAATTAATGTTGCATTGGCAGATGCGGATCGGAATGGAGACGTCAGGTATTATGGTGCAATCGGTGGTACCCTTGACGATCTTGATCGCGTGGTTAAAAAGCTGGCATCTTCGACAAGGGAGCTTCACTTTGTATATGAAGCGGGTCCCTGTGGTTATGACAT
>JANYAF010000266.1 GCA_025355175.1 Deltaproteobacteria bacterium | reverse complement strand
TTCTCCCTCGGCAATTTCAAAAAATGCGCGAGCGTATCGTTTTGAAATATTGCTGATCAATTTTTGTTCACCACCTTATCCATATATTCCTTGACCATGGTTTCATGATCCTGTGCTGTGATATTTTTCTTCAATATTTCTTCCGCCATTTGCACTGAAAGGGCGACGGCTTCATTACGCAGTTGACTGGATGCTTTTTTCAATTCCTGTTCAATGCGCGTCTGAGCGTCTTCTTTCATTTTCTGAGCAACTTTACCGGCGTCTTCAATAATTTTCTGCTTTTCTACTACACCCTGAGCCTTGATCATCTCAAAAATGCCGTCAATCTCGAGAGAAGCCTTGTCGATCTTTTCCGCATACTCTCTATACTGCTTCTCAGCCTCCGACTTTTGAACGGCTGTACTTTCCAGAGATTCCTTAATATCCTGGCGCCGGCCAGCAAAAAATCCCTTAATTTTGGGTGCCAACATCCAAGCCAGAAAACCAATGATGAGAGCAGCATTTAAAGATTTAAAAGCGAAGCCTTTCCACTGAGAAGATTCACCACCCTCACCGCCACCTGACGCAAAAGCCAGGCAGACTGAAGCAAGAACAATTAGCAGGGAAAGGAGCAATGAGAAACGAATTGATCGGTGTGAAAGTTTCATTGGATTCTCCTTCCCAAAACCTTTTCAGCAATTTCCAGCGAAAGCTTGCGGGACTGATTATTAAGTATTTGCCGCGCCGCTTGCATTTCCTTATCCATCCTCTGCTGAGACTCCTGAGTCATCAAAGGTATTTCGTTTCGGACGGCATCCACGATGCTTTTAGCCTGCATTGCGCCTTCGTCGATAATCTCTTTTTTCAAATCAGAAGCACTCGTTTTGGCCTTGTTGAGTTTTTCATCATATTCGGCAGCTTTTTTATCAACAGAGTCCTTGAAAAGTTTAATCTCATTTTCAAGCTCTTCAAGTTGTTTTTTACGGCGGTCAATGATGGATAAAATGGGTTTATAAAGAAGATAATTGAGGATAAAAATTAAGGCTATGAAAGTAGCCATCTGAACTAAAAGCGTATAATCCGGAATTACGGTGACCACAACTTACCTCGTCGTTTTTTTTCAGAACCTATTGCCCCTTTAAGCTATTTTTGCCGAGGAGCAATCGGGGTGAATTAAATTTAATCTACATTTCAAACAGCGAAATCTCTGGGGGGTGATTCATTTCAGAAAATTAAAGCTCAATAACCGGGCTTATGCTGAAACTAGCCACACCGCGAGGGCGGAGGTTACTAATCATACCCTCGTTTGCTTGTCAAGTTTTTTTATGACCGGCGGTCTATTTTTGACAAATTCGGTGTTACCGATGACGCGGTTTTTGCCATTGTTGCGCCGTCAGATATTGATCCGGCTATTGCTCAAAAGCTGGAAGAGGCTTTTGCCATAGCTGCCAAAAGCCCGGAATATCTGGAAATGCTCGACAAGATCAATATGATTCCCGTGCATTATAACAGTTCCCAATTCAGTGCTTTCCTGAAAGACCACTGGAAAAGCATCAATAAGCACTTAAAATCCACCGGCGTCATCAAAGAAGCGGCAACCAAGCCGGAATAGGCGCGTGGGAAGACGGGACAGAGGACAGGTACTTATGGATCAACGCAATATGATCAGCAGTATGGTTTTCTTTTTACTTGCGGCTATTGTCCTGATAACATCGTTCGGCCTGGGGATCGGCTCTTTGAACAATCCCCAGGCCGGTTTTATGCCCTTCTGGACCAGTCTGCTCATCATTATTTTCAGCCTGATTCTTTTCGGCATAACGTATGTCGATAAAGCGATCTCCGTGCGCTGGGCCGATTTGTGGCGCAGCGTCCACTGGCAGAAGAATATCATGGCTGTAATCGCTCTGGCCATCTACGGTCTTGCGCTGCCGTTCCTCGGTTATCTGATCGCGACAAGTATTCTGATGGTGATTTTATTTTGCTTAGGCGGCATGAAAGTCTGGACATCCGCTCTTGGTTCCGTGCTGTCAGTATTTTTAAGCTATGGATTATTTCAAATATTTCTGAAGACCCCTCTGCCCCGGGGGATTTGGGGATTTTAATTTTTTATTTTTGCGGAGAATCTTTTGGATGCGCTAAACGGATTAATCTACGGTCTTTCTGTCGCTTGTGAGTTTCACAATCTTTTACTGGTGATTATCGGCTGTCTTTTGGGAACCCTCGTCGGCGTCCTGCCGGGTATCGGGCCGGTAGGCGCTATTTCCATCCTTCTACCGCTGACCTTTCAATTATCGCCGGCAGGCTCGATTATCATGCTGGCAGGGATTTACAACGGTGCGATGTACGGCGGTTCGACAACATCCATTCTGATTAACGTGCCGGGGGAAACGGCATCCGTCATCACCTGCCTGGACGGCCATGCGATGGCGCAAAAGGGACAAGCGGGCGCGGCGCTGGGCATTGCTGTTTTTGGATCGTTTATCGCCGGCACCGTAGGATTGATCGGCTTGCAGTTGATTGCCGTGCCGCTCTCCACGCTGGCTCTAAAGTTCGGCCCGCCGGAATACTTTGCCATTATCCTGATGGGGTTTACGTTTATTATCTACCTCGCGCAACGCTCGATGATCAAGGCGTCGCTCATGGCGCTCGCCGGCATCACGCTCAGCCTGATCGGCCTGGACCCCATCACCTCGCAGCAGCGAATGACCTTTGGCAATCTAAATTTGTTTGAAGGATTGGGTGTCGCGCCGCTGGCCATGGGTTTGTTCGGCCTGGCCGAGGTGTTCGATAACCTGGAAAAAACAGCATCGGTAAAAATTCTTGATGTCAAAATAAAAAATATGTTTCCCGACAAACTTCAGTGGATGAAGGCGAAGTGGGCGATCGTGCGCGGCACCGTGATTGGTTTTTTTCTGGGGATTCTGCCGGGCGGCGGCCCCGTGCTTTCCACCTTCATTGCCTATGGCGTGGAAAAAAGGGTATCGAAGCACCCGGAGGAATTCGGCCGGGGCGCGATCGAAGGTGTCGCCTCACCCGAATCCGCAAACAACGCCGCCGCTTCCACATCTTTTATTCCGCTCATGACACTGGGTATCCCGCCCAATGTTGTGCTGGCTGTGTTGTTTGGAGCGTTTATGATTCACGGCGTGACGCCGGGACCGCTGCTGATGACGCAGCATCCGGAAATCTTCTGGGGCGTAATCGCCAGCATGTATGTGGGCAATGTCATCCTGCTGATCTTGAATCTTCCCCTGATTCCTTTGTGGGTGCAGGTGCTGCGGATTCCGGACAAGATTCTCTACCCGCTCATTATTCTTTTTTGTCTGGTCGGCGCATACAGCATCAACAACAGCGTCTTTGATATCGGCGTGATGGTTCTTTTCGGCATCATCGGTTATCTGCTGAAAAAATTCGACTACGAGGCCGCTCCGCTGATTTTGGGTTTTGTTCTCGGTCCCATGTTTGAAGTCAATCTCAGACGCTCGCTTCTGATGTCACAGGGCAGCTTTGGCATCTTTGTTGAAAGGCCGATTGCGATTGTTGCTTTGATCATTTGTGCCATTCTGATTACCCTGCCAATCTATCAAGCGATCAGAAAAAAACATATCGTGAAGAGGTAATATAACCAATTGGCGAATAATCGCAGCAATGGTTGGGTACTGATGATTGAAAGATTTAGTCTTTACCGGAGCGCTTCTTTAATTTCCCTCGTATAATCAGAAACAATATTTATCAGCTCACTGCTATTCCGATTTTCATCAATCAGCTTGACGATTGCGGTGCCGATGACGATGCCGTCGGCAAGCGCGGCGATTTCTTTGGCCTGGGCCGCGTTGGAAATGCCGAAGCCCACGACTATTGGCATTTTGGTGAGTTTGCTGATTTTTGAAACGTCGCGCGCGATGTCGTCGATTTTCGGCGCGACGGTGCCGGTGACGCCGGTAATGGAAATGTAGTAAAGAAATCCCGTAGCGTTTCGGACAATATTTTTCAACCGGTCTTTTCCGGTCGTTGGTGCGACAAGCGAGATAAAATCAAGATCTGCTGCGTCACTGTAAATCCGCAATTCCGGGGCTTCTTCCGGTGGCAGATCAACAACCAGTAGTCCGTCCACGCCGGCTTTTTGCGCGGCCTTTGCAAATTTCCCAACACCGTAGGCAAAAATCGGATTGAAATAGCCGAAAAGCAAGATGGGAATTTGAGAGGTCTGACGAATATCGGCAACCAGATCAAGCACGCCCTGCAGGGTGGTTCCTGTTTTGAGCGCGCGCTGCGAGGCAGCCTGAATAACCGGACCGTCCGCCGTTGGATCAGAAAAAGGAACACCGATTTCCAGAATATCGACGCCTGCTTCCTCCAATTCCAGAATCAATGCTTTTGTAATGCTAAGCGATGGATCGCCCGCCGTCAAATAGACCACCAGCGCTTTTTCGTTTTTAGCGCGTAAAGATTCAAACCTCTTTCCAATTCGTCCCATAGTTTCCTCATTTCTTTTTGTAGGGAAAAGGTCTTGCCACCCGCATAACCTAAAGGTCACACGCGGGTGGTCGCGACCGTTCCCTACATTGTTTCAATAATTGTCTGCGCGTCTTTGTCGCCTCGTCCGGAAAGACAAATCACCAGAATATTATTTTTCTTCATCTGAGGCGCAATTTTCATGGCGTAGGCAATCGCGTGCGCGCTTTCCAGCGCGGGAATGATGCCTTCCCGGCGCGACAGGAAAGAAAACGCCTCAACGGCCTCCGTATCTGTCACTGTCACATACGTTGCGCGCTTCGTCGCGGCAAAATAAGCGTGCTCCGGCCCGACACCGGGGTAATCCAGACCCGCCGCGATGGAATAGGCATCGCGCACCTGGCCATGCTCATCCTGCAACAGATACGTTTTGTTGCCATGTAGAACACCGACTGTTCCGCCGTTAATGCTCGCGGAATGCTCGGTCGTATTCAAGCCGCGACCCGCTGCTTCCACGCCAAACATCGCCACTGCCTTTTCGTTGCGAAACGCATAAAAGGTGCCCATCGCGTTCGAACCTCCTCCAACGCAAGCTACGAGAATATCGGGATTTCTGCCTTCCATTTTGTTTAGCTGCTTTCTAATTTCTTTCCCGATCACCGACTGAAAATTTCTGACCATCATAGGATAGGGATGAGGACCGGCGGTTGTGCCGATAATATAAAATGTATCGCGGACGCTTCCCACCCAGTAGCGCATCGCTTCATTCATCGCGTCTTTGAGCGTTGCCGTGCCGCTTTTAACCGGCACCACTTCCGCGCCCAAAATCTTCATGCGGAAGACATTGGGGGCTTGGCGGCGAATGTCTTCCTCGCCCATGAATATTTTACATTCCATGCCGAAAAGCGCCGCTACGGTGGCGGTGGCCACACCGTGCTGTCCCGCGCCGGTTTCGGCAATGACTTTCTTTTTTCCCATCCGGCGGGCGAGCAGCGCCTGCCCCAGCGTATTGTTTATTTTGTGCGAGCCGGTATGATTCAAATCTTCGCGCTTGAGATAAATCTTCGCGCCAGCCAAAGCCTTGGTCATCCGTGCAGCAAAATAAAGGGGGGTCGGACGCCCTGCATATTCTCGCCGATACCAGTCAAATTCTCTGGCAAAGGATTTGTCCTTTTGGGCTTTGCCATAGGCCTCTTCCAATTCGAGTAACGCGGTCATCAGCGTTTCCGGGGAATAGCGCCCGCCGAAAATATCAAAATGCCCGTTTTCATCCGGTAGTGTTTTCATAAATTCTTCCTCGATGTAAAGATAATAGGTGTATCATCTGCGTTCGTCTGCCTTTTGATGATCTCCATAATTCGGACAATTTTTGCACAGTCTTTTTTGCCCGGACATTCTTCGACTCCGCTGTTAATGTCCAGCGCGTTAGGGTTGATCTTTTGCAGTGCGTCGATGATGTTGCTTTCATTTAATCCGCCGGAAAGAATGAGCGGTTTTGAAATTCTGCCGGCCAGTTCCCAGTTGGATGTTTTTCCCGTGCCGCCGTAGAGGCCTGCGTGGCGACTGTCCACTAAAATAGCGGAGACATCAAAGGCAGAGGCTTTCTTCAAGTCCTCTTCGCCTTTTAGCGCCAACGCCTTGATAAGCCGGTGAGCAGGAAATTGACGGCAATAGTCCAGCGATTCGTCTCCGTGAAGTTGCAGCATGTCCAGGCCGCAATAGTCAAAGATCCTCTTGACTTCTTCAGTTGTTTCGTTGACAAAGACACCGATCTTTACTAAATTCGGCAGCAGTTTGTCAATGATCACTCTGGCCCTTTGCGGCTCGATATAGCGTGGTGAGGGCCGGTAAAAAATAAAGCCCAGCGCTGCAGCGCCATTTTCGGCAGAGCAAAGTGCGTCATCGAGGTGAGTTATCCCGCAGATCTTGACCTGAGTCATTCCTGAATTTCTCCCAGAAACCCCCGCAGTTTTTTGCCGATATCCGGCGCTGTAACCAGCGCCTCGCCGATCAGAAAAGAGTTAATATCCGCCTGCATCAGACATTCAATGTCCGCGCGGCTTCTGACTGCGCTTTCCGCCACGACTATTTTATCCGCCGGAATCTGCCGCTTTAAAATCCGGCTTACATTGATGTCGGTGACGAATGTATCAAGATTGCGGTTGTTGATGCCGATGATATCCGCACCCGCGGCCAGTGCCGTCTCCAGTTCCTCCTGGGTATGCACTTCTGTGAGAAGGCTCAGACCCAGCTCTTTGGAAAGCGCGATAAATTCCTCAAGCCTCTGTCCCAACACTCGAACAATCAACAAAACAGCGTCCGCGCCAATGGCTCTTGTTTCATAGATCTGAAGCGGGTCAATAATAAAATCCTTACGCAAAACCGGTATTTTGCCCTCTTTTTTAATTTGCGTTAAATAGGTTTTATGACCGAGAAAATATTTTTCATCGGTCAGCACTGAAATTGCCGCCGCGCTGTTTTGCTCGTAAGTTTTCGCGATGCCGAGCGGATCGAAATGTTCAACCAGCGTGCCGCGTGACGGCGACGCACATTTCACTTCAGCGATAATGGAACAGGCTTTGCCGCTAATGGCTGCCCGGAAATCCCGGCAGGGCGCAAGTCCCGCGATAGTATTCCGCAACGCAGATATGGTTGTGGTATTCTTCAATCGCTCCACTTCTTCTTTTTTTGTTTCAACAATCTGGTCTAGAATCATATAGTTTTCAACTGTTGCTCATCTCAATCAAGGCCTGCAATTTCTTGACTGCCGCGCCGTTGTCGATGCAATCGGCGGCCAGCGCAACGCCGTCTTTTATGTTGTCCGCTTTTTCTCCGGCCACAATAGCCAGTGCCGTGTTCATCAATACAACGTCCCGGCACGCGCCGGTTTTGCCGGAAAGGACATCACGGGTGATCTGTGCGTTTGTGGTCGGATCGCCGCCACGGATAGCATCCAGCGGGTAGGTTGTTCCGACGTAATCCTTCGGATGGATATTGTATATGCGAACAATACCATCTTTTAATTCCGCCACGCGGGTTTCACCCGTGATGGTGACTTCATCGAGGCCATCCGATCCGTGCACGACAAATGCCCTTTTGGTGCCCATATTTTTCAAAACGTCCGCGAACATTTCCGTAAGCTTTGGGTCATAAACACCCAGCAGTTGCGCGGTTGCGCCAGCCGGATTGGTAAGGGGTCCCAGCATATTAAAGATGGTGCGGATGCCGATTTCACGGCGGGGGCCGATGGCGTATTTCATGGCGCCGTGCAGCTTTGGCGCAAACAGAAAGCCGATGCCGATCTGCTGAATGCACTCCTCCACGATTTCCTGATCCACACTGATGTTGACGCCCAGGGCCTCGAGCACGTCGGCGCTGCCGCATCCACTGGAGACGGCCCGGTTACCGTGTTTGGCCACAACAATGCCCGCTGCCGCCACGACAAAAGCCGTCGTGGTGGAAATGTTAAACGTGTTGAGCTTGTCGCCTCCCGTGCCGCAGGTATCGACGATGGTTGTCGCGCAGGCATTGATGCGCGCGGCTTTCTGCCGCATGATGCGGGCCGCACCCGTCACTTCTTCCACGGTTTCGCCCTTCATGCGCAGTGCGGTCATGAACGCGCCGATTTGCGCGGGTGTGGCCGCGCCTACCATTATTTCTGCCATCGCCGCCATCATCTCCGCTTCCGACAGGTCTGTTTTTCTGACGGCTTTATCGATTGCTTCCTTGATCATGATGAACGTTCCTTTCGCCCTGTATATTTTAAAAAGTTTCGAATAATGCGTTTGCCCTGTGGTGTCAGCACCGATTCCGGGTGAAACTGGATGCCTTCCACCGGATATTCTTTATGACGAAATCCCATAATTTCGCCTTCAATGGTCGTCGCGCTTACTTCCAGACAGTCCGGCAGTGTTTCGGGACGCACGACGAGCGAATGATAACGCCCGGCGGTAAAGGGATTGGGCAGTCCTGCAAAGATTGTTTTGCTGTCATGATTAACGGGCGAGACTTTGCCGTGCATGATGCGTTCGGCGCGGATAATGTCGCCGCCAAAGGCGTAGCCGATGGATTGATGCCCCAGACAGATGCCCAGAATCGGTAAGGTTTTATGAAAAGCGTGCACGACATCCACCGTGATGCCCGCTTCGCGCGGCGAGCAGGGACCGGGCGACAGAAATATTGCCTGCGGTTTGAGTTTTTTAATTCCGTCGAGCGTGATTTTATCGTTGCGATAGACTTGGACATCCTCGCCCATCTGTTCCACGTATTGAACGATATTAAATGTAAAGGAATCGTAATTATCAATCATTAAAATCATGTCTCAACTCCTAGTTGCCGTTCTCCAGAATAAAACCACCGGCGGCCAACTTAACCGCCTGCTGCATGCCGCGCGCCTTGTTGAGCGTTTCCTGATGTTCCGATTCGGCTTGCGAATCATAAACAATACCCGCACCGGCCTGGACGAAAATCCGGCCGCCTTGGATCACCATGGTGCGGATGGTGATGCAAAAATCCATGTTGCCGCTGAAGCTGAAATAACCGACTGCGCCGCCATACGCGCCGCGCCGCACGGGCTCCAGTTCATCGATGATCTGCATGGCGCGGACTTTGGGGGCCCCACTCAACGTGCCGGCCGGAAAGGTGGCCGCCATCACGTCAAACGCATCCTTGCCGCGGGCAAGTTGCGCACGTACATTGGAGACCAGATGCATGACGTGGGAATATTTTTCCACCACCATATACTGATTGACCTGGACTGAGCCGGTTTCCGCAATCCGTCCCAGATCGTTTCGTCCCAGATCGACCAGCATCACATGCTCCGCGCGTTCCTTTTCATCGGAAAGCAGTTCGTCGGAAAGCGCCCGGTCTTCCTGTTCAGTTTTGCCCCGCTTGCGGGTACCCGCAATCGGTCGCAGTTCCACATCGTTTTGTTCCAGCCTGACCATGACTTCGGGCGAAGAACCGATCAGCGTCAGATCGTCCAGCTTGAGGAAAAATAAATACGGCGACGGATTGACAAACCGTAACGCCCGGTAGAGATCAACCGGATCGGTATCGCACTTTGTTGAAAAGCGCTGAGAGAGCACCACCTGAATCACATCTCCGGCGGTGATATAGTCTTTGGCCTGATCGACAATGGCCTTGTATTGGTCGGGCGTCATGTTGGATTCAAAGACCACATCGCTGACCTGTTTTGCTGGTTTTGCCGCAGGAACGGGTCCTGCTAAAAGCGCGATCATCTCGTCAATTTTCCGGCAGGCTGCCTTGTAGGTGTCTTCGATAGAGTCCTCATCTTCCGTATAAGCGCAGGCAACCACCTTGATGGTGTGGCGGATGTTATCAAAAATTAAAAGAGAGTCGCTGAAAACAAAGACGGATTCATCCAGATTCAGATCGGAAGGCGGCGCGCAGGGAAGCTTTTCAAAATAACGCACCATGTCATAACCCAGGTAACCGACCGCGCCGCCGTAAAAGCGCGGCAGGCCGGGCGTGGCGACAGGCTTGTAACGGCCCAGCAGGTCGCGCAGCAAACCCAACGGGTTGCCTTTGTGTTCGCGGGTCGTGACTCTTCCTTTTTCTTCGACAATGACCTGTGTGCCGCGAACTTTGAATACAACGCCCGCGTCCGTACCGATAAAAGAATATCGTCCCCATTTTTCACCGCCTTCAACGCTCTCCAGCAAATAGGTATGATCCTTGTGTTGTAATTTTCGTAAAACGGAAACCGGCGTTTCAACATCAGCCAAAATTTCCCGATAAACGGGAATCAAATTCCCCCTTTGGGCGAACTTTTCAAATTCAGCGAATTTCGGTTGGTACATATTGATTCTCCTCTTATGTGGTGTTCATTATCCCGCCCAAGGCGGGATCGCTCAACTTACAAATTCCGGCGCGCTACGCTTCCGTAATTTGAGTTTCACGTAAAAAGGCCGTGAGTTTCGTCACGGCCTTTTGGTTAATACAAACAAAAAAGCCGTGGAGACCTGAGAGGCTCTCCACGGCTTGAACTTTAATTATAAAAGATCAGCGGCGGGAAATCCTCCCTGTGAGGCTCCACCACCACCCGCTATTCAGATTTAATGTTACAGCGATTTTTTTCATGAATCTTTCTTTCCTTGCTCAATTGGTGAGTCTTCATAACAATATTGGTTATTTCTGTCAATAATTTTTTTTGGAACATCTTTCTGCGATGGTTAACGCGTATACGTATCGTTTTCTGATGTGGTCAAATAAAGAAATTTTATTGACAGGAAGCGCCGTTTTTCTCTATATTCCTTTCCGGAAAATCAGGAAGCTATCATCGGAGAGGCATTTGGAGACGAACAAGCATAGTGACTTGGCCGCAGCGGTGGCCATACTGACCGAACACGCCCGTGAGATCATTGCCGGTTCCTTTAAAAATGTGGACAGGATTTTCAGCCTCACAGATAAAAAGAAGAACTCACCGGAAATTGCGGAACTGGCTGAGACATTCGGAATGATGTCGGTTAAGGTGGAGGCGCGGGAATTTGCGCTGGAGCAAACGATCAATGAGCTTCGCGAAAAAAAGGCCGACCTCGAAAATGAACTACCCCGCAGCAAGCTACGGGGTATCAAAACCGAACAACTCGAGCTGCTGACTATGCAATTTCTTATATTCCTTTTCCCGTCCTTGCTTCTTCACGTATTCCGTAATGCTTTTCTCATTGCCAAATTGCCC
>JANYAF010000178.1 GCA_025355175.1 Deltaproteobacteria bacterium | reverse complement strand
CTTGCCTGGCCACGATGGCTTCATTCTTATTGGAAGTCTGGATCACTGCCAGTACCGTGATTTTCTTGCCGCCCATAATGGCAAACACTATTGGCGTATCTCCCGCTGTAGCAATATCCGCCTTTCCCTCAATCATCGCCTGGAGTGCGGGTTCCCGAAGGCATGAGGCTGCGGTGTCACGTCCAATCCTTCTTCTTTAAGATAGTCCTTCATTAAGGCGATAGTCATGAGGATTGCATTGCCCGCGGTCGAATGAGCTATGGTGATTTTTTCCGGCGGGTCGGCCGGTCTTTGCTGGCAGCCGCTGACGGTCAGGGTGATGAACGCGATGGCGGTAAGAATAAGGCTGGTGAAACGGCGCGGCGCCTGGAAATGAACCATGTTCTTTCCCCCTATTCTATATGGTGGCTAGGAACTGTTAGGATAAGTGTAATACCCCTTTACGCTTTTTTCCGCAAGGGGAATAAAGCTATGTTACGCACAGGCTATTTATTTCGCCCTGTCTGCACCTCCATTTGCATCAGCTTGCGCCGCCAGATTGAAGCGCAAAACCACTGCGTCAGTATCGGACGTGCGGGACATTGCAATTTTTGACTTTTCGAAGACTTTCAGCATGGCCTCATTGCGCGGCAGCACATAGGCGATAAAGCAGCCAATCCCCCGGTCGCGGGCGATCTTAATCAGGTAGTTAAACATGAAAGTCGCGACGCCTTTTCCCTGAAACTCCTCATCGACAATGAAAGCGATTTCATAAGCGCCCGCTCTTTTATCGTAAGCGTAGCGCGCCTCGGCGATGATTCTTTCATTGCGGCCTTTTTCCACAATGGCGACAACCGAAAGAACCTCTTCGTAATCAATGCTGACATATGTTTGCATTTCTTTGTGCGGCATGACAGGCTTACTGGCAAAATAGCGGAAATATTTTGATTCGTCGGAAAAATTGTAAAACAGGCGGCGCATCATGTCCTCATCGGATGATTTGATCGGACGGATTTTAATTTCCAGACCGTCTCGCAGGGATTTGCGCGTTTCCAGCCCGGACGGGTAGTTGGCGGCATGACGGGCAACATAAATCTGATCCGCGTAGACATAATTAAGCGCCTTGGCCTGGTTAAGCAAACTTTCGCGATGATCGGGATGGGCAATGTCGATCATCGCAATGGCCCGCTCCCGGATGGACTTGCCGAAAAGATTCGCCACGCCGTATTCGGTGACGATATATTTGACGACGCCCAGCGTACTATGAGGGTTGTCAATGTCACCGTCATGCTTGATGACGATGTTGCTTCTCCCTTGTTTATCCACGGAATTTAGCGCCACAATCGCTTTGCCTCTTTTGGAAATGGTTGCGGCCACCGCAAAGTTCAGCTTGCTTTCATAACCGGAAAGGAGATTGTCGCCGGAATGGAAGATGACCAACTCGCCGGAAATATCGATTTTTTTAACGTTCATGATGCCGATGAGACTTTTGATTCGCCGCACAACGAAGGGGTTGCTCAGCCGGGCAATCGGATAAAACTCAAAAACGGGGTTGCGGTCAACATACTCATACAAGGCGCGACTTCCGTAACAATAACTCGCCGTGACGAGTCCCCCGTTATAACGGCTGCGGTCCAGCGAGATCGCGCCGGAATTGATCAGATCAATAACCCAGTCGGAAAGAACATGCGTCAGGATGCCGAGATTTTTCTTATTTTTCAAATGAGCGGCCACGGCGTTGAATATCCTGCCAACATGCAGCACCACGGTTGCGCCGTCCTCGATCAGGTTTGCGATATTCCAGCCGATGCGGTCCACAATTGCATCATAGGGCTTGTTTTCCCGCTCAATCAGCGGCAAATCGCTTTCGATAATATAGTCGATACTGCTGATATGAATGGCCGTCTCGCCGTGGGTTACCGGCATGTTTGGATTGATCTCTGCAATCGTAAGCGACGCCTGCTTAATGACGATATTGGCCACATCCACCGCCACGCCCAGAGACATAAACCCTTTGTCATCGGGTACGGACGTCTGGACAATCGCCACATCCACCGCCACCGCGCCGCTTAAAAAAATATAAGGCAACTCCATCAGGTTGGCGGGAATGAAATCGACTTTGCCTTCGGCGATTTCCTTGCTGATGCTCTCGCCGATATTGAATGTCTTTAACCGGTATTGCCTGTATCCGTGGTGAGGCGGAAGATAATGGCCCAGCGTAATGAGCTGAATGATTTCCAGATCACGGATATTGCGCGCGTCGGACGCGGCAATGGCCGACAGGACTTTCCCCGGGGCCGCGACAGCGCTCGAGACAAAAATTTTCTGTCCGGGTTTTAGTTTTTCCAGCGCCTGATCCGTACTGATTACCTTGGAGCGGTAATCGAACGGACCTGTCATTTTGCAGTTTTCCATGATTACATCCTCAACCGTGAGATTATACGTACTCTTCGAGAATCCGGTCAAGGGAATTAACAAGTCCTGACAGACTTCCCTTAATGGTTTCCCAGAGAATATCATTGTCCACAAAATCGTATCCATGGATCAGCCGGTGCCGCATTCCGATCACTTTTGGCCAGGGAATTTCCGGATGGCGCTGTTGTATTTCATTAGGAACGCGACTGGCTGCCTCGCCGACCAACTCAACCAGGTGCGTCAATGCCAGCCGAAGTTTTTCATCACTTTCCATGTCATTGCGCGTCTGCCCGTCGGCCATAGCAATTGCCTTTTGGGCATACTCACGCATATGCAGCAGTCGAACTTTGGGGTCATGTTTGGGCATATTGGACCACTGCTTCCCGGAGTACTTCATCGCGAAAATATCTACTCAAGCTTCGCGGAGTGTTCATGTCCACTTTTCTGCCGCCAAGCAGTCGTGAAAGCTCTTGCTCCATATCATAAAGTTCAAAGAACCCTACGTGCGCCTCCCGCTCAAACTCGACTAGCACATCGACATCACTGTCCGGCCTGAAATCGTCGCGCAGCACCGATCCGAAAAATGCCAACTTGTGTATTTGGTTCCGACGGCAGAATGCATCGATCTCCGGCATCGGCACATCAATTTTTACACTCATTCCTGTACCTCCGTAAGCATACAATTCTCAAATAGCTGACTATAAGATAGAATATTTCAACAAAATAATCAATTTATGATTGAGAAAGACTATCCGCTTGACAACCCATGTATTTGCTAAGTATAAGCGTCCATGATGAGAATAGTATATCACTAAACAGTATACAGGAAGGACATTTGTGAAAAAAATTCAAAAAGTGCTGGTAGCCAACCGGGGAGAAATCGCTCTTCGTATTATCCGCACCGTAAAGGAAATGGGGCTTTCCACCGCCGCGGTTTATGAAAAACCGGACAGCGAAGCGTATTTTTTGCGCTTTGCCGATCAGGCCATTCTGATTGGCGACGGGCCGCGCAAGGATTACCTTAATATTGATAAAATTATCTGGGCGGCGCAAAAAGCCGGGGCGGATGCCATTCATCCCGGTTACGGTTTTTTATCGGAAAACCCTGATTTGGCCGCAGCATGTGTTGATGCGGGTATCACCTTCATCGGGCCGCCGCCCAAGGTTATTCGCGATCTGGGCAACAAGGTCGTCGCCCGTGATATCATGAAGAAAGCCGCTATCCCGTTTATTCCGGGAACCGGCACGCTGGCCGACGGTGAAGAAGGCATTCGAGAAGCATTGGCCTTCGCAGCTCAGCATGGTTATCCGATCATGTTCAAGGCGCTGGCCGGCGGCGGCGGTCGCGGCATCCGCAAAATTGCCGGCGAAGAAGAACTCCGCGCGCAACTGCCGCAGGCGCGCTTTGAAGCGCGCTCCGCCTTCAATGACGACCGTATCTATATTGAAAAATGCGTGGAGTCGCCGCGGCATATCGAAGTGCAGATTCTGGCCGACGCTTACGGTCACATCATGCACCTGGGGACAAGGGATTGCTCCATCCAACGCCGCCATCAGAAACTGCTGGAAATCGCACCTGCCGATCTGCCGCCTTCCGTCCTCGAGGCCATGCACCAGACAGCGATACAAGCTGCGCGCCAGGCGGGTTATGTCAACGCCGGAACGGTGGAGTTTCTGGTCGATCCCAAAACCAACCAATTCTGGTTTATGGAAGTCAACACCCGGCTTCAGGTGGAGCACACCGTCACCGAGATCCTCACGGGCATCGACATTATTCGTCAGCAGATTCTGCTGGCCGAAGGCGGCCGACTCGAAATTCCGGAAGAACGAATCCATCTGGTCGGCAAGGCCATTCAAGTCCGCGTCAACGCCGAAGACCCCAAAAACAATTTCATGCCCGAAGGCGGCAAACGTGTGGACGTGTATCAGTCGCCCGGCGGTCCCGAAATCCGCCTCGACGGCATTGTCTATCAGGGCTATAAAATACCGACTGATTACGATTCGCTGCTCGTGAAGCTGACTGTGCGCGGCTATTCCTGGGAACAGACCATTCAGCGCCTGAAGCGCGCGCTGAAAGACTTTTTAATCGTCGGCCCCAAAACCACGATCCCCTTTTATCTGGCCATTTGTGATGAAAAAGATTTCCGCAACGGTCAATTTACAACCAGTTATCTTGATCTGCATCCCGAAATATTCAGTTATCCCGACGCCGAGCGGGAAATCGCCAAGCTGTCGAGGTTGATCGCGGAAATCCATTCCAGAAAAATAAATCCCTACGCTTATTAATGGGTTAAGCGACAAGCATCGAGGAGAACATTTGTTATGAAAAACTTACCGGAAGGTAGAGTAACGCCCCAGGAACTCAAAAATGTCGGGGTTAAACATATTCTGGACAAAATGCGCGGGCAAAAAGGCTATTATGTCACCAACGCTGAAAGAGATCTGTCGCAGTCGGATTTTAAAAACCGGATCATGCCGCATACGCAGATTCTGGTGGCGCAGGAACGAAATGCGGCCGGTTACTTTTCTCTGGAGATTACGGGCGGCGCGTCGGTGCATGTCGATATGCTGCGCAAGCAGATGAACCCGCTGGAAAAACTGGAGGTATTGAGCGGCTATATGCCGGATACACTTTTCCAGACATTGTGTCGCGGAATTAATTTGTTCGGATACCGACCCTATCCTGAAAACGTCATTCGCCTGACGGTAGAAGCGTTTGCCCGATATGTCCATGTCTGGCGTGTCTTTGATTTCTTAAACTACATTCCCAATATGATCCCTGTTTATGAAGAAGTTAGAAAAGCCGGAAGGATTCTGGAGGCGGCGGTCTGTTTTTCCACGGGACCGGAACACACCAACAAGTTCTACCTGAAAAAGGTCGCCGAGATTCTGGACGTGACCGGACCGGACATCATTCTGGCGATTAAAAATCATGGCGGCTTGGGGTCGCCCAGGCGCATGGGCGACCTGGTTCATGCAATCCGTCAGAAACATCCGGACCTGCTGATCCACTATCACGGGCACAACACCGACGGCCATGAAATCAGCCGCGTGGTGGCCGCCATCCAAAACGGCGCAAATATTGTGGACGCCGGTGATCACGCCCTGACCGGTTTTTACGGCCCGCCGCCGCTCTTGACGGTGGTGAACACGCTGGAAGATTATGGTTACACGGCCATCGGCCTGGATAAACAGGCGGTGATTGACACCTCCAACAAGCTCAGACATGAGCGACAATATTATCGTGATTTTGAATCACAGTTCTTTGGGTTTGACCCGACGGTGCAGACCCATAAACTGCCCGGAGGCGCAACAGGATCGAGCTTTGAGCAGGCCCAGAAAGGCGGCTTTCTTGACCGGATGCCGGAAATTTTACAAAACGAACTGCCAAGAGTGCAAACCGATCTGGGCAATTTCTGGAGCGTCACGCCCGGTTCGCAGATTCTCTGGACAACCGCCGCCAATAACGTACTCAAAAGAGAGCGCTATAAAGATGCGAGCGACGATTTGAAAAACCTGCTTCTGGAACGCTACGGCAAATTTCCGT
Source organism: Deltaproteobacteria bacterium (assembly GCA_025355175.1). GTDB lineage: Bacteria > Desulfobacterota > Syntrophia > Syntrophales > Smithellaceae > UBA8904. The sequence continues at coordinate 20,830 of JANYAF010000178.1, read as the reverse complement.
TTTACCGTCCCGCCGACGACATCTATGCAGCGGTCTTTGGTAAGGATTGGAAGAAAATTCTCAAAAGCGAGGGCGGCTACCAGAAGATTGAGGACGTCGATCTGGCCATTGAAAAGCGCATGCTGGAGCGCAGTCTGGGCAGGCCCGCTTCAGACGACGAACTGGTATTGTATCTCCAGCACCCCCATGACGCGGTGAGCTTCTTCAAATTTGAGGAAAAATTCGGCAAGACCTGGGCGCTGCCGCCTGCGGTCTGGCTCAGGCGCGGCGGTTTTAATATCGGCGAAAAATTTGAATTCCCCGACGCCTACGGCAAATTGCATACTATTGAAATCGGCCCTTCGCGACGCACCAAAGACGGCTCTTTTATGACGATCCTGGGGATTGATTATCATCCCGAACCGATTATCACGCTGGTTGAAAATGAAGGCGGAGAAAAACTCAAATCCAAAGTCACGCTAACACCCAAGGAAATTGGGGCACTGGCCAGAGTAGGCGACATCCGCGCAACGATGAAAGGCGCGGTCAATCAGATTCCTGTGGCTGTGGGCGAAGCGGTCAACGACGGAGACATCCTGGTCGTCCTGGAAGCCATGAAAATGCTGACCAATATCGTAGCCGACGTCAGCGGCAAAGTGACGGAAATTCTTGTCTCGCCCGGTTCATCCGTGGAAATCGGCGATAAGCTGATGATGATTGAGATATAGTCTCTTAGGCCGAAGGCTGAAGGCTGAAGGCTGAAGGCTGAAGACTGAAGACCGAAGACCGAAGACCGAAGACCGAAGACCGAAGACCGACCCCCTTGCTGACCTGATGACCTGAAGGTCACACGAGGTCACCACCCTGAAGGGTGGCACGGCACGAGGGGGCACGAGACTGTTAGATATTATGAAATAAAGGGACGGCGTCTGCCGTCCCTTTATCTTTAAACCGATAGCATTTTTATGCTGCTGCGGCCGCGCCATTCTTCCTTAATTCCCGCCATTTCTTATAGGCAAGAATGATAACGCCGATGGCAAGAATGATCAGCAGGATATCCACCAGCGACAACGCGACATTGTTCTTGGGAATATATTTGTTGATGAGCAGGGAAATCAGCGAATAAATGGTAGTGACCATCATGAAGATTGCCGGCAATACGGTAAACCACACCGCTTTCTTTCTTTTTGCCAGCCACGCGGACACGGCAATCAGCGCCAGCGACGCCAGCAATTGATTGGCGGAGCCGAAAATCGGCCAAATCGCCGCAAACGCGTTGGTGTAGGCCAGAATATACATCAAAACCACGCACAGGAGAGCATTGACAAGATAGGATTTCATCATTTTCGGAACGTTTTTGAAAATCACCTGCCACACCTCTTCTAAAAGATAACGATTCAGACGGACGGCCGTATCCAGCGTCGTAACGACAAAACCTTCAACCAGCAAAATGCCGAAGATGGTTCCATAAATCGGAGCGATCCCCAGGGATTTATCCAGCAGTCCGCCGACACCGGCGGCAAACGCCAGAATCGGGTTGGCTTTTACACCGGCAACAGTCGGAAAGGCAATGCTGACGTAATCACTAAACATGATGCCGCAACCGACCGCAATCATCACGCCAATAGCCAGCAATCCCTCCAGCAACATTCCGCCAAAAGCAATCGGCTTGATATGCGATTCTTTGGCTATCTGCTTGGAGGACGTTCCTCCGGCAACCAGTGAATGGAACCCGGAAATGGCGCCGCAGGCCACTGTAATGAACAGGAAAGGCCAGATGGGCCCCAGTTTACTGGTTCCTTCCGCCATATTAAAAGCTGGCGCAGAAAAAGTAACCCCTTTAAATCCTGCCACAATACCGCCAATGAACAGGGCGGCAGCGCCAAGGTAGAGCAAAAAGGAATTGGTAAAATCCCGGGGCTGCAGGATAATCCAAACGGGGATTCCTGCTGCAGCGAGTGTATAGAAACAAAGAATAATCATCCAGACATTGGCTTCCAATGTTATCGGGAAATTCATTCCTGCAAAAATAGAAGCGATACAAATGATGATCGCCAGGGCAGACGCCAGATAAGCATTGATGTTCTTTTTATAGAGGAGCCAGCCGATAATCGGCGCAAAACAGGTGATAAAAATGACGGATGTCGAGGCGATGCCGCCGATCTGCGCCTTTTCGACGCCTCCAACCATAATGGTTCTCACCACGGTCTGGCTGTGATCCAGCCTCAGGATATCCAATGAAATTGTAGAGGTGAGAGCCGTGGCCGTCAACCCCAGAAACGCGGAGGTTAGAAGCAGGAGCATCAATATGGCAAAAACAACAAATAAAAAGAATCCTGTGTTCCCCAGAGATTCCTTGGCGATCTCGGCAATGGACTTGCCCTTTTCCCGGACGCTGGCAAACAACACGGTCATATCGTGAACCGCGCCGATAAAAATGGTGCCTAAAACCGCCCACAGCCACAAGGGCAGAAATCCGAAAAGCAGTGCGACGGTGGGACCGATAATGGGCCCGCCTCCGGCGATGCTTGCAAAATGATGGCCAAACAGGACAATTGGTTTTGTCGGCACATAATCACAATCATCCTTCATGGCACAGGCCGGCGTCGGGTTGTTATCATTTTCGCCAAAGAGTCTGGCAATAAACCGCGCATAAAAACGATAAGCTAAAAAAAATAAAACAGCTGTAATGATCAATAGTACCGCGACATTCATAGTCCCATCCTTATTTTCCATATTTTGAAGAAGCGCCATGGCCACATCTTTGATTGGTTGCTGTATCTATTCACCGCTTAAAAAAACTTATGATCGCCTCCTTTCCATACTGATTCGATACACGGAACATAGATACACCATCTTTTTAACGTATCACTGAAAACATTTTCCCGGAATCTTTTTTGAAATACTATGATATTGAATGCTCATGGCAGAATATAGCCACCGTTGAGATTTGGCATAATATACAATATTTTATAGGATGCAAGACAAAAAAACGATATTGCTGTTTCCTCTTGACACGCTTTCACGTTCTTTCTATACTGTCGGTGGCAAGGAAGAAAATATCAACATTCAATAAATTTAGCAAAAAAATTCAATACCTAAGGAGGAATAAAGATGGCTTTTAATTACGAGAAGTTAACGGTAGAACAAGACGGCATGGTTGTCGTTGCGGCAATTAATCATCCGCCGGCGAATTCGATGGGGCAGGGTGTTTTGAGAGACATCAATGACTTGCTGGATACGTGCGAAAAAGACGACAATGTGCGTGTCATCGTGATTACCGGTACCGGTGCAAAACTGTTTTCCGCAGGCGCGGATATTACCGAATTTGCCGACCTTCAGGCGGGCAAAGTTCCTAAATACGACGGTAATGAAATTTATTTCAAAATCGAAAACTATCCCAAAGTCATCATCGCGGCCATGCAGGGTGGCGCTTACGGCGGCGGTCTGGAACTGGCCTGCTGCTGCCATTTGAGAATCATGGCTGAAGAAGCAACTCTGGGGCTGCCTGAAGTTAAACTGGGCCTCAACCCCGGTTGGGGCGGAACCCAACGCCTGCCCCGTTTTATCGGCAAGACCAAGGCCCTTGAGCTCATGCTGACCGGCGATTTTATGCCGGCCAAAGATGCCCTGACGCTGGGTCTTTTAAACAAAGTTGTTCCGGCAGCTGAAGTGCTGGCGACAGCCAAAAAGCTGGCCAAGAAACTGGCCGGCGGCGCACCGGTTGCGCAACGCGAAATCATGAAAGCGGTGAGGCTTGGTTTGGAAAGCAATTTGCGCGATGGCGTCACCAAAATCGAAAGAGCGGCAAGCGAGGCGTTGGTATTTACCGAAGATTTCAAAGAAGGCGCGAAAGCATTTCTGGAGAAAAGGGCTCCCAATTTCAAAGGCCGCTAATAGCAGCCTTGCACTTGTGTAAACATGCCTGGACTCCCTGCATCAACAAAGGGGCGGTATTCTTTCGAATGCCGCCCTTCTTTGTTTATCCTTCAGCCTGCAGTCTAACAGACTGCAGGGGGCGGTCTTGCCACCCGCATGGGTGGTCGAGACCGCCTCCTGCATTTATTTTTACTTCCTCAATTCCGCCGGTGTCTTGTAGCGTTTCGGATCAACCCATTTGGCTACATATGCTTCATTTTCCGGTGCGGACTCATGCAGATAGGCAATCTTGCCGAGTTGCTGGAACTGGACGATCAACTGATAATAGTATCCGGGATAAGTTTTGTAAGGATCGTTCGGATCAACTCTCACACGGGAGTGATAAAAAGGAGACACTTTCTTGGTTTCATATTTCACCTTACCCAGGGAATAGACGGTTTCCACATCTTCCATCGCTTTGATCAATTTTTTAATGTCGCCGGTTCCCTTAGCCTTTTCGATGGCTGCCTTGAAATGGAAAATATCGGCATAGGCAATGTGAACGTGAATCTGCATGGGAATTTTGCGCGCTTGCGCTTTTTTCACCAGCGGAATGGTTTTATCAGTCAGGGGAACGTCATCGAGATCCGTGAAGGATGTAACGATACCTAGTCCCTTCCCACCCGTCATCTTCCAGAAGTCCTTGGTCTGGGCAACCCCGCCATAGAGGTTGACCTGGATATCTTTGGCTGCGGAATCAGCCCACTGTTTGGTGAAAGATTCCACATCGGTAAACCAGGAGCTGATGAAATAAATCAAATCGGCATCGGCTTTCTTGATGTCCTGAAGAATTGGCAGATACATGGTGCCGCGGGGTTTAACAGCCTTGCTGTAAACAACTTGCAGACCACAGTCTGTGGCCATTTTTTCCCAAGTCGGCAATTCATTGCCTTTGCTGTCTTTGATGCCTTTCATGCCTCTGCGCCATTCCGTCGTCCAGGATAAGTCTTCCCAGAGAAACGCTATTTTTTTGGCTTTTTGATATTCGGGAACCGTTTTGCAGAAGTAATATTTCTGCTGGGCGTAATGAGCCGGTTCCGGATCCCAGTCGCGGAAACAATGATCATATTTCGGCGCTTCGCTGAGGATACGCGCCGTCAGTTCTGAGCCCATCGGTCCGTTGAAAACCAGAATATGAGGATATTCCTTGGCCAGCTGTCCGGAGGCTTCCTGCACAGCCAGACAGATTTCCGTTCGGCCTTCCACAGAAACAAACTTGGCCTTGTCCTCGATGACTAATTTACGAAACGCCTCTACGGACAGAGACGTATCGCCCTTGTTATCCATGACCACATACTTGACCGGCCGTCCCAGAATGCCGCCCATGGCGTTGATTTCCTCCACCGCCATTTTCTGGATGTCCATACACGGCCGGGTACCGGGTGACGCCACCATGCCGATGTAGCCGATCACAAACGGCTCACCTTTCGGCTGCGCCATTGAGATGGACGGTGCACTGATTGCAATGGCAACCAGTAGCATCAAAGCTGTAAAAACGACAACCCCTCTTGATCGCTTCATCATGTTACCCCTCCTCCTCAGAAAAAAAGCTTTAAAAAATTAATGATCAAATTTGTGCTGAATATTTGATCCTTCCAGTTACTAATCGTTCAGATACTTTTTGCTGATATACTCATTGTCCTTACCGATCTCGCTTGATACCCATTTGACCCGGGGAGGCGACTCGGACATTTTCACAAAATTGGCGCTGATGGTGTATTTCCCCAGTTTTTCATCCTCGACTTCCTGAAAGGCCTTACGGATCTGCCACTGCTTGTTTTCCATCGCCTCTTCCGGTGTCATGAGCTTCATGACAATCGGCACACCGCCGCCCCGCCACTTGGACCGTGCGGATCTTTTGCTGTAATTCAAAGCCATTTTAACCAGCTCATCGCTGGTGAATTGAAGCGTTTTTTCCTCGATAATCTTATGCAGGTGCAGCGCCTGTTCCAGAATATCGGGGATGCGGTCCGACGAATAGCGCCAATCGTCTTCCTGTTCCCAGAGGCCGAGAATTTTAAGCAGTGCGCGAAAATCATGATCCCGGGGCGCGGCAATCGCTACAAAGCCGTCTTTGCATTTCCAGTGTCCATAAGGATACAAAATGAAATCCAGGACGCCGATACGCGGGCGCGCTTTTTCCCAGGTAAAACCGATAGTGGCCGGCATGCCGACCATGGAAGAATAGGAATCCATGCCGGCGACGTCCACCATCTGACCCTGGCCGGTGTTTTGCCGGTGGATCAGGGCGACCGTGCCGCCGAGGGCTGCAGAAAGCCCGGAGACATACCAGCCCGCCCACATGCCGCCGCGCAGAGGCCAGTTATTGGGTTCGGGTTCATTGGGTGTCCCGCCCATTTGTGCGGGTAGTCCGGAACCCGCCTGTGAGGTAATATCCGTATCCGGCATGTTAGCGGATTCTTTGGCCTTATCCGTGTATTGTCCGTATGCGGAAAGCGCGATATAAACCAATCCCGGGTTATCCGCGCTTAATTGACGGTAGCCGATTCCCCAGCTGTCCATCTCGCCGGGCGCGAAGCTTTCGATCACCACCGCCGCTTTTTTGGCGAGTTTTGCAAAAATTTTCCTGTCTTCGGGATTATTTTTAATGTCGAGCGTCATGTATCGTTTGTTTCGTCCCTCGAACATAAACGGAATTCCCACCCCCTGAACCGTGACGCCGAAGGGTGTGATCTGGCGCGCCGGATCGCCATCCGCAGGCTCAATCTTGATGACCTCCGCTCCAAACTCGGCCAGAAAACTTGCGCAGATAATGCCTGCGAAGTTGGCCGAACTGACATCGAGCACCAAAATGTCATCGAGCACTTCCGGCTTTCCTTCGGCGTTCATCATTTCGGCCAGGATTTTCCCCCGGTCACTGCCCTTGGCCGCGTGTCGAGTATAAATTTCTTCCTTCGGGCTCATTTTCTAACCTCTTTTCCGTAGTTATAGATGGGGTCCTCGCTCAGATTATAATAGACAGGTGGTTTCAGTCCCGGTCTGTCGTCAAATGTCCCGATGACTTTTTTCTTTTCCAGGTCCTGAATTTCCTCTTCCGACATCCCCAGAAACTTCTTGAGCACAAGCCGGTTATGATAACCGAGCGGCCGCGCCAGCCACTTGGTACGCGAGGGCGTGCCGGAGAGCTGAGCGGATGGGCCGGCAATTACCAGATTGCCGTAAACATCGTCCTTGAAAAGAACGACACTGCCCCGCTTACGTCGCCACTCGTCATAAGCGATGGAATAGTCGTCCGCCACTTCAGCAGCCGGGAATCCTTTTTCATCGGCCAGCTTGACGATATCGGCGCAGGATTTTGACTTGACCCAATCGACCGCCATTGCGGTCAGCGCTTTGGCGTTTTCAGGCTTTAATCTTTCCAGCGTACTGGCAAAACGCGGATCCGTGGCCCATTCCGCTTTGCCTATGGCACCGGCAAAGTTTTTGAACTGATCAGCCGTCGCGCAGGCCAATGCCAGAAACTTGTCGTCGGCTGTTTTAAAGATGGATGCCGGCATCATGGTAGGATCTGTGTTTCCCGTGCGCCCGATCGCAGCTTTTGTTACCGAATGATACGTGTAATGATACAGAAGACGCATCAGACCCTCGGTTTGGGCCATATCAATATATTGCCCCTTGCCGGTTTTCTTGCGGTGATAAAGGGCCATTAAGATCGCCAGAGCGCCGAAATTGCCGGGAACGAAATCACCGACGTAGTCCGGCAGCTTATAATAAATATCCGTATCCGGATAGCCGTTTAAGGTCAGCACACCGCTGGCGCCCTGGGCCAGCAGATCCCAGCCGGGGAAATAGCGCATCGGACCAAACTGGCCGTAAGTGGAACAGCTTAAGAAGACGATTTTGGGATTAATCTGTGATATCTTTTCATAACCGATGCCCCACGCATCCGCCGTGCCGGGCGCGAAGTTTTCAATGACTACGTCCGCTTCTTCGGCCATTTTATAGATAAGCTCCTTGGACTGTTTCAACTGGAGATTAACCGAAAGAAAATACTTATTTTTTGTGATATTGTGCCAGATCGGATTCGAGTGCTTCCAGTATTTCCCCCAATAGGTCGCCGGCCGCCAGAGATCGCCGTAAAAAGGCAACTCCAGTTTAATGACTTCGGCGCCGTAATCCGCAAGCAGCCTTGCGGCAATTGGTCCGAAGATCACGTGAGAGAAATCGAGCACCCGGATGCCTTTGAGCGCTTCGGGCTTTTGGCTTGCCTCGTCGGGATTGAAAAGTTTTGCCGTATAAGAAAAATAATCTTCCATTGCTATCTCCCTAAATATGCCTTTTTCACCAGATTGTTCTTCATCAGATCCTTACCGCTTCCCTCCAGCACAATTCTTCCTTCCTGAATAATATAGCCGCGATCGGCCAGCTGCAGGGCACGCAGCGCGTTTTGTTCGGTGAGTAAAATCGTCAGCCCCGTTTCCCTGAGTTTGCCAAGGGTTTCGTAAACACTATCGACAATCAGCGGAGCCAGACCAATCGAGGGTTCATCGACCATCAAAAGATGCGGGATGGCCATCAGTCCCCGGCCAATTTTCAGCATCTGCTGCTCGCCGCCGGAAAGCAGACGCGCGGCCATGTTGCATCGCTCTTTGAGAATCGGAAACAGGCTATAGACATATTCCATCGTTGTTTTTCTTTTGGACCAGGATGTTTTCCGATAAGCGCCCAGCAGAAGATTTTCCCTGACGGTCATAAAAGGAAAACTTTTCATTCCTTCCGGAACCTGCACAATGCCTCGATCCACAATTTTATGCGACGGCAAACCCTGGATGGCTTCATCACGAAAAAGAACTCTTCCGCTGGTAGGCTTCATCATACCCTGAATCACATTCAGAATCGTACTTTTCCCGGTCCCGTTGGAACCCAGGATGGTCACAATTTCCGATTGCCGGACATTGAAACTGACGCCATGCAACGCCGGAATGACACCGAAAGACGCGCTTATTTCATTAACTTCAAGCATATTCCCTCCACCCTCTGCCCAGGTACGCTTCGATCACATCATCATTATTGACCACCTCATCCGGTGTGCCTTCCGCTAATTTGGCGCCGTAATTGATGGCGACAATTCGGTCGGCTGCTTCCATTAAAACCGCCATGACATGTTCTATCCAGAAGATGGTGACACCGAATTGCTCTTTGACCCGGGCGATCATATGGATGGCATTGTTTGCTTCACCGGGGTTGAGGCCGGCCATGACCTCGTCGATAAACAGCAGTTGGGGCGTGGTAGCCAGAGCGCGCGCCAGTTCCAGCATTCTCAGTTCGTAGAAGGTCAGATCGCGTGCCAGAATATTGCGTTTGCTGAAGAGGCCGACAAATTCCAGATAATGCGTTGCATCGTACATGGCGTCCTGAAAACTCTGATTGATCCTTTTTTTGCCGGCAATGGAACTGGCCAGAACACTGGTCAGCGCCGTCAATTCCGGGAAGGGACGCGGAATCTGATAGGTGCGGGCAAGCCCCATATACGCTCTTTGATGCGGCTTCATCTGCGTTATATCCACGCCGTTCATTTCAATTTTACCGGAAGTAACGGGAAAATAACCCGTCAGACAATTGACCACTGTGGATTTACCAGCGCCGTTAGGACCGATAAATCCCAGCGTTTCTCCCTTGTGAATTTCAAAGGAAACATCGTTCACCGCCACGATCCCTCCGAAACGTTTGACCAGATTGCTCACTTTAATTAATGGAGCCATGGTTACCTCCGCACATGAATGGTTGGCAAATATTCGCGATAACGGCGCTTTCGATAAAGGCCAAATAAACCTTCCGGGAGAGCAAACAACAGAACCAGAAGAATAATAGGGAACAACACCGGCTGAATCGGCCCCATGTATCGAATCATCAGCATCTCCAGAAAAGAGACAAAATAGCCGCCGACCACGCAGCCGAAAATCTGGGCTCGTCCGCCGATCATCAGCACCAGCAGAATCTTCAGCATAAACGTCAGCGGCAGATAAGTAATCCCGGCAAACGAACTGAAGTAATGGGCGTAAAACCATCCGATGATACCGACCATGGTTGAGGCGGCAACAAACGCGATAATTTTAACCTTGTTGATATTGATGCCGATGGAATGGGCGACGTCCTCATCATCATTGATCGCCGCCATTAAAAGGCCGTAGCGCGACTTGAGAACTTTGTTGATAATCCACAAATAGGCAAACATGATTACCGTGGAAAGATAGCCGATGATCAGAAAATTGTTTTTGGCGTTGCCGGTGTCCAGGAGCGGCACGATGCCGAAGAGACCGGTATCGCCTTTGAAAATATCGGTATAGATGAAGGTCACTTCCAGGAAAACCAGCGGCAAAAGCAGTGTCAGGAGGACATAGTAAAGACCCCGCGCCATGATGACCAGCGGACTGAATAAAAAAGCCGCAATCATCGTCATCAGAATGGCAAACGGTAGGGTGGTCAGCGGCCCCCAGCCGTAAGCGATGCTGAGGAGAGCAGCCGTATAGCCTCCCACGCCGATGTAAAATTGAGGGCCGAAGTTCATGCGTCCCGTACCGATGGTCATCAGCGCCAGGGGCATCGCGATGGCGGCGTAAATATTGGCCGAAATCATCGTATTGATCAGGCCGGGGCTGACAAAGTAACATACCGTTGGAACAATAAAAAGGAGGGCGGCCCAGATCAGTGTGTTGCGCCAATAGCGCGGCTCCAGAACCCATTCCCACTTTTTTGTTCCCAGCCGGATAACAATGCGGTCTCTCTTTAATTCCATTTCTACCATAGCGATTCACTCCTTGCTAAGCCTTGGGGACGAATTACTAAAACAACCATGACGAGAATCAACGCCGACAAATTCATGAAGCGCGGCTCTCCAATAACAAAACAGACAATGGCGTGGGTAAACCCGATTAAAAAACTGGCCATGATCGTGCCTTTAATGTTACCCAATCCGCCTAAAACCGAGACAAGAATCGCGGTAACCATATACGCCCCGCCCATTTGCGGTTCGAGCGACCAGACTGGCGCGGTAATGAGCGTTCCTATTATAACGGGAAGAAGGACTATCATCATCGTAAACATGTAAAGCGTTTCGACATTGATGCCGACAATTTTCGATGAATAAATATCCTGGGACAAGGCCCTGATGGCCATACCGGTTTTTGTTTTAACGAAAAAAAAGACGAAAGCCCCGGTCATCAGCAAACCGGCCATGGCGCCTATCACCAGCTGTTTGGGAACTACGACATCATAAAATTGGAACGTGCCGGCCATCAGCGTTGTCTCCAGATAAACACCTGCCTGAACCGGATAAAAATAATTGGCCGCCTGCTCAACGATCAACGCCACCAGGAGCAGCGCTGTCAGAAGAACATCCTCGGTTGTGAGATATTTTTTAATCATGCCTTTGTAAATGAGGATGGAGACAATAAATTGAACAACAACCATGCCTAAAATGGAAGGGATCAGAGGCCAATCGAGCGCCGACATAAACATCCAGGTGCCGTAAACCGTGAGAGGAAAGATATAAGCGTATCCGAGATGAAAAATCCGCAGCACCCCGCAGATCAGAGAGAAACCAAGGGCAATCAGAAGATAAATTGAACCCAGCACAAAAGTAAAAACGACAACACTCTGAATATAAGTCCACATGCCTTTTCACCCTCTATGAATAGATCTAAAATTTTTTCATAACAACGATCATGAAAAGTTCCCGAAATTCCCGGAAACCACTTCTTGCGCTTCGATCAGCGCTGGATAACATGAAATCCAGCACGCCGGGTAAAGACACAAAAAACAATCGTAACCGAACGGAGCCGGTGCAATTGTTGTCGAAAAAATTGTAACAATGATCTTTGATGCTTGTTGAAAGATTGAAAATGTTTGAAAATATATTTGGCTGGCGTTAAACCCTGGCGGGAATCACGCGAATTGATCTCGGCATTGACGATACGACGTTGAGGCGAAAAATACTTCGCGAACACAAGGCCTCCAAAGCTTTCAGATTCTGAATCTGTTCTATTTTCAGGAAAACCGTTTGGCAATAAATTCTGCAAGTCGGCTCCCCAGGATCATATTTTTTCAGCTTCTTTGAAATGGTTCGCATAAAATATTTGCATCATGTTGAAAAATGCGAAAGTGGTTTAATTACTAAAACATGTTATTTTTTTTGTCAACGAAAAAATAGCTTAGAAAATATTTTTTTTCAAAGCGACATTATTTCAAAGAAATCCAGCTTTCCTTGCAGAATATTTTCCAACAGATTTCTGTCGGACAGATTGAAACGCAAGCAGACGCCGCAGTCGGAACTGAGATGACGTGGCACGGGAATGAGCTTGCAGGAAATATTTTGAGCCTTGATGATCTTTTCGGCACGCAGCGCGTGACTTATGGATGCAAACAAAACGACAGCATGGGATGAGGGATCGGTCATGGACAAAACATTTATCCTTTCAGGGAATCAGCGATTTATAAGCCCGACAACAGCCCGAGCGGCGTAATTCGCATCCTCGCTTGTATTGAGAAAACCGAAACTGAAACGAACCGTCCCTTGCGGAAATGTCCCGATGGTCCGATGGGCCGATGGCGCGCAGTGCAAACCCGGCCGACACAGAATGCCCCATTTTTCTTCAAAGTAAAGAGCGGCATCCGACGGCGTGATATTCCGGACGTTAAACGACACAACCGCGGTTTGTCCGGCGGCATTATTCGGACCATAAACGACGACACGATCTTTTAATGCTATCATGTGATCCAGAAAACGGCCCGTTAATTGTTCTTCTTTCGCCCGAATCACTGCGATGGTCTTTCCGCTAATGAAGTCCGCTCCCGCGCCCAGACCGGCAATACCTATGGTGTTGGGCGTGCCGCTTTCATACTTGTCCGGCATAAAATCCGGCTGCTCTTCAAATTCAGAGCGGCTGCCCGTTCCGCCCATCATAAGCGGTGGAATTTTTTTCTCCAGCCCTTTGTGGATATAAAACCCTCCTGTGCCCTGTGGCCCGTAGAGTGATTTATGGCCGGTAAAAGCTAAAATATCAATTTTCATTCTCTGCACATCGACCGGCAGAGCACCCGCTGTTTGCGCTGCGTCCACACAAAAAATAATGTCGCCTTGCTCCTTAAGCCGTAAACCAACCGCTTCAATCGGGAAAATCGTTCCCGTCACATTGGAAGCGTGCGTCAGAACAACCATTCTGGTGTCATTCCGAACGGCTTTGCTGATGTCATCGGGATCAAGTTCGCCGCGCGGAGAGCAGGGAATCACCGATACGCTCACGCCCTGCGATTCAAGAAATCGCAACGGCCTCATCACGGAGTTATGTTCCATGGCGCTGGTGATGACATGGTCGCCCGGCTTGAGCACGCCCAGCAGGGCGATGTTGAGCGCTTCCGTGGAATTTTTCGTCAGAGCGAGGCACAGCGGGTCATCGATGTTGAAAAGGCGAGCCAATATTTCACGCGTTTCGTAAACAATGCGCCCGGCGTCGATGCAAAGTCCATGTCCGGAGCGGCCGGGATTGGCGCCAATGGTCTGCTGATAAGAAATCATCGCTGCAATCATCGTATCCGGCTTGGGAAACGACGTTGCGGCATTATCCAAGTAAATTTTTTTCATTGAAACTTTCCGTCAGACGGCGATCTTTTATAATTTGGCCGTCCGAATTATTATATCCGACCCGTTTTGTCTGATATCCGCCTTCATGCCGCGCCGATTGATCAGACGCAAGACATTTTCACGCGCGACTTCATTATCCACCAGGATTTCCAAATCCACATTGCCGTCCGCCAAAGCCCGGTCGACTAAAACGACGGGCTGCGGACAGGATAACCCTCGGACGTCAATTTGTTTTGTGCTCATGTATTATTCTCCTCCTCGAAAATCAAGCAACTATTTTGTCTCTCTGCGTAAATCCAATCACCAGACAGAAAATCAATCCGATGATCACGGCAGCAGGACCGAAAGCGGCCACGCCTTTGGGCGAACTGGCCATGGCAAAATTATGAGCAAACGCCGCGCCGACAATCATGCCCGTTACAAAAATGGCCGCGTCCATGTCGCCTTCACCGGATAGAAAGAGCTGACGTCCCGGACATCCGCCCGCCAGAACAAACGCCAGTCCCGCAAGCGTCATGCCCAGAAAATTCCAGAGCTGGTCGGTATGCGCAATCGGCTGCCCCTCAAAGCCGGGTTTGAACTGACCGAGAATCAAATTCATCACAAATGCAAAAACCAACAGCGCGGCCACACCGCTCACCAAATAAAAATCTCGAATCAGTATCATATCGCGAAACGCGCCCATCGTGCAGAACCGGCTGCGCTGCGCCATCGCGCCGATAATCAAACCGGCAATGATGCTGATGATAATGGGCGCGTGCTGAGAACCAGGTCCTTTCACACTGAAAAAGATCGGACCGCCCGGCGTAAAGGCAACCTGAAAGACCAGCAAAAGAAAAAGGCCAACCATCAGCGCCGGGAAAATCCAGCCGCTGGCTTTCCTTTGCAGATAGGACCGTCCGAGGCTGAAACCTTTTTTTAAAAACAGAACGCCGATAAAAATTCCGAAAACCAGGCCCACCAGTCCCAGGATAGCGTTGCCGTCGCCGCCGGCCAGGCGTAAAAGCGTCCGCCAGGGACAACCTAAAAATACCAGCGCGCCCAGCATCGCAAAAATGCCGAGGAAGAAACGAATTAAGGGTGAAGAACCGCCGCGCGGTTTGTACTCTCCGGCAAAAAGAGCCGCCGCAAAAGCCCCCAAAACAAGCCCCATGATTTCGGGCCGGAGATACTGGACAACGTCCGCCCGGTGCATCCCCAGCGCTCCGGCAATGTCTCGTTCAAAGCAGGCCACGCAAATCCCCATATTGGGCGGATTGCCGAAATACTGCAGCAGCGTCGCACCGATGCCGATCACCGCGCCGACAACAATAATCCCCGTGCGGGTTGCAAAAATATTCCTCATTTTAAAAACATCCTCCTGGAAAAGTTAAAAATTCTATTAACAGGAGGACCAAGCTAAAAGCAAATTCATAAGAGGAATACTGTTATGGGTATTATAACGACAAGGCATACCGACACATCGACCGCTATGCGTAGTGGTTGTATACAACTTTTACGAAGTTTAATTATGAAAGTTGTATACAAGTTGTCTGCTAGGTTTGGGTGCGCTTGATCATAAGCCCTATATTTTCGTGGGTGTTTTTCACCGTCAGATTGATGTCTTTGTGCGCGTTCTGCCAGACGCGGAAGATTTCATCGGCAAAGGCCTGTCCTACGGTTGCCACGTCCTTGAAGTCAAACTCTATGGTCTTGAACTTCTCCAGTCCGGCCAGAATTCTGCGGGCCTGCGACCGGGATACATAATCGACATCCTGATGATACAGTTTCACCTTCACACCGGTCTTACTGAACTGGAAAGATTCATCGGTATATTGACTAAACAAATCGGGGAGTGTCTTTTTTGATTGCAATCCCAGGACAAATTCAACTCTTGTTCCCCTGATGGATTGAATATCCTTTATGTAAATATCCTGAGCGGCATTGTCGAAAAAGATTTTCTTTTGAAAGCTTTTGATGATCAGTTGATCCGCTATTTTTGATGTAAAAAAGATTCCCTCGCCGCTGTGCGCCGCAGGCGCCGTCGTTTCTTTCCCTTTGAGCAGGTCCTGAATGGCATCCATGGTTGAGGCCAGCCGCTTCCTTTTCATGATATTGTTAAAGACGCCGACGCCCCAATCCGCGACGGTAAAGCGAATGTCCGTCGAGGTTTTCATCAGAACAACATCAATTTTCTCCGATGCGGAATGTTCAATGGCGTTGTTGAGCATTTCGGTAAAGGCATAATCGACGATGGAAGACACATTGCCGGATATTCCCTGAAAGATGGAGCTTTCTTGCTTGATTGCGCTCAGCACCTTGTCTTCGGCCAGCCCTTTGTTGTTTATGATCTTTCTGACTCTTGTGGGTCTTGCCGGTACCGCACCCCTTTTAGAAGCCGTAACATAATGCGCCTGATTGGCCTTACCCACCCGAATAATGGCGCCATCATCGGCAAGGTTTTTCAGAAACCTCTGCGCGTAGGCTCTGGAGAGCCCCGTTTTATCCACAAGATCAGCCGTCGTGACCCGGCTTTTTTTCTTCAGAAAATCAAAGATCAGGTCCTTTACGTCCATCTCCTTTACCTCGAATCGTTGTATACAACTTTATTGTAAACTAATTTTAAAAGTTGTCAACAAGTTGTACACCATGGCGGTTTATAATTCTCATTGGTGCGCATATTGTGACCATCTTGGCTTTGTGGACTCGACAGCATTCTGAATGATGAATTTTACTTGATTTTGATCCATCATCCTTTTTCCAGAGGCAAACAATTTTATAAACATATCTTCCTACTTTTCAAATATCTCCATATTCAGCAGGCGAGTGCCATGAATGACGCGTAGAATAATGACTCTGGAAGATTCTATTCTGAAAATAGTTCTGTAATGGCCGTAAAAGATATGACGGTATTCGATTCCTAATTCGTATGATTCGGGAGTGACGGGACACCGCAGCGGAAATTGTTCCAATGAATGGATTTGTTTTTCAATTTCCAAAACAAGATTGTTGGCCGCCGTTTGATTGTCGGAAGCGATATTGATATATTTCCTGAATGTCGGATTGTGCCGTTGCGGTAATTTCAACTTGAAATTTTTGCACTTTTCTTAAGCTCCTTTAAGAAAATTCGTGCATCTTTTGTACGACCTTCTTTTACATCTTTTTCAGCGGGCGCCAGCAATAAGCCAAGGTTCAGCGCTTTTAACTTTTTTTCAAAAACATCGACATCCATTAAGATTGCGTCCGGCTTTCCATTCACCGTAACAATAACAGGGCGTCCCGAGTCGTGCATATGTTTAAAAATTTCATTCGTATTCTTTTTTAAATCTGAAACGGTTTTGATGTCTTCCAATAAGCTCAGCGGCATGATGATTTCCATCCTTTCTGATATTTAATTTAGTATTTTTTTTAATATCACAAAAAAATGATACTGGAAACATCATTTTATGGTCAGTTCCTGTTTTTTCATCATAATGAGAACCGCGGAGATGGCGCCTTCGGTCATGCCGGGGATGCGTTCCATCTGGCCGATGGTGGCAGGTGTGATGCGGGTGAGCTTGGTGCGCAGTTCGTTGGAAAGGCCGGGAACAGCCGAATAATTAAAGTCCGGCGGGATTTTCTTTTTTTCCTGATCTTTTAATTTTTTCGTCGCTTCGAACTGGCGCTTGATATAGCCTTCGTACTTGATTTCTATTTCTATCTGCTTTTTAATGAAGGGATCGCTTTGCGCTTCCCAGCCGGGGAAGCCGTTTAAATCGTCATAAGCGATTTCATGTCTTTTCAAAAGGCCGTACAGGTTTGTGGCCTGTGTAATCGGCGCTGATTGCAGTTTTGTCAGCGTTTCATTTATTTCCGGCGAAGGTTTAACGGACACGGACTTGAGGTGTTGGATGCCCTGCTCAATCCGGTTCATTTTGTCCTGAAGGTCCAGATAATGCGCGCGCTCGATCAGCCCCAGCTCGCAGCCCTTGTCCATCAGGCGGATGACGGCGTTGTCTTCCCGCAGAATCAACCGGTATTCGGCGCGCGAGGTAAACATGCGGTAAGGTTCATCCACGCCGCGCGTGACCAGATCGTCGATCATCACTGCCATATAGGCTTCGGAGCGATCCAGAATAAATGGCGGAGCGCCCTGAAAGGCACGAGTGGCATTGATGCCTGCCCAAAGGCCTTGCGCCGCTGCTTCTTCATAGCCGGATGTGCCGTTGATCTGACCGGCCAGGTACAAGCCGGAAATTAATTTTGTTTCCAATGTGATCTTGAGCTGACTGGGCTGCACAAAATCATATTCGATGGCGTATGCCGGGCGCATAATCTCGGCCTGTTCCAAACCCCGCACACTATGAACAATCTGATATTGCAATTCCAAGGGCAGAGAGTTGCCCAGTCCCTTGGCATATATTTCCTGCGTGTCGAGACCTTCGTGCTCCAGCACCACCGGATGACTTTGACGGTCGCCGAAGCGCATGACTTTATCTTCCAATGATGGGCAATAACGGGCGCCGATGCCTTTGATGGCGCCGGAATAAAGCGGAGACTGCTGAATATTGTCCCGAATCACGCGATGTGTTTCGGCGGACGTGGCCGAAAAATAGGAAGGCAGGCGTTCCGTCCGCAAGGCCTTGGTAGTAAAAGAAAAAGGTTCGGGTTCCGGATCGCTGTCCTGGCGTTCCAGACAGGAAAAATCAATGGATGAGGCTTTGAGCCGGGGCGGCGTGCCTGTTTTCATCCGGCCCACCTCAAAACCGAGTGCCTTAAGTTGATTGGCCAGGCCAACGGAGGCCAGTTCGCCTGCGCGTCCTGATGGCGTTTGCGACGTGCCGATATGCACCAGGCCGTTTAGAAACGTCCCGGTGGTGATAATAACTTTTTTGGCGCCGTAAAAAAATCCACTCGAATCCAGCACACCTTTGATTTTATTGTTCTCGATGACAAGGCTTTCAACCATGGCCTGACGGATATAGAGATTTTCCTGATTCTCCACGGTGGATTTCATGGTCATGCGGTAGAGCTGTTTGTCGCACTGCATCCGTGATGACTGAACAGCCGGACCTTTGGAGGCGTTGAGCAGACGGAAATGGACAGCGGTTTTATCGGTGACCTTACCCATCTCGCCGCCGATGGCGTCGATTTCTTTCACAAGCTGGCCTTTCGCCAGGCCGCCGATGGCCGGATTGCAGGACATCAGCGCGATCGAATCCAGATTGATATTAAACAGCAATGTCTTTACGCCCATACGCGCCGAGGCCAGCGCCGCTTCGCAGCCGGCGTGACCGCCGCCGATGACTAATATGTCGTAAGAATCGGACAAATTCGTTGCTCCTTCAATCAAGCACTTGCGCTTGTTTCAAATCAATAGTATTCCAGCAAAAAAAACACAACATAAAAAAAGAGGATAAATGGCCAAGCCGGCGTTCTGGAAAAACAATAAACGGTATTGCGATCTCAAAAGTTACTGGCGTAACCTGTTTGGCTGTAATGTCCACAAGCTGGCCATTGACGCGGGCTTCACCTGCCCCAACCGTGACGGTTACGTGGCCACGGGCGGCTGCATTTACTGCGACGGCAGAGGTTCGACATTGCGCCAGCACGGCGAATTGCCCTCCATTGCCGATCAGATCGCTTCCGGTAAAAAATATTATAAGCCGTCCGCTTCTAAGTTTATCGCTTACTTTCAGACCTTTACCAATACTTACGCGCCGGTGGCCAGATTGCAGGCGCTCTATGATGAAGCGCTGGCTCAGGAAGATGTCATCGGCCTTTCCATCGGCACAAGGCCGGACTGTCTGGGGTCGGATGTGATTGAGCTTTTGAGCGGCTATGCGAAAAAGCATCACATCTGGGTCGAATTGGGTTTGCAGTCCATCCACGATAAAACATTGCAGCTCATGAATCGGGGACATAATTTTCAGCAGTTCCTGGATGCGGTCACTGCTCTTTCGGGGCGTGGCCTGAATATTTGTGTCCACATTATAATAGGATTGCCGGGGGAAAGCGATGAAGACGTATTAAAAACAGCAAAGACTCTGGCCACTCTGCCGATTCACGGCATCAAGATTCATTCATTGTTAGCCCTCGATGGTACACCTATGGGCGAACTATACAAAAATGGGTCAATCCCCATGATCAGCAAGGAAAAATACGTGGCGCTTACGGCTGATGTACTGGAAGTTTTGCCGCCGGAGATGGTCATTCAGCGCCTGACCGCCGACGGTTATCGCGACATCTTTCTGGCCCCCGTCTGGGCCGGCAATAAACTGGATGTGCTTAATACTATTAATAAAGAATTGGAGAGAAGGGACTCCTATCAGGGCAAATACTACGAACCGTAGGAAACGATTTTACCACCCGTTGAATTGAAATTGGGGTCAAATCTTTAATCTTGACTGCACAGTAAGGACACTTTTTCATCATGCATCTCCTCTTCTGCCTAACGTGGAGCTAAGGGGCTGCGCGCTTTTGCGCAGCCCCGCTTGAGCGTAGGCAATGGTTTACTCATCCTTTCGCTTGGCCTTAGCGAAGACTGCATTTTGCGAGAACACCCAAGCGTTAATTGTATAGTCCCAGTACCAAGCACTGCTGGGCGCGATGCCAGGCCCAATGCTTGTGACCATCATGCTGGACACGCCATTTGCGAGGGAAATTGCTTCCTGCTTTGCAGACGCGAGATCGTCATGAATGGCTTGTGGTTTGCCGTCGATTTCAACTCGAAAACGTGCTGCAGAATGTTCACTCATATTGTTCCTTTCTTTGGTTATTTGATTAGAAAAATGCTCGTGTACGCATTGCGACTAATCGGGCGAGTGCGCACGCACAACTCGCCGTCCGGGCGCGCGCAGCGCGGCCGGACGAAAAGCTCACCGGGAGCAAGCCAGAGGCTTGCGATCCGGTGTAGCGACTGGTTACGCAATTATTTCATTCAACCCTTCAATAGCTTGATTCAACTCTTCTAGTGATGCCTTAGCTATGACTTTGCCAATTCTCTCAACAGAAAGTGTTCGGATTTGACTGATTTTAAGCCATGATTTCTTCGGCAAATTTGAAGACTTCAATTCAAGGGTTAAAGGAAATCCTGCTTTTTGCGGTTGGCTTGTGATAGCCACAGCTATAACCGTGCCTGAATTTGCATTAAAAATGTCATGGCTCAGAATGAGCGCAGGGCGTAAGCCTGCCTGTTCATGACCTCGCACAGGATTCAAATCCGCCCACCGAATCTCGCCTCTCAATATTCCGGCCATCGGTTCACATCCTCAGTTAATCCTTCTTCCGCCAGAGCTTTTTCAAATTTCGGATCGAGTTTATTACATTCCATTGATAGCCGACTGCGCTTCATTCGGGATAGCTTTTCGAGAT
>JANYAF010000153.1 GCA_025355175.1 Deltaproteobacteria bacterium | reverse complement strand
TCCGCTTGAAAACCATGCGAATGATATCGCCGTCGTGTTCTAGCGTAGAACAGGGCACTTCCTTTCCGGCAAGTATAGCCTCGATTTGCTTGATGCCTTTGCCATACACTGCCAACGATTTGAGCGCGATCGTTCCATACTCTACGGTCAATTGCACCGATGCCGCCGACCGTTTAAACGTTCCCCATCCGCTGCCGATAGCCACGAGGGAAGAGTGCTCTTTATCATTTGTAGCAATTGTTAATGCTGCTGATGCGGCGTCGTACGAAAATTTCTGGTAGCCAAGCAATACCGACCATATTGAAAGCGGGCGATAGTAATAGGGGCCGCACTCCTCATGCCGCCAGATTCCGGCGGCCGATTCGTGACGATCGTATACATCGTCAAGAATCTGTTTTGCCTCATTGTTCATCCCCATGTACAGCAGCAATGACGACACTGCGTACTCTATCCCTGACCATACGCCATTGGGCATATAGTTTGAAAAATACTGGTGCGGTGGCAGGTTTCCCTTTGGATAGGCGCCATTGATTAGGCCGCGACCAGGGGTAAAATTATGGAGCATGATGTTCTTGAGCGCATGTCGGATTTTTTTCGTGTCAATATGCGGAGAGAGCCCCAGCATGAGTGAATACCAGTATCCCGCAAATTGGTCGGCCATGCACCCCTCATCGCAGGTGTCATCGTGCAGTCGATGCCAGAGCCGCAAATAGTTTCCATTCCAGAGCTCGCGCTCCAGAGATTTTTTCCCAAGATCAAATGACGCTTGTGCCCACTGTGCGGTTTCACCATCACCTACAACATTTGCTAATTTATCAAGCGCCGAAATTGCCGATAAAAACAGTCCGCTCATGAAAGCCGTGGTGCCGAACATTCCCCAGGTGTCGTACGTGGTATCAGCCCCGCCTGCGTCGGGTAAACCGTTTTTGTCGGCATCGGTTGCAGCCATACAGCGCATTGCCTTAACGCAACTCGGGTAGAATTCTTTAACAAAATCGGCATTGCCGGTCCAGCACCAGTCTCTATACACCATGAGCACATATTGCGCCATCATGTCGGTGCGGTACCAAGCGTCGTTGGGGTGTGAAAAACTGGCAGGAAACAAATGCGGAACGCGGCCGTCTTCGCGCTGAAATTTTCGCGTTAAATCGAGTTGATATCGCGACAGTTCCGGGAATAGTAGCGGAATCGGAATTGATCCGCCGTAGGCGACATCGGTTGTGTGCACGCCACAGCAGCCCAGGCCTTCCCAGATGCCAAAGCCATTCTCGGTTGTCCACCACGAACAGCGCGGCAGCGTGGAAAGCTGCGCCGAAATCTGGTCGATCACTTTTGCGGGTAATGTTGAATTGTAAAGCGCATCGTGAAATCGCAGCGTCGGCTCAAGAAGGTTCTTCCGGTTTGACAAAAGGCTGGTAACCACATCAAAGGCATTGGAAAATCGTGCGCAATACTCATGTCCCATGTTGAAACGTCGCGGCGGGGCTTTCCCATCCGGTGAATCTTCCACCATATGATTAGGAAAGTGCCACCCAATCGCGAAATGCGCTTCAAACGGTTGTAATTTTGCAGCCGATCCATTGACGCAGAGCAATCCTTCCCAGCGAGCACCCTGTTCCGATTGACGATCCAGCAGATCGGCGCGCGGGTCAAAAGTCGTATCGCGATGGTGTCCGAAGCTGATACCCGAAGGCTCGGGTTTACTATGGTTTTTATAATATTCCCACCGGCTGATATCGTAATGCTCCTTGCATGCTTTTTCGAATGCTACGCGCTGAGCATCCGTAAGTTCGCCTAGCCGCAGCTTTGCGGGGAAGCGTGGAGGTTGATTTCCGTGAGGCCAGTCGGGCAGTTTACCTGTTGCATAAAGATCGGTGAACAGATAGCGCCGGTCGGCGGTTCCCCAGTGTCGGTTGATAAAACAGTATCCGGCGCAGAAGGTAACGTTTTTCCCCTCGGCCGCAAGCGCCATGGTGCCACTTGCCGGATCATCAGGCTCTGCATCGGGAGTGTCCATGACGATGATGGTCGCATTTTTTTCTTTTTTGACCAGATTGCGTTTGGTACTCTCCGGGCTTTCAAATCCTGTGGCATTTGTTAAAATTGCGGTGATCGATACTTCCCACGCATCGGAATCGCGGGTAGTAACCGAAAAATCTACATAAAAACCGGGGGTTGCAGATCGCTTGGAATCGGAGGGTATAAACGGCGAGGTGAATCGCGCGGTCACCTCAAGGGGAATACCCAGCTCTTTGTATTCGAGCCGGGTAACAGGAAACTCTCCAAAGTAATCTATCTGCTTTGGCGTGCGCACAAAAGGAATATAAAACTGATTGATATTTATAATTTCTTTGTCAAGTGCAAGCAGCCGCATTTGCGGCTGCGCATTGCCTTTTTGCCGTGCCCAGAGCATGAACATGCAGCCGCGATGATCCATGGGTTCGCGCTGCACCTGAACGCTGCCGCCAACGCGCGTATTGTCCTGCTGGTGTGATCCCTTGATCAGCGATGTCCAGGGCGGATTATTGAAAATTTGCCAGTTGTAGAACATGCCGTCGGCGCGGATTTCAACAGTACCAGTACCCAACCCGCCCAGCGCTACGCCGGAATTAACTACAGGACGAATGGAATGTTTCATGAAAAGTCCCCGATAGAGGAAATGGTTGTGAATTTGATAGATATAAGCAATATGAGCAGGAAAAATAGTTAGAAAAATAAAATCATTCAAAAAACAACATTATTTTACTCTTTCAATTATAAGGGCACGTATATTTCTAGTATACTCCTTTGCAGCAAAGGGTGCACGTTATGCAGAGCAAAATTCCTAAAACACCCCTAAGTCAATCCCTTGCCAACATTCTTCGTCAGGCAATCAAAAAGGGT
>JANYAF010000128.1 GCA_025355175.1 Deltaproteobacteria bacterium | reverse complement strand
AAGCATCTCATACAAATCTATTCGAAGCAAGCTTCGGGGAATATGACCCGGAGAGATTCAATCATAGGAACCTTGTCATCAATTTTTGCAAAATCATATGTGTAAGGTGGCTGTGCCTGCCTGGTACCCACAATTCGACTTCCTCTCACTCAATATTTCTTCCACCGTTAAAAAACAAATCATCCACACTGATCATCGGTATGTGTATGGTCAATATAACAGCGCTCGCAAATCACACAATATTTTTAATTCTAAATATACAGTTTGGGCACTGTATCATAATTTTCGAGGAAATAAAATCAATGATTACGAGTTAAAGTCAGGCGTTTAAGTCGAGGGTTAAGTTCTGTGGACTTCAGGAAGCAGTTTTACTCCTTATGTGTGTCTTTTTAGTTTGATAAGCAAAATAATCGTTTCTCGGCACCAAGTTCACCTCCGCTGTGGAAAAAATTCTCTACGATGAGCCCAGGGAAATGTCACCCCCTGTGGGTGGAAAAGGAAATTATACTCATTCCCAGGAATTCCCAGGAATTCGCGTTGACAACCATTAGTGAATCAGGATATTATAATCAACAGTTAAATACGGCCTGAAAGAGAGGAGCGTTCTGATCTTAAGGGAAGTTTGAAGTCTTTAAAAATACAAAGGTTTGATTCTTCCGGGATCAAACCTTTGTATTTTTATGGATAAACGCATCGGAACCGTCACAATTATCATTACCGACAGAACGCGCCAGGCGCAAAAGGTCAACCAGATTCTGTGCGACTTCGGCGAAATGATTATCGGGCGCATGGGCCTGCCTCACGCCCCCGGCGATTTGCACATCATCGCACTCATTGTTCACGCCTCCACTGATGAGATCGGCGCGCTGACCGGAAAAGTTGGCGCGCTCGCGGGCGTTTCAGTCAAAGCGTCTCTGACAAAAATATAAACGACACAAGGATAAGGTACCCCATGAAAGATTTTATTAATGATGAAAATATTGAGAATATACTGGAGAAAGCAAAAAACCCTCCGCCCGAAAGAGTCCGGGAAATCATAGCCAAAGCTTCGGAACTCAAGGGTCTCACGCCCGAAGAAGTGGCGCTGCTGCTTCAAACGGAAGAGGATGATCTCATCGCTATGATCTGGCAGACCGCCCATAAGATCAAAGAGGATATTTACGGCAACCGGCTGGTTTTGTTTGCGCCGCTTTATGTCGCTAATCACTGCGCCAATAATTGCCTTTATTGCGGATTCAGGCATGACAACAAAGAACTCAATCGAGTTGCTCTGACGATGGATCAAATCAATAAAGAAGTACAAGTTCTGGAACGGGAAGGCCACAAGCGCCTGCTGATGCTCTGCGGCGAGCACCCCACTCGCTCCAGTCTGGAATATTTTATGGAAGCCATCGAAACCGCCTACGCCGTCAAGACGGAAAACGGCGGAGAAATAAGGCGGATCAATGTGGAAATCGCACCGCTGGAAGTGGATGAATATAAGCAACTGAAGAAAACCGGCATCGGCACTGTTGTTTTATTTCAGGAAACCTATCATCATGAAACCTATAAGACCATGCATCCGTCCGGTCCCAAGAAGGATTTCGCCAACCGACTCACCGCGATGCATCGCGCACAAGAAGGCGGTATTAGTGATGTGGGACTGGGCGCGTTATTTGGTCTTTATGATTACAAGTTCGAAGTTTTAGGGATGCTTTTCCATGCTCTGCAACTGGAACAGGACTGCGGCGTGGGACCTCATACCCTTTCCGTTCCCAGACTAGAACCCGCTTTCAACGCACCGGCAGCGATCAAACCACCGCATCCGGTCAGTGATCATGATTTCAAAAAACTGGTTGCCATTATCCGCATGGCCGTTCCTTACACGGGCATGATCCTCTCCACACGAGAAACAGCCGCCTTGCGCTCAGAAGTTTTTGCCCTCGGCATCTCCCAGATCAGCGCCGGATCACGAACCAATCCCGGCGGTTATCAGGAAGATTCCAGCGACGCTTTCCGAGCCTCACAATTTAATTTAGGCGACACACGCACGCTCGATGAAGTCATTCTGGACATTACCGAACACGGCCATATCCCCAGTTTCTGCACAGCCTGCTACCGTCTGGGTCGCACAGGCAAAGACTTTATGGATCTGGCCAAACCGGGTCTGATTCAGAAATTCTGTCAGTCCAACGCCCTTTTCTCTTTTAAAGAGTATCTTCTCGATTACGCCACTCCCGCAACACGC
Source organism: Deltaproteobacteria bacterium (assembly GCA_025355175.1). Lineage (GTDB taxonomy): Bacteria > Desulfobacterota > Syntrophia > Syntrophales > Smithellaceae > UBA8904. Next base: position 5,980 of record JANYAF010000128.1, on the reverse strand, counting down.
GAAGCCGGCGAAAAATTAATTGAAAAAATGCTAAATGAAACATTTAAAACAAAAAGAAAAAAAATGGTTTGCGACCGACTGCAGCAGATAGAGGAAGGTATAAGAGATGTCTATATCTAAATCCCCAGACCAGATCGATCAACTGCTTATCAAAGCTGAAACGGGAAATAATTTAAAGCGCGAAGAAATTATTGAACTCCTTGCCCTTCCCATCTCCTACACGCCTCAACTTCTGGAAGCGGCTGACCGCGTGAGAAAAGAGCAAGTAGGCGATGAAATATTTCTGCGCGGCATCATTGAATTTTCCAACACCTGCGAGCGCAACTGTCTTTACTGCGGCTTGCGCAAAAGCAATGCCAATCTCAGCCGCTACCGGATGTCCGAAGATGAGATTATAGCCACAGCGAATGAAATCAAAAAATCGGGCGTTCCCACGGTCGTACTGCAATCGGGAGAAGATTCTTTTTTCGACACGGAAATGATCTGCCGCCTCATTGAACGCATCCGCCGGGAAACAGATCTGGTCATTACCTTATCGATAGGAGAAAAAAGCTACGCTGATTACAAATCATTTCAGCAGGCGGGCGCCAACCGCTATCTGCTCAAACATGAAACCGCTGACGCCGAAATTTACAAATACCTGCGCCCCGGTTGTAAATGGGAAGACCGACTGCAATCCTTGAAATGGATCAAGGGGCTTGGCTTTGAAACCGGCACGGGAAATATAGTGGGATTGCCGGGACAAACTCTGGAAACTTTAGCGGATGATTTGCTGGTCATGAAACTATTGAATGCCGATATGCTGGGCATTGGTCCATTTATCGCCCATCCGGACACACCACTGGCCGGGATTGACCATGATGATCTGGAGATGACGCTGCGCGTTTTGGCTGTGGCTCGACTGCTCACTCGCAATACGAACATTCCGGCCACCACCGCTCTGGGAACACTGCATCCACAGGGGCGTCTCTTGGCATTACAGGCAGGCGCAAACGTCGTCATGCCGGATTTCACGCCGGAGATTTACAAAAGCCGGTATGATATCTATCCCGGCAGAACAGATGCGGGCTCTGCTGTGGAGATTATTCACAAGCTGGAAAAAGATTTTCAGTCTATCGGCAGAACACTTCAGTATTCAATAGGCCACCGTCTTGTCAAAACGGATCATAGCATCCTGCATTGATCCGACCGTAGAGACGTTGCATATCTCTTTGATTTCGAACTGCTTACAGCGACCCCATCGCTATCAGTTCTTTAACATCAATATGACGCGATTCATCAATAGAGAGCCCCTCTCGGATCAGTTCCAGAACGGGCTGTTTTTCTTCCGGAAATTTATAGCCCTCATAATCCTGAGAGAAGAGCAGACCACCGTTTTTATTGGTCCAGGAATTCATATTGTGGTCAAAACATACCCGCGAGGTCACGTCGAGGTTCTCAATCATCACCTGTAATTCTTCCAGCCGATCATGAGGCGAAGAAACATGCAGACGTCCCTGTTCGTAATCATTAAATATCTCCGTGCCCTGTCTGGGAACAAAAGGACGCGAGCGGATATAGCTTGGGTTGATTGCATTTAACACCCTCGCCGTATTTTCCGCGTGCTGTCGCCATCGCTCCCGGCCGCCCAGATCGGGCATCCAGTATTCGGAAAGCTGAAATCCGGCAGCCATTGCCTTTTTTCCGCCTTCGATTTGCTCGGCGCTGGTCACGCCTTTGCGCACAATCTTTAATAACTCGTCATCGCCGGTTTCAAGGCCAACGTGGATACGATCCAGCCCCGCTTCGCGAATTGCTTTCAAATCTTCCAGTTTTCTCTGCGACAGCGTTTTCGAACGGGTATAGGATGTTACTCTCGTCAGGGTTGGAAGTGTCTTGCGCAAATGCTTCAGTACTTCGATCAATTCTAGCGGCCTCATAATCATGCTATCCGCGTCCTGAAGAAAGGCCGTCTTGCCTCCGTAATAAAGCCAACTGAACACTGTGGAAAAACAATGGTTGTCGTTAAGATAAGGATCAACGCTCAAGAGTGCTCTTAGTACATCTCTGTTAATCTTGCCTTCCTGTCCAATTTTCCCTGCAACTTCACGTATTTCATCAACCATCAGCCTTACCGTATCGATATCGGCTTTAATATCCTCGACGGGACGATAAACAAAGGGTTGCCCCTTGTACATCTCGCAAAATGTGCACTTATTCCACGGGCAATTTTCCGTTATCCGTAATAAAATTGAGGCACTCCCCCCTTCACTGGGTGGACGATACACGCCCACGGCAAAAGATAATTTGCTGATTTTTTCAACATTTTCTCTGTAAGAATTGTTTTTCGCACCCGATGCCATAAATACTCCTTATTTCAAATATTCGAGGTTATAATATAATACTTCCCTGCCATTTGACAACATCAGTCTCTCCATTTTTCAGCGCCTCCCCCTGAAAAAATAGTAGTCAGAATTGATATAAATCATTATGACATTATTGACATAATTGACAAAACAACCGGTTGCGCCTATAAGTTTTACAGTAAATTAATATAACTCTTCCGAGCTTTTTAGCAACAGCATCAGATATTTACCTTTATAAGATTGGAGAAGATAAATGGAAAAAAAGATTACGATTACCATTGACGGGCAGGAAGTTTCGGCTAAGCCGGGACAAACCGTTCTGGAATGCGCCAAGAGCATCGGTATTTTCATACCGACCCTCTGCCACTATCAAAACACAACCAATGTGGGCGCCTGCCGCGTTTGTGTTGTGGAAGTGGAAAATGCTCGCAGTTTGGTTGCTTCCTGTTGCATGCCGATCAGTCCGGGTATGGTAATTCGCACCAGTACACCAGCGGTTCGCGCCGCCCAGAAGATGATTGTCGAATTATTATGGTCATCCGGCGATCATAATTGTCTGACCTGTGAGCAAAACGGCCAGTGCGAATTGCAAAATCTGGTTTACTGGCTGAAAATTGATAAACCGCGTTTCAATATCGAACCTCCGAGTTATGCGCCGGATAACAGCAACACTATGATCCATCGCGATCTGAACAAGTGCGTCCTTTGCGGCCGCTGCATTCGCGCCTGCAATGAAATCCAGGTCAACGAAGTTTTGGATTTCGCCATGCGCGGCTCTTACGCCAAAGTCGGCCCCGCTTTCGATGCAGATTACATTGACTCAGCCTGTGTATTCTGCGGTGAATGCCTTCAGGTGTGTCCAACGGGCGCCATTACCTTCAAACAGGCCAAGTTCGGCGGCCGCCCCTGGGAATTGGATAAAGTCCGCACGACTTGCACCTATTGCGGCGTTGGCTGCCAGATGGATCTATACACCAAAGACAATAAAATCGTCAAAGTCATGGGCAACCGCGAATACGGTCAACCCAATGACGGCAGTCTTTGTGTGAAAGGCCGCTTCGGCATGGATTTCGTATCCCATCCCGACCGCCTGAAGAAACCGTTGATCCGTTATAAAAAAAATGAAGATTTAAAAGAAGTCACCTGGGATGAAGCTTATACGTTCATCGCTGATAAACTCTCCGCCATCAAAAACGCAAACGGTCCGGACAGTATTGCCGGTCTCGCTTCTGCGCGTTGCTCCAATGAAGAAAATTATCTCTTTCAGAAATTTCTGAGAGCGGTCATCGGCACCAATAATGTCGATCACTGCGCCCGTCTCTGACACTCCGTAACGGTGGCCGGTCTGGCCGCCACATTCGGCAGTGGAGCAATGACCAATTCGATTGATGAACTGGAATTCACGGATTTGATTCTGGCGACGGGAACCAACACGACGGAAAATCATCCGGTTATCGGCATGAAAATCAAGCGGGCGGTCAAACAGCACGGAACCAAGCTGATCGTCATCGACCCGCGGGAAATTGATTTAGTCAAATACGCCAGCATCTGGCTGAGACAAAAACCGGGAACGGATGTGGCGGTTTTCAACGGCTTGCTGAATGTGATTATCGCAGAAGGCCTTTATGCCAAGGAATATGTAGCTGAACGAACCGAAGGATTCGATGCCCTCAAAGCGGTTGTGGCCAAATGTACACCGGAATATGTCGAAAACATTTCCGGTGTGCCGGTGGAAGATTTGCAGAAGGCCGCCCGGATGTATGCCAAAGCCAACCGCGCAAGCATCATTTACGCCATGGGAATCACCCAACACATCAGTGGTACGGATAACGTAAAGAGTACCGCTAACCTCGCCATGCTTTGTGGCAACGTCGGCATTGAAGGCGGTGGCGTCAACCCGCTGCGCGGCCAGAATAACGTACAAGGGGCATGCGATATGGGCGCTCTGCCCAATGTTTATCCGGCCTACCAGCAGGTCGCTAATGCAGATGCCCACAAGAAATTTGAAGCAACCTGGGGCGCGATACTTTCCTCCAAACCCGGATTGACCTTGATGGAAATCATGGCCGGTGCCGGCAGCGGCGCGATCAAGGCGGTTTATGTCATGGGTGAGAATCCGCTGCTTTCCGATCCCGATCTGCATCATGTAAAAAAAGAACTCCAGAATTTGGATTTACTGATTGTTCAGGACATCTTCCTGACCGAAACGGCGCGAATCGCCGATGTCGTACTGCCGGTAGCGAGCTTTGCCGAAAAAGACGGCACCTTTACCAACACCGAACGACGCGTTCAGCGTGTGCGCAAAGCGATTGAACCACCTGGGGAGGCTAAAACAGACTGGGAAGTCATCGCCGGCCTATCCAATAAAATGGGTTATCCAATGCACTATACTTCGGCGAAAGAAATTTTTGAAGAAGTCACCACCGTCACCCCCAGTTACGCAGGCATCACGTATAAGCGCATTGAAAAAGAAGGCTTGCAATGGCCCTGCCCCACGCATGACCACAAGGGTACAAAGTTTCTCCATAAAGACCGATTCTCCCGGGGTCTGGGCCTGTTTACGGCCATTGAATTCATACCACCCAATGAGCTGCCGGATAAGGATTATCCTTTTCTGCTTTCTACGGGACGCGTGCTTTATCATTACCACACCGGCACAATGACGACACGCGCTGTCGGTCCCTCCGAACGCTGTCCCGAAAGCCTGGTCGAAATCAATCCGATCGATGCCGAAAATTCCGGCATTGCCGATGGTCAAATGGTCAAGGTCACGTCCAGACGCGGCACAGTGGAAGCCAAAGCCCACATTACACAAAAGAGCGCGCCGGGCACCATCTTTATGAACTTCCATTTTGCGAATGCACCGGTTAACCTTCTGACCAATCCGGCTTTGGACCCGACAGGCAAGATACCGGAATACAAAGTCTGCGCGGTGAAATTGGCGGCGGTATAACCACCAAGGGCCAATCAACCACTTCGCGAGTTCGCTGCGGAGAATTAACGCTCGTCTCGCAACAGCGGGATTAAAACACTTATGGTAAATAAAACATAATGAAAAACCGAATATGCCCATTGCCAGGGGCATATTCTTTATGTATAAGACGCAGGTCATTTAGTTGTTTTCGACACGATAAAAAACCATTTGTCTCAAAACACGGATGTTTTCTTAAAGTGTCACCAAATACATTTTTAGCCTTTTATGAAAGGCAAGGGAGGAATTAAAATATGGCTAATGAAAATTTGGAGAGTAAGCGATGGGCGCTTGCTGCAGCCGGCATCGTCATCATGCTGATTCTGGGCACCGTTTACGCATGGTCAGTTTTTGTCAAACCCATTGCGGCCCTGCATGGCTGGGAAGTAAAGGTAGTATCGCGTGTCTTTATGTTAATCATCGGTGTCATCGGTATCTCCGCGGCATTCGGCGGCATGCTGGTAGATAAGAAAGGTCCCAAGTTTGTTGCGACACTCGGCGCATGCTTTTACGGCGTTGGCGTTTTATTGGGTGGCGTGGCCCTGTATTCTGGAAACTTCTGGTTTCTGCTTTTCGGGTATGGCGTCATCGCCGGTATCGGTAACGGTTTGACCTACGTTGTGCCCATTGCAACCCTGATCCGTTGGTTCCCGGATAAGCGCGG
>JANYAF010000126.1 GCA_025355175.1 Deltaproteobacteria bacterium | reverse complement strand
CGATACTTCGCTGGACATACCAGATGATACAATAAGACGGATACATTATGGCTCTTATGAATATATTCGCTCACATAAAAAGCATCTCATACAAATCTATTCGAAGCAAGCTTCGGGGAATATGACCCGGAGAGATTTAATTTGACCCGATTTTTTCTATTCGCACAAAACGCCCTCATAAAGCCGTAGAGCTAAATCAAATTCCAAAGAGGAGGAACAATGAAAAAATTGGGATCAGCGGGTTTGAGTACTTGGTGGCTCCGAAACATTTTCTGCCAGTTTGACCATGAACGGTTGCGCCTGGCGATAGAGCAGTTAGCCGGAGACATTGACTGCACGGCGTTCTATGGCGAGCCTGGAAGCATTGACATTTGCGCCATAGGTTCATTTGTGAAAATAGTGGACAGAAATATTGTCGGGCGCAGTATCTGGAAGGATTATTTTGAAGGTATTGATTCAGCGGGCGGCGATGTTCCCTGCATCATCATTGATCGCCTATCCGACTTGCCGCTTTCCAAAAGCCAATATGTCTGTCAAATGGACATGAATAGTCCTGAAACTATTCGAAAAATTGTTCAAACAATAAAGCAGATGAGAAAAACGCTGGATAAGAATATTCCAGCGCTTTTCTTGAAATGAATTAAGGAGGCGTCATGAAGAGAATTGTCGGATGGAAATCTTTAAAGCATTGTCTTCCTTTTCCATCATTAACAACTTTATATGATCGAATTTCGTTTTACTTTTTCCGGCATGATTCATCTGAGGGGTGGAATCGGAAAGTTTTATGCCTGACTCAAAACATTGATTTGAATCGACAAATAAACATGTGTGCCGGAAAAATCGGCTACGGTTTCTTGAACAAAATTCACGAACCTGTGTTGTTGAGAGATTGCTATAGAGATATTACCGTTGTTGATGAAAGCATTTTCGCGACTCGCTTTTGGCAACAGTATCTCTACATACAGAACCATACCTGCGACGATTCGGACAAAAAACTTCTCGTCATCGTTGATGCACACGCGCCGGCAGAGCTTCAAGGCATCAAGTCGCTCGATGTAAAAATTTTCCGGTTAAATGACTCTGGACACGACGGCATTATAGAAACCATCAGGGATTTTGTTCACTTTTAATCCGAATCATCCGAAAGCAGCACCGGAAAACCAGCAGCCATCACACATTTGGACAATAAGTTAAAAGAGCCGTTTAGGAGTATTAGTAAGTCAAGTGGATAAATTCGTCAATAAACAACATCCTCTGATTGAATTGTTTCTTCCAAGTCCGCCATTGCACCAATATTAATAATGGTGCATTTAGAACTATGCAACTGATCGCCTCGTAGATCGCCTGTAAGATTTGCGTTATAAGAGGGAGAATACCTGTTGATAAGAATTTTTTCTGCATCTCCAACATCATGCTCCCACACTTCAAAATTTTGGTCATATTGTGGATCTTCAATTCTACCCAGATAAATTTCATGCTCCGGCAAATGACAAAATCCATGCTTTTTAATTCTGCCGGAGAAAGTACTTCCGGAAACTGTCTTGCCTATATAAAGTAAAACATTTGTCGCCAATGGTCTTTTTTTGTTTAAATACAGGCGGTGCGGCCCATATATTTGATATAATCCAAAATCGCTTCTGTCGTCGGTATCGAGGTAATAATCATCCACGACCTTTTTGAAATTGAAAGGACCTTCCCATCTTATGGTAATAATTTTTTCAGCCATTAATTTTTCTTCCTTCTGCTAACGAAATAGCGAAACGGCGATAACCATTCAACGGCCGATGAATTGACGACCTGAATATCATAACCACGTATTTCTTGAAAGAAAATCTTGGAGAACCCATTTTTTTGTAAATATTTATCTCCCCACAAAAAAAATTGATCTTCCTGGATTCCGTGTCGCGCTTCACTTGCGCGGAACGCTTGACCTGAAAGGTTATGACAAGAAAAAACCAATCGCTTATTATTCAAAAACCAGTTGTCCGAAACTTGACGGATCGTGGAAGTTTCGGTAGGAAAGCGGCGCCCATGAAACCCAGTGGGGATGGGAGGTTGCATTGCCGCATTTATAAAAATTGGCCCGCCAGGTTTGATCTTTGATGGTTCCTAGCGGCCCGGCATATTTTTCCAGCAAGGTAAAGGGGATAGAAAATTCCAAAGTCCAGACAAGCGGCTGGACAATCTCCGGGTCAACAACAGGCGGCTGGCTGGCGAAGCGCCGGATTTGCCCGTCGTCATCCGGCATTAGAGGCGCGGATTGTTTAAGCCACCCCTCGACACGTTCCGGGTTGGTCACATAAGACGCTAATAGCGCGCCGCCGCAATTAAACTCGAAATTAAAATACCCAAGGCCTTCTTTCGGCTGCACAAAAAATTCCACACAACTGTCTTTCCAGACATCACTTTGAAATTGCGTGTGAGCGCAGCGGACATACCGATCTTCCACTCGGAATATTCCATAAATGTTTCGATCATCATACAGCAGCTTACATTGTGTTTGCGGCCGGTGATCGCTTCCTTCTGGACGAAAACAGCCCACAGACAACGATTCTGCCTGTTGCCAGAGGGCACCATCCCAATGGCCCTGCATTTCAGGAATCTGGCGGGTAAATAAAATCTGGTAATATGGAAGGTTCATTAATTTATCATTTGCGGTGATGCCTGTTTTTTGTTATTTCTCTCAGCATGAATCCGGATATGCTTTTACTACATAAAGGCGCAAAGCTTCTGGGAGTCGAACTTGGTGATGATCAGCTTGTCTCCTTTGACCTTTATCAAAGAGAACTTTTACAATGGAACACCCGAATCAATTTAATTTCTGAAAGCACGGCCGGTGAAATCGTCACCCGCCACTTTCTGGATTCGCTTTCCGCCGCGCCATTTATCACCAAACCTCAGTCCCGTCTGATCGACATCGGCTGCGGCGCTGGTTTTCCCGGCATTCCTTTAAAAATCGCCCTGCCGTCTATACAACTATATCTCCTGGAAACCAATCGCAAAAAAGTGTCTTTTTTAAAGCACATCATTCGCTCCTTGAACCTTGACCAGGCACAAACACTTCATGACCGCACGGAAAATGTTGTCCGGACGGAAACATGGCGGGAAAAATTCGATGTGGTGATCTCCCGGGCCACGTTCAAACTGCCAGATTTGCTGCCGCTGGGAGACTATTTTCTCGCCCCGGGCGGGTTGTTGATAACTTTAAAAGGACCGGATGTTTCCGCTGAATTGGACGCGGCCTTGACTGGTGAAAATGAATCTAAAATATGTCAAGTATTTCAGCATGATATAATTATGCCGCTTTTAGGTCCGCCGCGAAAAATTATTATCTTCCAAAAGGCAAAATAACGTAAAAAAGCCTTCTAAAAACCCATTTTTTATGTTAGTTCTTGCACAGGTTTTTCCAAAAGGAATCTTCGGAAGACTTACACATAAATAATGAATAAAATCATATGCATCGCAAATCAAAAAGGCGGCGTCGGTAAAACGACGACAGCTATTAATTTATCCGCCTCTCTGGCCGCGGCAAATAAGAAAACATTGCTCATTGACGCTGACTCGCAGGGCAACTCCACCAGCGGTCTCGGTATCAACAGAATGCGCTATGATAAATCGAATTTTTATCATGCCATGATCGGGCAGGCCACACTGGATTCGGTTATTGTGCAGACGGCTCTCCCCAATCTGGACATGATTCCGTCCAACCAGGATCTGATTGGTCTGGAAGTTGAATTTGTTCACCTGGAGGACCGCGAAGTCCGCCTGCGTCAGATATTAAAATCGCTGGACAGGGCTTACGACTTTATAGTAATTGATTGCCCGCCGTCACTTGGCTTCATGACGGTCAATGCTCTCGTCGCGGCAGACTCTTTGATAGTTCCTTTACAGTGTGAGTATTTTGCCATGGAAGGATTGGGATACTTACTCAACACCGTGAAATTAGTAAAAGCTAACTTAAATCCGGAATTAGCCTTAGGCGGCATTTTATTGACAATGTTCGATGTGCGTAATTCATTGTCACATCGCGTGATGGAAGATGTCCGCAAACATCTGGGCAATAAGGTTTTTAAAACGATCATTCCGCGCAATGTGCGGCTTTCGGAAAGCCCCAGTCACGGTTTGCCTATAATTCTTTATGATATTAAATCGCGCGGAGCAATTGCCTATATGGAGCTGGCACGGGAAATTCTTCAGGGGGAAAGATAAATGGCGCAAAAAAAAGACGCACTGGGTAAAGGACTTGGCGCTATTTTTTCGGATCTGCTCGACAGTGATACCGGCAAAAAAATAACCGCCAACAGCTGTGGAATTGAGGAGTTGCGTCCGAATCAATACCAGCCCCGTAAAAATTTTAATGACGAAGAACAAAAGAAACTGATCGCTTCTGTCAAACAAAGCGGCATCATTCAGCCGATTGTTGTCCGCAAGGCCGAACAGGGATTTGAAATTATCGCCGGAGAAAGACGCTGGCGCGCGGCGCAAGCAGCAGGTCTCAAGGATGTGCCGATTGTTATTCGGAAAGCTTCCGACAGAGAGGCCGCTGAATTATCCTTGATTGAAAATCTGCTGCGCGAAGAGCTCAATCCCCTGGAAGAAGCGGACGCTTATGTGACGTTGATCGAAAAATTTAATCTATCCCAGGAAGAAATATCCGCCCAGGTCGGTAAAGACCGTTCGACCATTGCCAACACAGTCCGGCTTTTAAAGTTGCCGGCCAAAGCCAAAACAGCTCTGATGGGGAAAAAAATCACATCGGGCCACGCACGCAGTCTTTTGGCGCTGACCTCACAAGAAGAACAACTTGCGGCCCTGGACATTATTTTGAAGCGAGAACTCAATGTCCGGGAAACTGAAAAGTTAATTACTAAGTTAAAACAAAAACCTGAAGGAAAAAAGGCCATTGTTAAAGATCGTTTTATGGCGGATCTGGAAAAGTCATTGACGACAAAATGTATGGCCCGGGTGCAACTTAAAGGCTCAGCCAAAAAAGGCGCAATTGAAATTACCTACACCTCCATGGATGAACTGAACCGTCTGGCGCGTTACCTTTTGGATGAATTGTAAATCAACCACTTCGCGAGCTCGCTGTCGAGGTATGAAATGAACGTCATTATATCGCCGTAAGCTGCGAAGAATTAACGCTCGTCCCGCAACAGCGGGATTAAAGTCACAAAAAGACTTATCAACAATTGTTGATAGCATTGTTTATAAAAGGTTTATAATGGAATCTGTTTGGGATAAAGCCACTAAAATCATTCAGGAAAAAGTATCAAAGCAGAATTTTGATACCTGGATAAAACCTATCAAAATCGTAGTAATGGAAGATAAATGTGTCCAATTGGCCGTCCCTAATAAATTTTTTAAGGACTGGCTGATGGATAATTATTTGTCCCTGATTAAAAACTCTCTACACAGTGTAGTCGGCATCAGTGTTGATATTGATTTTATGTTGAGTAAAGATAAGGAAAAAAAGCAGGAAGCTGCCGTACTGCCTTTTGAGCAGGGCCAAAATCATCACGAGTCTGCTCCGGTTGCCAGGAATAAAAATATTTCCTTTTTAAACAGCAACTATACGTTCGACCGATTTGTGATCGGTCCATCCAACCAGTTTGCTCATGCCGCCTCCATCGCCGTGGCCAAGCAGCCGGCAAAAAATTATAACCCTCTTTTTATTTACGGCGGTTCAGGTTTAGGAAAAACTCATCTGCTCAATGCGATTGGTCTGATGACAAACGCATCTCATCCTGATTTAAATGTCATGTATGTCTCGGCGGAAGCCTTTATGAATGAAATGATTAATTCGATCCGTTATGACCGGATGCCAAAATTTCGTGAAAAATACCGTAATATCGGCTGTCTTTTGATTGACGATATTCAGTTTTTGGCGGGAAAAGACAGGACCCAGGAAGAATTTTTTCATACATTCAATACCTTACACGATTCCGGTAAGCAGATTGTTGTCACCAGCGACAAATTTCCAAAAGACATCCCCAATTTAGAGGGAAGATTGCGATCCCGGTTTGAGTGGGGATTGATAGCTGATATTCAACTTCCTGAAATAGAAACGAAAATTGCGATTATCGAAAAAAAAATGCAGGAAAGTAAACTTGAATTATCGCCTGCCGTTGCTCATTATATTGCTTCCAATGTCGAGTCTAATATTAGAGAGTTGGAAGGTTTTTTGATCCGCATTTCCGCTTACTCTTCTCTCACTAACAGAGAAATTGATTTGGATTTGGTGAAGGAGGTGCTGAAAAAACTGGTTAAACATAATAATAAAGAAGAAGTTAGCGTGGAAGAAATTATTAAAGTGGTCGCAGGTCGAATGAATATAAAAATTGCGGATATTAAAGCCCATAATAAAAACAAAAATCTCGTTTTAGCCAGGCAAATATCGATGTATCTCGCCAGGAAATTAACAAATTTCTCATACCCGGATATTGGTCAAAAAATTGGCGGCCGCGATCATTCAACTGTGATTTACGCTAATAATAAAATTTTAAATATAATAGACTCCGATTTAAATTTTAAAAAGATGGTTCAGGATATTGAAGACAGTGTTATCAATAAAACGTCGTAGGGATTTCAACATTTCTTCCACAAGGTTTATAAGTAAAGAGGACTGAAATAATAGTAAAAAATATAGTAATCAACATATCCACAAGGCTTATTACTAATACTAATTCTTTATATTAAAGAGAAAAAATAAAAAAGAAATAATATAAGGGGAGGCGATGATGGAATTTAAAATCAATAGAAATACCTTTTTGGATGGTATTCAAAAAACCTTAGGGATTGTCGAGAAAAAGACAACAACACCCATTTTAAATAATGTGCTTTTAAAAACAGAGCACAACAAACTGAAAATTATTGCCACGGATCGTGAGATTAGCCTTATTTCTGATTATGACGCGGATATAGCGGAAAAAGGGGAAATTACCCTATCTGCTAAAAAACTTTACGAGATGGTCAGAGAAATTCAGGGAGATATTATTCATTTTACAAAAAGCGCTAATAATATCGTAAAAGTGACGTGTCAAAGGGCTGTTTATAAAATACCAGGGCTTTCCGCGGATGATTTTCCCAGTGTTGCGGACAGCGAGAATGTACAGTTTTTTAACATTCCCGGATCAGCCATTAAGGATTTAATTAATAAAACATCTTTTGCGATGGCTTTTGATGAAAGTAGGAAGAATCTAAATGGTGTTTTACTGGAAACAACTTCTGACGGAACGACTCATACCTGGCGGATGGTAGCGACGGATGGGCACAGGCTGGCGGTTGCCAAAGCCGATACTGCGGAGCCCTGTCTCGAGATGACCAAAGGGATTATTATTCCTCGTAAAGGATTAATGGAAGTAAAAAAATTAACAGATGTTCATGAAAATGTCAGTGTCGGCATTCATAAAAATATGTTTGTGGTGAAAACAGAGAATACTATTCTAAAAGTCAATCTGGTGGATGCTGATTATCCTGATTATAAAAGAGTAATCCCCGCAGAAAAAGGCGTGAGCGTGACCCTGGATAAAGAATTATTTCTTCATGCTTTAAAAAGAATGAATGTTGTTTCTTCAGAACGTTACAGTGGTGTGATTATATCTTTTACATCCGGAAAAATGACTCTTAATTCAACAAACTTGGATGTTGGTGAAGCGACAGAAGAAATTGACATTGGTTATACTGGGGAAGATATGGATGTTGGGTTCAATGTGAATTATGTTATTGATGCCGTTTCAGTGATATCTATGGAAAACATTATCATGGAAGTAGGGGCTGGATTAAAACCAACTTTAATCAAACCGGCAGAAGGCGATAATTATTTATGTATTGTGATGCCGTTAAAAATATAAAAAAATTATTAGATGTAAAATTAGAAAGTGGAATGGGTTTAAGGAGTTAAAAAAGCTGCTATGACAGAGACGTATAACGCTGATAGTATTAAAGTTTTAGAAGGTTTGGAGGCTGTTCGCAAAAGACCTGCGATGTATATCGGTTCTACCAGTAAAGAAGGATTACACCATTTGGTGTATGAAGTTGTTGATAATAGTATTGACGAAGCGGCAGCTGGATTTTGTGATACTATTTCTGTTAAAATACGAGTTGATAATAGTATTGTGGTGGATGATAACGGCCGTGGCATTCCGGTTGATATTCATAAAACAGAGGGTGTGTCGGCTGCGGAAGTGGCCATGACCAGATTGCATGCCGGTGGTAAGTTTTCTAATGAGACATATAAAATATCAGGAGGTCTACATGGCGTTGGTGTGTCTGTCGTGAACGCCCTTTCCAAGACCTGTGAACTGGAAGTTCGTCGGGACGGAAATGTATATCGGCAAACCTATAAAATAGGCGTCCCGGATGGACCTTTGCAGATGGTGGGAAAAACCAGAGGACGCGGCACAAAGGTCGCTTTTTTACCCGATGATGAAATTTTTGAAGAAACGGAATTTAGTTTTGATGTGATTGCCAACCGCTTGAGGGAGTTGGCGTTTCTTAATTCCGGTGTAAAAATCACACTGGTGGATGAACGATCTGATAAATCGGCAGAATTTTTATATAAGGGCGGCATTGTTTCTTTTGTTGAATATATCAATCGTAATAAAAAAGTATTACATAAAGATCCGATTTATGTGACCGGCGCCCGGGAAGACTGTGCGGTTGAAGTTGCATTGCAATATAATGAAACGTATCTGGAAAATATATTCTCTTTTGCCAACAGCATTAACACCGTTGAAGGCGGCATGCATATGGTTGGTTTCCGCTCGGCGCTGACCCGTGTGTTTAACAACTACGCAACCACCAACAAAATCATTAAAGACGGCAAGGAATCGTTGCGTGGCGAGGATTTACGCGAAGGTCTGGCCTGTGTCATCAGCATCAAAGTAAAAAATCCTCAATTTGAAGGACAAACCAAAACAAAACTGGGCAACTCCGATGTGCGCGGTCTGGTCGAAGGAATTGTTTACGAAAAAATCGGTTCTTACCTGGAAGAAAATCCGTCCATCGCCAAACAGATTCTTAATAAATGCATGGAAGCAGCCCGCGCCCGTGATGCAGCCCGCCGCGCCCGTGAGTTGACCCGTCGCAAAAGCGCTTTGGAAGTAGGCGCTCTTCCCGGAAAACTGGCCGACTGTCAGGAAAAAGATCCGGCGCTCAGTGAAATTTATCTGGTCGAGGGAGATTCGGCCGGTGGTTCGGCCAAACAGGGCAGGGATCGGAAGAATCAGGCGATCTTACCGTTGCGCGGTAAAGTTCTCAATGTGGAAAAAGCGCGTTTCGATAAAATGCTGCAAAATGAAGAAATCAAAACGATGGTTACAGCCTTTGGAGCGGGTATTGGCCCCGACGATTATGACGTCAGTAAATTGCGGTATCATAAAGTGATTATCATGACCGATGCCGACGTGGATGGCGCGCATATTCGCACGCTGCTTCTGACCTTCTTTTTCCGCCAGATGCGGGAATTGATTGAAAGAGGTTATTTGTTTATCGCTCAGCCGCCGCTTTATAAAGTGGTGGATAAGAAAAAGGAACTCTACATCCAGAATGAAGATCAGATGAGAAGCTATATTCTGGAAAACGGCGTCAATAAAGTCAATTTATTGATGGGCGACGGCACTCCGTTTCCCGTCACCGGCAATAAACTGCTGGCCCTGATTAAAAAAATCATGCGCATTGGAGACTTGCTGGACCGTTTTGAAAAGGAACATCGCGACCGGAATATCATCCGTATTGTGGCCGGAGATCCCTCGTTAGTCGATGAGACGTTTCAAACTGAAAGCGAGCTTTTGAAAATTGCGGGCAGAACGGTTGTTGCTCTGGGCAGTGAACTGGTTGCCGATTACCGGATTGAAGATGATCCCGATCACGGTGGTTATAAAATGGTGTTTGATCTCAAAAATAACGGAAATATATTTACCACCTGCGTCGACCGGGAGATATTCCGCACACCACAGTTTGGAGAGATCAGAACCTTATTAGGGCAGGTGTCTATACTGGGTGAGCCTCCTTACCGCGATCAGTCTGATGAATCAGCCACACCAATCATTCTGCCTACCGCCCGCGCTCTGGTTGATCATCTCATCGGCTTGGGCAAGAAAGGTCTGACCCTTCAGCGTTACAAGGGCTTGGGTGAAATGAACCCGGAACAACTCTGGGAAACTACAATGAATCCTGAAAAGCGCACACTGCTGCAAGTAGGTGTCGAAGATGCGGTTATGGCCGATCAAATTTTCACCACTCTGATGGGCGATCAGGTGGAGCCCAGGCGCGACTTCATCTATCAAAATGCCCTGCATGTTTCCAATTTGGACATCTAGCAGCAACCTGAAATAAAACGATTACACCGGTTTTTAGTTTTGGCCGGTTTGTGTAACCCCAAGAGAGGAAGGAACAAAATGGAACGTGATATCCACCATAAGCAGACCCTGGTGAATATAGAAGATGAAATGAAAAAATCCTACATGGATTACGCCATGAGCGTCATCATTGGCCGGGCACTCCCCGATGTGCGCGACGGCCTCAAACCCGTGCATCGCCGCATTTTATTTTCCATGTATGAAACGGGCTACCGCCACAATAAACCCTATAAAAAATGCGCCCGCATCGTCGGCGATATCATGGGTAAATATCATCCGCACGGCGATACGGCGATCTATGACACGCTGGTGCGTATGGCGCAGGATTTTTCTCTGCGCTACATGCTGATTGATGGGCAGGGTAACTTCGGCTCGATTGACGGTGATCCTCCGGCCGCCATGCGTTATACGGAAAGCCGCCTGGCGCGCATTTCCGAAGAAGTCATGGCCGATCTGGAAAAAGACACGGTCGATTACGTGCCCAACTATGATGAATCACTGATGGAGCCGTCGCTGTTGGCGACGCGCCTTCCACTCCTGTTGCTGAACGGATCATCGGGCATCGCCGTCGGTATGGCGACCAATATTCCGCCGCACAATTTGACGGAAATCATCAATGGCGCCATTGCGCTCATCAACAATCCCAAAATAATCATTGAAGAACTGATGAAGCATATTCACGGGCCAGATTTCCCGACCGCCGGATTCATCAATGGCCGGGAAGGCATTTTATCGGCATACAAAACCGGGCGCGGCGTCATCCGGCTGCGGGCGCGGGCGCTGATTGAAAAGAATGCCCGTAATGATCGTGAAAGCATTGTCATTACGGAATTG
>JANYAF010000088.1 GCA_025355175.1 Deltaproteobacteria bacterium | reverse complement strand
CCGATACTTCGCTGGACATACCAGATGATACAATAAGACGGATACATTATGGCTCTTATGAATATATTCGCTCACATAAAAAGCATCTCATACAAATCTATTCGAAGCAAGCTTCGGGGAATATGACCCGGAGAGATTTAAATTGCTGCCTCAACCAAATCGTATCGCTAATAGCCAATTTGCCTTGACACGCTTTCTCAATTTCTATAGGATTCCTCGGACGTCAACGGAAACGGAAACGGAAGCTGAAACAGATGTAATCAACTCTATTGTATAGTAGGGGCGGTGATCAGATGGACATGAAGCGCGCGTATTACGAGGATGTTGAACTTTTCAAGAGCGGCACCATTCTTTTCTGGACAATCTGTCTTATGGTCGGGCTCTTAACGATCCCCCTCTTTGCATCAAACTACCATCTATACCTTATCAATCTCATCATGGTCCATGTCATTCTTGCCGTGGGCCTCAATATTCTGGTCGGATCAACCGGGCAAATTTCACTGGGACATGCCGGCTTCTTCGCGATTGGCGCCTATGCGACGGTGCTTCTCATGACCAAACTGGGTATCCCTTTTTTCCCCGCCATCATTATCGCGGCTTTTATCGCCGCTTTTTTTGGTTTCATATTGGGATTACCGGCGCTGAGACTGGAAGGCCCCTATCTGACGATTGCCACGCTCGCTTTTGGTCTGGCTATTATGCATATCATTGGACATACGGACCTCTTTGGAGGCCGGACCGGCTTGTCTGCGCCTCCTTTGGATGTAGGGATACCGAAGCTGGGTTGGAGCTTAATTCTGAAATCAGATATGAGTAAATATTACCTTATCTTGTTTTTCACGATTGTCATGGTTCTGGGGGCGATCAATATTTTAAAAACAAAAGTAGGCCGTGCTTTTGTCGCCATCCGCGACAGTGACATCGCCGCTGAAGTCATTGGTATCAACCTGACCATTTACAAAACCCTGTCTTTTGCCGTGAGCGCCTTTTATGCCGGGATCGCCGGAGGGCTCTTCGCCTTTGTTCTCGGCTTTTTTGATCCCGTCACATTCAATATGCTGCTTTCGATCTACTTCCTCGTCATGATTGTCGTCGGCGGGTTGGGTTCGGTGATGGGGTCCATAACAGGCGCCGCATTCATTACCTATCTGATGTATGCCCTCTTCAAAAACGTTCGGGAAGTTCCTTATGTGGGTGACTTCCTGGTTGCTATTTCGCAGAGGTGGTTGTCGATTACGGGGATGGACAACCTCAGCGCCATAGCTCTAGGTCTGGTGATGATCGGTATTATGTTGTTCGAGCCCATGGGAATATTCGGCGCCTGGATCAGAGTAAAGAAATACTGGAAGACATGGCCTTTTTAAAGACGAATAATAGGGGGGAATATGCCGGTAGGACAGCTGATAATTGAAGGATTGGCCATGGGGGCCTGCTACGGTCTTTTCGGTCTGGCCGTTGTTATCATCTACAAGACCTCAGAAGTGGTCAACTTTGCCGCGGGCGAAATGTCCATGTTTTCCACTTTTATCGCTTTTCATGTTTTGACGTTTTACCACTGCCCCTTCTGGCTGGCTTTTCTCATAGCACTGGTCTTTGCGGCTCTTCTGGGTGTCTTTATTGAGTTTTTTTTCATACGCCCTGCAAAAAATCCCACCCTGCTTGGCCTCATCGTTATCACACTGGGGGCGGAGTTGCTCCTGATGGGACTGGCAAGCTGGAAATGGGGCGCCGAGCAACAGGCATTTTCTCTTCCCGTCTCCTACAAAGTGACTTACGAACCGATTAAAGGTTTCATTATTAGCGAGTGGGCCATAGCTGTTTTTGTCATTGCCGCCATCATCATGACGTTCCTTTTTCTTTTCTTCAAGTACACCAAACTGGGAACGGCTATGCGGGCAACGCAGCAAAATAAGCATGCTGCTAAAATAATGGGCATCCAAACGGATCACGTCTTTGCCTTCGCCTGGGCCTTCAGTTCGGTGATTGGCCTGATCGCCGCCCTACTTTTATCCGCCAAGGCCATTCTGGATCCTCAATTCATGATGGAGCCGTTCCTCCGGGCTTTTGCCGCTGCGGTGCTGGGCGGACTCATGAGCATTCCCGGTGTGTTGATCGGCGGTGCAATTCTCGGTCTCCTGGAAAACTTTTTCGGCTATGCCTGGCCGGCGTGGAAACCCATAACGGCTTTCGTCGTGATCGTTCTGGTTCTCTGTATCCGCCCCAGTGGTCTTTTCGCTAAACACTATGTCAAAAAGGTATAATGGATGACAGGCAAAGGCTATCATAAGAAATCAGCAAAAAGAGGGTTAACAGCCGGGGTTTATTTCATTCTCGCCGTCATCATGTTTTTTGCCGTTCCCGAAAGCGCCCGGAGCGGATCGCAGAACGACATAGAGGCAAAAGCAGTCCTAAAGGCTGCCCGCAGCTTTCTTGATGCCGAAATCCGCAGAGATTATCCAGCGGTTTATGCCTGTTTTGCACCTTCTTCTTCCTATACGGTGACCCACAACTACGAGCAATACCAGGCACAGGCCCGGCAATTGCCGGACCGTATCGTAGCCTATCGCATCATACGGGTTAGCTATATTCAGAAACAGGAGGATCGCAAAACCTATCCCGCTGTTGATAAGATTGCCCAGGTCGAAGTGGAAGTGACTTTTTTACATTCCCCTACCCAAAAGCGATCGGAGATCAATATAGGATTTATTTTTCTGAAAGAGGGAGGACGGTGGTATAAAAGCTGAAATTTCTATTACCAGAGGCGAGGATGTCCATATCGTGCCTGCGGCATGAAAGGTCTTTCCCCGTATCAAAGGCATTTGTTAGCGGTAAGAAACAACCATTTTAGCACGTCAACCAAAAAGAAGGAGGAAAGGCTATGGATCTGAAAAAAATAACGGGAGTAATGCTTGTCGCCATGTTTGCCGTTTTCCTGCTGGCTTACACAGGGCAGGCCGCAGAGGAAAGAGGCTTCGATGACAAAGAAATACGAATCGGCCAATGGGGTCCGCAGACAGGTCCCGCGGCGCCCTGGGGTGCTGTTGCGCGCGGCAGCAAGCTCGCTTTTGATATCGTCAATGAAGAAGGCGGGATCGCTGGAAGAAAAATCAAATACTTCATCCGTGACGACCAGTACAATCCATCCCAGACGGTAGCCGGTGTGCGGGAATTGGTTGAACGAAACGGCATATTCGCCTTCGTGGGCGGTGTCGGCACGGCTTGCTGTCAGTCCGTACAGGCCTATCTGCTCGAAAATAAGATTATCTGGATAAGTCCGTGTTCCGGGGCGACGTCATTTTACAAGCCCTTCAATCCCTATTTATGGAACATGTGGCCCACATACGAAAATGATGGCAGCATCATTGCGAAATACGCTATTGAAAAAAAGAAATTCAAAAAGATTGCCATGTTTTATCTGAACGATGACTACGGGCTGGTCGCACTGGATGCGGTTAAGTACCGCCTCAAAAAAAATAAACTGGAATTAGTGGCCGCCATTCCTGTTGAGGCGAGCGAACGGGATCTTTCGTCGCAGATACAGAAGCTTAAAGCAGCCGGCGCGGAAGCGGTCATTGGTTTTGTGCCTCCTACCCAGGCAGCTATCGCCCTTAGAACAAGCGTTTCCCTCGGTTTCAAAACCCAGTGGATGCATTCCTACAATTTGTCGGACTATGAACTCATGAATAAAATAACCGACGGGCTATGGGCCAAGGAAGGCGTCATCACCAGCGCATTTACACAGGCGCCCTATGCCGATAATGC
>JANYAF010000081.1 GCA_025355175.1 Deltaproteobacteria bacterium | reverse complement strand
CCGGATCCGGGCTTAGTTGTCCGGCTTTAAATACGGAAGCGCCAGTTGCACTTTTTTGAGCGCCTGTTTTTCAATCTGACGGGCGCGTTCGCGTGTGATGTTGTATTTGTCGCCGATTTCTTGGAGTGTCAGCGGGTCATCCGCCATAACGCGGTGCTGAATGATGTAGCTTTCCCGCTCATTGAGTTTGGCCAGGGCGCCAGCAATATCGCGCTTGACCAGGCTTCGTTCTTCGTGCTTGATCAAGGATACTTCCTGATTGTCGCCATCATGCGTGAGAAAATCAAGATGGGACGTGTCGCCGTCGTCATTGATGAATTCATTGAGCGACAGATCGCGCGTGCCCATGCGCAAATCCATTTCCGCGACCTCTGAACCTTTCACACCAAGAGATTCAGCGATTTCACTGAATTCGGGATTCTTCTTCGATATCGTCTCCAGTTGCTTTTTGGCTTGGCTTAATTTAAAAAACAGTTTTCTTTGCGCCTGCGTTGTGCCGATCTTGACGATACTCCACGACTTGATCAGATAATTCTGAATATAGGCGCGAATCCACCAGACTGCATAAGAGATCAGGCGGTAGCCTTTATAAGGATCAAATTTTTTCACGGCGTGAATCAGGCCGATATTGCCTTCCTGGATCAAGTCGGCCAGCTTGAAGCCATAATTGCGGTATTCGTGGGCGATCTTGACGACAAAGCGCAGATTGGAAACAATCAGCTTTTCCGCTGCTTCCATGTCATTATACTTCTTGAGACGCACGGCCAGCTTGAATTCTTCCTCTGGCGTTAAAAGCGGGAAACGGTTAATCTCTGTGATGTATAAGTCAAGCGTGCCGGTGACGACAGGTAACTTCAACGTTCGGGGCTCCTCAATAAATTAGGCATAACCACTTTGTATCGAAGAGTGAATTCGTGGTCAAGTAAATAATTTCCACTTCTTGACAGGCAAACTCTGAATGTTTATGCTATCATCACAACAAGCTAAGGAATTGAAATGAAATCCGTTAATAAGACGATGATCGAGTCAGCCATCAAACTGGCCAAAGAGGTCAAAGCAGATTGTGTTTTGGTGTGCGTGGATGCAAAAAGTGAGTTGGCCGAGTTGCCGGAAGACATCAAGACCGCTGTTAACTTTGTTCTTGTCATGCGAGAGGATGAAGATTTGCCGGGGAAGCTCGCAAATTACGTGAAAAAATTGGATATTCCCAGTGTGAATTTAACCCGTGTGGGTAAAATAAAAATTGCGATTGCCAAGGGCATTGTTTCAGGGCAATTCAAAAAAGGAGATAAAATTATCTGTCTCTCCGGCGTGCCGAAATTCGGTTACGCCGACAGTATTTTCTTTATCGATGTCGGTCGCGAATTTGAAATCCTGACGTCCGATTTTATCAATGATGTCGTTGAGGCTGTTCAGCCGGAGGTCTTCAACGCGGCGTTGAATATCGCCTGTGAACTGGCTGCGCAGGGAAGAGAAAACCGTAAGGTCGGAACGATCTTTGTGCTCGGGGATGATGAAAAAGTTTTGCAGCTCTCGAGGCAGATGATTATGAATCCGTTTTCCGGTTATCCGGAAGACGAGCGTAATATTTTAAATCCGGACCTGGAAGAAACGATCAAGGAATTTGCCGCTATTGACGGTGCCTTTATCATCAAGCCCGACGGCGTAATTGTCACGGCCGGAAGGCATTTGAGCGCCGCGCTCGAAAGCAAGGATTTTCCGCCCGGACTGGGCAGCCGCCATATTGCCGCGGCAGGCATTACCCATGTGACCAAAGCTGTGGCCATGGTTATTTCCGAATCTTCGGGAAATGTCAGCGTTTTCAAAAACGGCAAGCTGTTTGTGACGATTGAAAAACCAGTGGAATAGAAAGAGGTTATTTATGAGATTTGATAAATTCACATTAAAAGTACAGGAAGCGCTTCAGGATGCTCAGTCGCTTGCCGGCTCTCTGGGCCACCAGACTGTTGAGCCGGAACATCTTCTTGTTTGTTTTCTGAGACAGGAAGACGGTATTGCCGGCGCCATCCTGAATAAATTGAACGCTTCACCGCAAAAAATAGAACAGGAAGTTGAACGTTATCTGAAAAAGCAGCCGAGTGTTCAAGGTGCGGGCACAGATCATGTGTATTTGGGCGGCAGGCTCAATAAAATTTTCGATAAAGCGCTGACCGAAGCGGCGCAGCTTAAAGACGAATACATCAGCGCCGAGCACGTGCTGGTTGTGATAGCCGAAGAGAAGGAAGGTCAGGCCGGGAAAATCCTGCGCCAGGCAGGCATTGCAAGAGAAAATATTTTTAAAGTGCTGGTGGATATACGCGGCAATCAGCGTGTAACCGATCCGAATCCCGAGGGCAAATATCAGGCCCTTGAACGCTACGCCAGGGATTTTAACGAACTGGCGCGCAAAGGTACGTTTGATCCGGTGATCGGCCGGGACGAGGAAATCCGTCGCGTCATGCAGGTGCTCTCGCGACGAACCAAGAATAATCCGGTGCTGATCGGCGAACCAGGCGTCGGCAAGACGGCCATTGTGGAAGGGCTGGCGCAGCGTATAGTTAACGGGGACGTGCCGGAAAGCCTGAAAAGCAAACGCGTAATCGGCCTGGACATCGGCGCTTTGATCGCGGGCGCAAAATACCGCGGCGAGTTCGAAGAGCGCCTGAAAGCGGTTTTAAAGGAAGTCATCAGCGCTGAAGGCGAGATCATTCTCTTTATTGATGAAATCCATACCATGGTTGGTGCTGGCGCGGCGGAAGGGTCCATGGACGCGTCCAACATGCTCAAGCCGGCGCTGGCACGCGGTGAGCTGCGCTGTGTCGGCGCGACCACGCTGAACGAATACCGCAAGTATATAGAAAAGGACGCTGCTCTGGAGCGGCGCTTCCAGCCGGTTTTAGTCAAGGAACCGACGGTGGAAGATACGATTGCTATTCTGCGTGGCCTTAAGGAGCGTTACGAAGTGCATCACGGTGTGCGGATCAAGGATTCGGCCATTATTGCCGCGGCAACTCTTTCCCATCGTTATATCGCCGACAGGTTTTTGCCGGACAAGGCGGTCGATCTGATTGACGAGGCCGCGTCGCGCCTGAGGATCGAACTTGACAGCATGCCTTTGGAGATCGACACGATTGACCGGAAAATCATTCAACTGGAAATTGAAAAACAGTCGTTGAAAAAGGAAACAGACAAAACCGCCAAGGAAAGGCGTGACAAGATTGAAAAGGAACTGGCCGAGCTGAAATCCAGCATGGATCAGATGAAAATGCACTGGTCGGCGGAAAAGGACGTTATCAAAAAGATTCAACAAATCAAGAGCCAGATGGAATCGCTGAAAACGGAGGAGGCAAGCGCCCAACGCCAGGGTGATCTGGCGAAGGCCGCGGAAATCCGCTATGGCAAACTGGTGGCGCTGGATCACGAACTGCAGGAAGATCAGAAAAAGCTGGAGGATGTTCAGAAAAATAATCAGATGCTCAAAGAAGAGGTGGATGCCGAAGATGTGGCGGAAGTCGTCGCGAACTGGACGGGCATTCCTTTGGCGCGTATGATGGAAAGTGACGTGCAGAAACTCATTCACATGGATGAGCGGCTCCGGATGCGCGTGATTGGTCAGGACGAAGGCATTGGGGCTGTGTCCGCTGCGCTCAGACGCGCGCGTTCTGGCCTGCAGGACCCCAATCGTCCCATAGGTTCGTTTATCTTTTTGGGGTCGACCGGTGTCGGTAAAACGGAATTGGCCCGTGCTTTGGCCGAATTCATGTTTGATAATGAGCAGGCCATGATCCGCATTGATATGTCGGAGTATATGGAAAAGCATTCGGTCGCGCGTTTGATCGGCGCTCCACCCGGCTATGTCGGTTATGATGAGGGTGGTTATCTCACGGAAGCCGTCCGGCGCAAACCCTATTGTGTCCTGCTTTTTGATGAAATTGAAAAAGCGCATCCGGATGTGATCAATATCTTACTCCAGATTCTGGATGACGGACGGCTCACCGATGGTCACGGTCGCACCGTGGATTTCAAAAACACCGTGGTGATCATGACCTCCAACGTTGGCAGCCAGTGGATTCAGGACCCGGCTCTTGATGAAGAAGACAAGAAGGCCCGTTCGATGGACGCGTTGAGGGCGACGTTCAAGCCGGAATTTTTAAACCGTATAGACGACATGATCATGTTCTCCGCCTTAAAATTGGAAGATATTTATAAAATCGTCGGTATTCAGTTGGGCTTGATTGACAAGCGACTCAAGGTGCGCAAGCTGAGCATCGAATTG
>JANYAF010000079.1 GCA_025355175.1 Deltaproteobacteria bacterium | reverse complement strand
AATAAAATGTTCATCACCAACGGCACCGTTTGCGATTTCATGGTGGCCCAGTGCATCACCAACCCGGAAGAAAAAAAGCATAACAGCTTCAGTCTCATTATCGTTCCGTCTGACGCCAAAGGGGTGACGCGCAACAAACTGCACGGGAAAATGGGCATCCGCGCCAGTGATACTGCGGAAATCGCGCTGGAGGATGTGCGGGTTCCTCAATCCAATCTGGTCGGTAAAGAAGGTCATGGCTTCCGCCAGCTCATGCACTTTTTCGATATCACCCGCGTGATGGTTTCCGGCCAGGCGCTGGGATTGTCGGAAGCCTGCCTGGAAACCAGCATTAAATATGTCAAAGAAAGAACAGCCTTCGGCGCACCGTTAGGATCATATCAACTTACACAGATGAAGCTGACCGAAATGGCAATCCGCATTGAAGCGCTGCGCGGACTGGTTTACAAATCGGCCTGGCTGATCGATCAGGGGAAACCCGATTATACCTTGGCCGCGATGGCTAAATTCTATGGTGGACAAACCGCCGTCTTTTGCGCCAATTACGCCGTGGAACTGCACGGCGGCTACGGCTACATTGAGGAATATCCCGTGCAGAAATGGTATCGGGATGCGAAAATTCTGGAGCTTTACGAAGGCACCAAAGAAGCCGAAATCATGACGATCGGCAGGGCGCTGCAGGCAAGGTAATCATAATAATGCAGGGAGCGGTCTGATCCGGCATGCGCCGAGCTCAAGAACCGTTCCCTGCAACTATCTCATTTCAACACTCAGTGTCAACAGTTTGGGGTCTTTTTTATAACAGTGCTACATACCAACCCCGATGGCAGACGCCAAGGGTGCAGCGTGGGGAAAAATGCACCCTGCTTTTTCAAGTCTCATAGACCGAGCGCTTCGGAGAACTTTTGTTTCTGTTTTTCTATTGCTTTTTGTCCCTGCTCAAGTGTTGCCATGATCTCTTTTTTGGCTTTGTCCGTCAGGTCCGTACCTTGATCTGCAATATCTGAGGCTTTTCCCTTTAAATCATTTATGAAGTCGTTTACATCGTCAAGGGTGTCCTCGATCAAATCAGTCGTGCTATTTTTTGCACGACGCGCTACCCTTATAATATCCTTCCGCGTCTTGCGGCCCGACTTGGGTGCATACAGAAGTGCAATGGCTGCGCCTATCAATCCACCTATTAAAAAAGCGCCGCCGATTTTTGTCGAATCGTGACTCATAATATCCTCCTTATGTGATGTTTTGATTTATATATTTGATTTCTTCCTTTTCTTAATGAGTTGCAAACATAACTGTCAATTCTATTTTTTACCAGTTGCCCTGCCCAAAGTGTAAGCCAGATGACGACAAACAGCAGTATATGGCTATAAATTTTTCTTACCCGCCATACATTCATTCTTTAACATTATTTTACTTTGCAGAAACGTCAGCGCCATTACCAGATCTTATCTGGCAGCCGCCATATTTTTTCGCCGGCTGGCTGAGAAAAAACGACGCAAAGAAACCTTTTTCTTTCGGTTTTTCGCGAACATCTGTTATGATTTCATACCCCACCGCCCCTAGAACATCCATGGGATCAACAAGAATTATTGCTTCGCACAGGGAGCATTTATAATGAAGTTTGCCGGAGAAAGAATTGTGCCCCGTATACATGAAGTAGCGGGAATTCGTCATGTCATCAGTTTTCCCATCAAAAAGAATGCCCTGATTCTCAAGGATCCCGATATAACAACAGTTAATACATTTGATACCGGCCATAAATGCTCCTTTCGCTGCTGATTTTCAGTCATCCAAACTCAGCTATTACTTTTGAGCAGATTCGGATGTATTCCAAAAGACGCCCTTCCATTGGACGAATGCATAGCGATTACTTAATAATTGCAAATAGTCGGCCAATAACCGAACGAAAATCATAATTTTGGATTATCCTTTAATAACATGATGTTTGATTAAGAAAAAAGATCAGCAGTAAAACATTAAATGAGTCCCTTGCCCTCAACATGCGGTGGAACCTCAACCTGTTGAGGGATACTTTGAAGGGACACTGGTCAATTGATTATGCTATTCTTCTAACCATGACTCATTAAAAATCAACCACCTCGCAGCAAGCTATCGAGGTATGAAATGAACGTCATTATATAGCAGCAAGCTACTGAGAACGCTCGTCACGCAACAGCGGGATTAAATCCATCCTTCCGCCGCAAGGGCATCGTGCAACTCATCAGGATGATGACGGCAGTGATATTCCAACTTGCTTGACTCAGCATGAGCTTCGCTGTATGGAAATCCCTCCGCCATGCGGTTGCGTTCGTGCAATTCATGCAACAGCACATAACCTCGTTCCTGCTCGATTAAATCATCATCAATCCAAACTTCATTTTCCGGAACAAACTCGTAGACCTTATCATGCCCGCCCTCTGTAAAATCAATATCAAACGTACTTCTCACCAACCTGCCGTTGATCAACCAAACCGTAATTCCATTTTCCAGCTTTTTCCATATTTTTTCATGCATTTCTTTTCCATTCGGAAGTTTCTGGCCGAGCTTGGTCATTTTCTTCAAATCACCGGCGTGTCTACGTTCTTTTCTTTCATGCTTATCAGCTTCTACTATCGCATCTTCATATGACATCCCATTTTTCATCAAGCGATATTCTACCAACAAGTGTTCGACAAAAAATTGCCTCTCATCATTATGGGCTTCCTGATCCAACCACAATTCTTTTTCCGGTATGTAAGGAAACCTAAAGTGCTGGCCGAAGTTGGTGAATTCCTCATCGGTATGGCCGCGAATGTAACTCCCGTCAACTATCCAAATTTTAAAATCACCGCGTTTATCTATCAATTTTATGTAAGGTGGTTTCAGAGATTCTTTCATAAAATGCTCCTTTCTATGGAAAGCATGCATTCGGAATGTTTATATAGCGTTTTTCTATTTGGGTGTTTCTCCGCGGAGAACATTCTTCAAAACCTTCTGCATGGCATTTTTCGGCAGAGTTTCCACAAATTCCACGATCGCAGGTTTCTTATAACTGGCCAACTTTTCGCGGCAATATTCCATAATCTCCTCCGAAGTGGCCTGCTGTCCCGGCTTAAGAATAATGACTGCTTTCACGATCTCTCCCCAATAGTCGTCCGGGATACCAATGACGGCCGATTCTAAAACCTTGGGGTAGCTATGCAGTACATTTTCGATTTCTACGGGATAGATGTTCTCCCCTCCGCGAATGATCATGTCTTTTTTTCTTCCCGCAAGATAGAGATATCCATCCTCATCCATGCTGGCTAGATCACCCGTATGTAGCCATCCTCCACGCAGAGTTTCTGCCGACGCTTCCGGCTTACTCCAATAACCCTTCATGACCTTTTTGCCGCGGGCAATGATTTCGCCGACGGTACCGATCGGGACATCCTGATCCTGATCATCCACGATCCGCACCTCCCCTTCAGGAATGCAATGACCGATGCTGGCCAAGCGCTTTGTTCTTTTCGCTATCTCCTCCGGGCTGCCTTCCAGGAGATGATCCTCGGGAGATAGCACGGAAATAATGCCCGTTGACTCCGTCATGCCGAAAAAATTCGTATAGTCGGCCTGAAGGAGCTTCTTGGCTTGCAGGAGAAGTTTGACGGGCATAGGGGAAGCACCATAGCCGATATTTTTTAAAGAACTGAGGTCTTTCTTCGGAAAATCCGGATGATCAAGGATGCCCTGAAGCATGGTGGGCACCAGATAGGTTGTGGCCACTTTCTCTTTTTCGATGATATCCAGACAGGCCCCTGTCTCGAATTGGGGAAGGATGACCTGGGTATCTCCCCGATAGAGGGGAAGCAAGGTGCTGATGACGCCGGCAATGTGATACATGGGAACGTTCAAGAGCAATGTCCCCGCGGCGAAGGTGTACCGATCCGTGATGGGGGTCACGACATTGGCATGGGTCAACATGGCGCCCTTGGGGAAACCGGTTGTTCCGCTGGTATAGATGAGACAGGCCGTGTCGCTCTCCTGAACAGACACGCTGGGGAAAGGCGCCGACGACTGCTGTGAAAGCAGGAGCTCGTAACTTTCCATATCCGCCGCAGGCTCCCCGATAACCACATAATACTTGATGGATGGCAGATTGGCCCGGATACCGTTGTTGATAAGCTCTGTATAGCGATCACCTAAAATAAGAACCTTGGGTGTGCAATTATTCAGGATGTAGGAGACTTCTTCTCCGCGCAACCTGAAGTTCAAATTGGCGGAAATGCCACCCACTTTGCCGATGGCATATGTTATTTCGCAAAATTGAAAACAGTTGGTTTGAAAGACGGCTACACGGTCACCGGGTTTAACTCCCATTTTAGTCAAGGCCGTGGCCAAGCGGTTTGCCCGTTCCTCTATCTGTTTGAAGGTTAATCGCACATCATCATGGACGACACAGGTTTTATCGGGATACGTTTTACAGGTCTTTTCAATGATCGAAGCAAAGTTCATGACATCTCCTTTTATTCATCTCTACTTATGAAAAAGGACGGCAAACCTGCCGTCCTTTTCCGGAAGTGCTATTATTACTTCCTCCCGTTAATGATCGGAGGGGTGCACAAGGCCTGGGGAATGCTGACAACCTCTCCCCAACCCGCATTATTATCATACCATTTATTGGGGAAGACTAGTTCGGATAGGTAGATATCGCTGAGAGCCAAATGGTCCTGCGGTCTCATGTATAGAGGGCCGATGATAGATTGAAATTTGTCTCCCTCCCAGATTTTAATGATTTTTTCGGAGTTGGTCGTCCCCGCCCTTTGTATTACGTCAAAAAGCCAGTAGATACTGATGGCACTGCTTCCCACGAAACCGGCCGGCCATTTATACATTTCAGAATCGTAAGGCTTTGTCCATTTTTTCCACTGTTTGGTCCAGAGTTCATTGAACTTTCTGTTCAAAGGAGTTTTGATGGCGGGAATGTGTGTTTGCATCACGACCATACCGGCTCCGGCAGGACCGCCAATGACTTTAAGTGGATTAGGGTCATCCAAGTATATACTGGAAATGGGCGTATTAATACCAAACTCCCTTGATTGTTTGATCAGATTTTCATTGTCTGCAGACCACGCCTGCGTGATGATAGCATCGGCACCGGACGCCTTGATCTTGGTCAGATAAGGAGCAAAATCCTTGACGAAAAGGGGGAAAAAGTCTTCGCCGACGATCTGGGCCTCCGGCTTAAACTTCTTGATGGCGGCCTTGAATGTTTCAGCGTAGGCATGGCCGTATGCATAATCCTGGCAGATAATGTAAAACTTCTTTTCCGGGCGCTTGGCATAGTACTGGGCGAGAGCGAGGGTCCATTGGGTCGTATTGGGAGCCATAGCCTGGAAAACGTATGGATTCCAGTTCTTTTCATCCAGAAGGAGATCGGAATAGGAGCAGTTGTTCATGAAAACTTTCTTATGCAATCCGGCCATCATTTGGGCAACAATAGTAATATGGGTTCCCGCTGTTCCCACCAGGACATCGACTTTATCTTCCAGAATGAGTCTTTCGATGACCTTTTTGGCGATGTCGGGTTTAACCTGCGTATCGCCTTTGAGGATCTGGATTTTTTTCTTCTTCCCGTCAACCAGAATCCCGCCCTGGGTGTTGATGTCATGGGCAACCCACGCCAGGGAAAGGTAGAACCATTCTCCCGCACTGGCCGCCGATCCGCTGAAAGGGTTGATGAGTCCGACCTTGATCGTATCCCCAGTAACAGGTGTATCCGATTTGCCGGGAATGAAGCTCGCCATATCGCCCTTGAGGGGCTGAAAAGCCATTGCGACATTCAAATTGAAGCTACAGGCAAAGAAAAGAAACAAAGAAACGGCCGCTATGATCCCACATCGATGAGCCAAAGACCTTTGCATTTGCTACCTCCTATTTAAGTTAGGGTTACAAACATCTGAATCTGATGATGAATCTATATACACCTATCTGATGCCAGAGATAGTTCATCCTTGGCAGTTCTTTATTCCTTGATGACTTCTCTGGCGATGACGATGCGTTGGATTTCCGATGTGCCCTCATAGATGGTTGTGGCGCGCGCGTCCCGGTATAAACGCTCAACTTTATAGTGCTTTGTATAACCATATCCGCCATGAACCTGAAGCGCCATGTAGGCGCTCGAATTGGCTGTTTCCGAGGCGAACAACTTGGCCATCGATGCCTCTTTCGTAAACTTCAACCCTCGGTCCTTGCGGTCAGCCGCCGCCAGGGTCAGCCAGGAAGCGGCTTCGATCTTTGTCGCGGCATCTGCAATCATAAACCGGATAGCCTGGAACGTACTGACGGACTTTCCGAACTGACGCCTTTGCTTGGTGTAGGAAATAGCTTCATCCAGGCAAGCCCGCGCAATGCCTATGGACTGAGAGGCAATGCCTATTCTCCCGCTGTCCAGCGCGAGCATGGCCACCTTAAATCCTTCGCCGGGGTTTCCGAGCAGGTTTTTTGCGGGGATTTCACAGTCTTCAAAAACAAGTTCAACGGTATTGGACGCTCTCAGTCCCAGTTTTTCTTCTTTTGTTCCGATGGTAAAGCCTTGCGCATCTTTTTCTATGATAAAAGCGGACAGCCCCCTTGTCCCCTTCTCCTGTCCGGTTCTGGCAATAAGATTGATGACATCGGCATACCGGCCATGCGTGATAAAAACCTTTGTTCCGTTGATGATATATTTGTCTTTTTTGAGTTCAGCCGTGGTCGTCATCGAACCGGGGTCAGAGCCGGCGCCCGGTTCCGTCAGTGCAAAAGCGCCCAGAAGCGACCCTTCGGCAAGGCCTACCAGCCATTTTTCTTTCTGTTCTTTGTTGCCGAATTTAAGAAGCGGCTCGGTGGACAGGTTAGCCACCGACATGGTGACGGCGCTCGATGCACACGCATAGGCTATCTCTTGCAGAGCCAGTGAATACGCCACCGCACCGGCGCCCGATCCTCCCAGCGCAGGCGGAACCATCATGCCGAGCAGGCCAAGCTCGCCCATCTTTTTTATGGCCTCTATGGGGAAAATGCCTTGCCTGTCCCATTCGGCCGCCATCGGCTCCAGCTCCTTTTTGGCAAAGTCTCTGGCCATGAGTCTGATCATTTCCTGTTCGCTTGAGATTTCAAATGCCATCGCTATGCCTTTACGGAATATACAGAACAACGAGCAGTTCTGCTTTTTCGTCGGAAGGATTACTTAATGCGTGATGCAGGGCCGAATTAAAATGGATGCAATCACCTTGTTCCAGAAGACTGGTGTTTTTGCCCACCACAATCGAAAGCCTTCCTTTTAATACATAGATGAATTCTTCACCTTCATGGTGGTATTCAACGCCTTCATGAGCTGTATTGGGTTCGATGGTGACGCGATACGCGCCAAGATGCTTATCGGATCCTGATTTGGTGAGTTGCGTATAGGCGTATGATCCCGCCCTCTTTTTCTGGCTTTTCGCCCTTGATGAGCCTTTTCTGTTTTCGTCACCATCCAGTGTTGCAACATCAACCTTCAGGGTTCGACTTAACTGTAAAACAAGCGCCACCGGAGGCGTGGTTTCATCTTTTTCAACTTTTTCCAGAAGGTCGACAGGATACCCGGTTTCATGAGCCAGTTCTTTAATGCTCAATTTCCTTTCCTCACGATACGCCTTGATGCTTTGGCCAAATGATTTCTTTTTATCTTTTGTTTTCACCATGATCACTTTCCCGAAAATTGATATTCTCCTGATTTCGACAAACGGTAACGATGACATCCTGCTGATGAATGATACATGATCATTCTAAGAGGTCAAGAAAAATGATTGCCCTGTTGCCCTCTAATATTGATTGATATTGAATCAACAAGAACTTGCCTTTTTGAAAAAGCATTTTTTTATGTTCCGCTATGTTTGCAGGCAACGCGCCATTCTTCAAACCGTTCGTCCCGCATTTCCTGTGACCAATCAGGCTCAAAGGTACGGCTTGTTTGGCGAATATTTCCCGTCCCCCATTTTGGCCATATCCCACAGGCCTCTCCGGCAAGCAGTGCCGCGCCGAACCCGGTTGCCTCGAGAGGCATCATGCGTTCCACCGTGCAGCCCAGGACATTAGCCTGGATCTGCATCAAGACGTCGTTGGACGCTGCGCCGCCGTCAACCCGCAAATGTGTCGGTCGGGGAAGAGACGAATCTTTATACACCCTGTCAATCATTTCACGAACCCGGAAGGCCACCCCTTCCATTGCGGCGCGAACAATATGGGCTTCTGTAACGCCCAGCGTCAACCCGGAGATTACACCAAAGCTTTTTGACTGACCGTGCGGCGAGCCAAGACCCTGGAGAGCAGGCAGAAAAAATACGCCGTGGCTGTCAGGCACACTGGCGCCGACATCGGCGGCATCCGATGTGTTTTTGAGGAGTTTCAGCCCCCGTTGCAGCCAACTAAACACGGCGCCCGCTGTGATGACCATTCCCTCCAGACAAAAGGTTGTTTCCCCGTTTCTGCGCCACAGGACGAGAGGAAATATTCCTGCATCAAGGCTGTTCAGGATGATATCACTTCCCGTATTGACATTGCAGGTAGCAGAGGTGCCATAAGTCACCTTGCCTTCCCCCGGTTTTAAACAACCCTGGGCATAGGCGGCACTCTGCTGATCGCCAATAATGGCGCCGATGGGAATTTCAACGCCAAGGACCTTGCGGTCAGTAAGGCCGATTATATCCGAAGTGTCTCTGATTTCTGGAAAGAGCGAAATGTTAAGACCCTGCAATTCG
>JANYAF010000070.1 GCA_025355175.1 Deltaproteobacteria bacterium | reverse complement strand
CGAAGCCAAAGACCTGAACCACGAAGGGATTGCGACCTGCCCGTGAGAAATATTGCCGGATATGTATGCCAGTGTTACGTCTTGGGGAAAAGCCGGATGTAGTAGATGAGCAGATTGCGGTTAATGATGACTTCGTTATCGTCAGCTTATGGATAACTCAATTAGTATTTTGTCCTTGCTGTAGCTACCGTGTTACTTTTTTCATTTATTTAAAATTGAATTTTTACTTATGGCGAATCAATATTTAAATAAGAACAATGATCATATGATGCCGCTGACCGCTGTGACGGATTT
The DNA here is from genome assembly GCA_025355175.1 of Deltaproteobacteria bacterium. GTDB lineage: Bacteria > Desulfobacterota > Syntrophia > Syntrophales > Smithellaceae > UBA8904. The sequence goes on along the minus strand of JANYAF010000070.1, from coordinate 19,527 downwards.
TTCCGGAAGGAGAATAAAGTTGGGCGTGAGAGTCACGCCCAACTTTGCCAGTTGCAGTTTTGCATAAATTTGTTTCTGATTTTCCAGCGCAAAATCTGCATAGCCTGCCGAAAAGCGCCGTGGTAAAAGTTGTCTGCCTTCACGCCTTAGTTGACGGTTGATATAAGCCATCATCCAGTCGAGGGCAGCATCGGTCATTTCACTGGCCGTGGCGTCATAGACGACGGCGGCTGTTAAATCCCCCCGGTTTGTTCTTTCCCGGATCGCTTCCATAATCGGATTGCCCGCAGTAGCCCCCAGAAGCACGGCTTCCCGGCAGCCGCCAAGAAAAACGGAAAGCTTTGCGCTGCTGAATGTTGTCTGCTCGTCAAGAGAAATATCCTGCCCGTCATTTTTACGGATGGGAAGACGCAGGAAGGAACCTTGCAGTCTGATGATTGAGGCTGCTTCTTCGATATGGTGATCTGTTTCTTGGCGATGGGAGGAGGAAAGGGAGGTAATCTTTTTTTTAAAGCCGAGCCGCGAATAGATTTTCGCAGCGGGTGGTTCGATAATTATCTTTTCCAGAAAAATGACGGAATCGAGCATGTCGGCCGGTCCTGTCCAGGTTGTATTTTTATTTTAGGATATTAGGGTCTCAAGCTTCCAGGCGACGGCATTTCCCATATCTTTGGTGCCGACGAGCCGGCTTCCCGTTGAATAAATATCCTGAGTGCGGAAGCCGTCTTTTAAAACATCCGCCACGGCTTTTTCAAGTAAAGCCGCCTCCGCAGGCCGATTCAGCGAATAACGCAGCATCATTCCGACCGATAGAATCGTCGCCAGCGGATTGGAAATGTTTTTCCCCGCGATATCCGGCGCGGAGCCGTGAATCGGTTCATATAATGCCTTATCCCTGCCCAGGCTTGCCGACGGCAGCATACCGATGGAGCCGGTCAGCATCGCGGCTTCATCGCTTAAGATGTCGCCGAACAAATTGGTCGTCACAATCACGTCAAACTGCGACGGATTGCGGATGAGCTGCATGGCGCAGTTATCGACATACATGTGTTTGAGCGTCACGTCGGGATAATCGCGGCCCACTTCCGTCACGACTGTGCGCCAGAGTTCCGTGGTTTCCAGAACGTTGGCTTTGTCCACCGACAAAAGATTATTCCTCCGTCCGCGTGCCAGCTCAAAAGCGCGCACGGCGATGCGGCGGATTTCCTCTTCCGTGTAGATCATCGTGTTAGTACCGGTTCGCTTGCCGTCTTTCCCGATGGTCACACCGCGCGGCCGGCCGAAATACACATCGCCGGTCAGCTCCCGCAGAATCATAATATCAATGCCCTGCACCACTTCTTTTTTGAGCGGTGATGCATCCAGCAGCTCGTCAAAGACAACCACCGGCCGCAAATTAGCATAAAGTCCCAGCTTTTCGCGCAAGCCCAGAAGCGCCCGCTCGGGCCGGACGCTGTAATCCAGTCCCTCCCATTTAGGGCCGCCCACGGCGCCAAGCAATACGGCGTCGCTGGCGAGCGCAAGATTCAAACTCTCATCCGGCAGCGGAACACCGAAGAGGTCATAAGCGCTGCCGCCGATGTATCCTTCTGTTAGTTTGAGGTTAATATGATTCTTATCGGAGATGACCTTTAAAACCTTTAAGGCCTCTTTCATGATTTCCGGGCCGACGCCGTCTCCGGCGAAAACAGCGATCTGAAATTCCTTACTCGTCATGCTTTCCTCATTTCTTGGCGATATGTTTCATCAGGCCGCCGTCGGCGATGAGCTGTTCCATGAAGGGCGGTATCGGGTTGATTGGGAATTTTTGATCCGTGCCGCCAATGGTGATGATGCCCCGGATGCTGTCCAGGGTGATTTCCCGGTCTTCGGCAATCGCGTCGAAAAATTCGCGGGACTCGAAAATCGGCAAACCCATATTGAAGGCGTTACGGTAGAAAATACGAGAGAAACTTTTAGCGACAACACACGAGATTCCCGCTGCCTTGATGGCGATGGGCGCATGCTCCCGCGAGGAACCGCAACCGAAGTTTTCGCCGCCGACAATGATGTCGCCTGGTTTCATTTTAGTGACAAAACCGGGATCAGCGTCTTCCATGCAGTGTTTGGCTAACTCCCTGGGGTCGGATGTGTTCAGATAGCGAGCGGGAATGATCGCGTCGGTATCGATGTTGTCTCCAAATTTCCAGATTTTTCCTTTAAATATCATTTTCAGATAATCCTTTTATGGCTTTGTTTAGAGTTCTTCAGGCGACGCAATTCTGCCCAGGACGGCGGATGCCGCAGCCACGGCGGGGCTGGCCAGATAGACTTCGCTTTTGGGATGTCCCATGCGTCCTACGAAATTGCGGTTAGTGGTGGCCACCGACTTTTCGCCCTCGGCCAAAATGCCCAGGTGCCCTCCCAGGCACGCGCCGCACGACGGCGGCGAGATAACCGCTTCGGCGTCTATAAAGATTTCGAGCAATCCTTCCTGCATGGCCTGCTTGTAGATGAACGGTGTGGCCGGAACCACGATCAGTCGGACACCAGGTGCGGCTTTGCGGTTTTTCAAAATCTGCGCGGCGATGCGCAAGTCTTCAATCCGGCCATTGGTGCAGCTCCCGATCAGCGACTGGTTGATTTTCACGTTGCCTGCCTGACTTACCCCTTTGACATTGGACGGCAGATGCGGAAAGGCCACCTGCGGCTCAAGTTTGCTTGCGTCGATTTCGATGACGTCGGTATAAACTGCGTTGGCATCGGAAGCGTAGAATTTATAGGGCCGTTTTGCCCTGGGCTTCACATATTCTTCTGTAATCGCGTCCGGGGCGAAGATGCCGTTTTTCGCACCGGCCTCAATGGCCATATTTGCCATGGAGAGCCGGTCGGCCATTGGCAGATTACTGATCGTCTCGCCCGTGAATTCCATGGCCTGGTAAAGCGCGCCGTCGACGCCGATTCGTCCAATGACATGCAGAATCAAATCTTTGCCCGAAACCCATTTGGACAGCTTGCCGTAAATGATGAATTTTATTGAAGGAGGCACTTTGAACCAAAGTTCACCCGTAAGCATGGCTGCGGCCAGATCCGTGCTACCCACGCCTGTGGCAAAAGCGCCCAGAGCGCCATAGGTGCAGGTATGGCTGTCCGCGCCGATGATCAGATCGCCGGGGAGTACAATGCCTTTTTCCGGAAGGAGTGCGTGCTCCACGCCCACCTGTCCACCTTCAAAGAAATGCGTGACGCCGTGTTCCATGGCAAATTCACGCACCGTCTTGCACTGCTGGGCGGAGTTGATGTCTTTATTCGGCGTGAAATGGTCCAGAACCAGCGCTACTTTATCCTTATCGAAAACCTTTTTCCCACCGGCTGCCCGGAATTCGCTGATGGCGATGGGCGCGGTGATATCGTTGCCTAAAGCAATATCCACGTGAGCGTTAATCAACTGACCGGGTGCGATTCCCTTGAGATCCGTGTGCGCCATTAAAATTTTTTCCGTTATCGTATTTCCCACGTCATAGACTCCTTGACTGACAAAAAGTGCTTCTTTAAAAAAGTTAAAAACGAGAAGCTATAATTACTCTATTTTTCAGCTAAATTCAACTTTAACCTTTTTGACGCTGTCTTTCAAAAATTCCAGGCGATTGAGCGCATTAATGTAAGCCTTGGCCGACGCGACGATAACGTCGGGATGCGCGCCTCGCCCGACAACCGAATGTTCGTTGTATTTAAGCTGTACGGCTACTTCGCCCTGGGCGTCCGCGCCTCCGGTGATTGCGTTGACCGCATATTTCAAAAGCGGATAATTGGTTTTGGTAATATTACGGATAGCCGCAAACGTCGCGTCCACCGGACCGTTTCCGAAACCTGCGTCGCGCAAGACTTCTTTTCCCACCTGCATTTCCATGGTCGCTGTGGGAATGGCGACATTTCCGCTGACCACATTCAAATACACCAGATTATACTTGTCTTCTCCCCGGTAAATTTCTTCGTAAAGAATCGCTTCCAAGTCTTCATCATAGATGTCTTTCTTAACATCGGCCAGGTCTTTTACCTTTGCCGCCACTCTATTAATCTGCTCCTCATTCAACGTATAACCCATTTTTTTTAAATGATGCGAAATAGCATTACGCCCGGAGTGCTTGCCCAGGACGATGTGGGTATCGCTGATACCGACGGACTGCGGCGTCATGATCTCATAGGTGATTTTTTCCTTGATTAGCCCGTCCTGATGAATACCGGATTCGTGCGCGAATGCGTTGGCGCCGACGATGGCTTTATTCGGCTGAACCGGGATGCCGGTGATTTGCGTCAACAGGCGCGACGATTTGTAAATCTGTTCGGTCTTGATTTTGGTATAAAGGCCATACATATCTTTGCGTGTCGCCAGCGCCATGACGATTTCTTCCATAGCTGTATTACCGGCGCGCTCGCCGATGCCGTTGATCGTGCATTCCACCTGTCGGGCGCCGTTGCGAATTGCGGCAAGCGAATTGGCGACTGCCAGCCCCAGATCGTTATGGCAATGAACGGAGATAATCGTGTTGCCCATATTTTTCACGTGGGCAAACAGATACGCAATCAGATTGCCGAACTCCTCGGGGATGGTGTAGCCGACCGTATCGGGAATATTGACGGTGACAGCGCCGGCGTCAATGACCGCCGAAACCATTTCTACGAGATAATCCTTATCCGATCGGGTGGCGTCCATCGGCGAGAACTCAACATTGTCCGTATAAGAGCACGCCAGCTTGACGGCGGTGATGGCTTCTTTGAGGACCTGTTCGCGACTCTTTTTGAGCTGGTACTTCAGATGAATATCCGATGAAGAGATAAAAGTATGGATACGGGGTTGAACCGCGTGTTTGATGGCCTGCCAGGCGCGGTCAATATCCTGTTTGTTGGCGCGCGCGAGACCCGCTACCTGCGACTTCTTGATTTCGCAGGCGATTTGCCGGACCGCGTCAAAATCCCCTTCGGACGCGATGGGGAAGCCTGCCTCGATAATATCGACGCCGAGTTTTTCGAGCTGCCGGGCCAGAATCAGCTTTTCTTCCGTGTTCATGCTCGAACCGGGCGACTGTTCGCCGTCTCTCAATGTTGTATCAAAAATATAGACGCGGGTTTTATCCTTCTTCATAGAGGACTCCTTTCAAATATATAAAAATTTCAACTCAGTTTTGTTTGTGAGACTCAAATATACTAATCAGTATTTCATATCACGGACCACCGCATACGCGGGGTTGTTCGGCTTACCAATTCTGTGATACTGCGTTTGCATAATTAGAGACTCACAAAAAAAGGCCGTGGGTTTTGCTGCCCACGGCCTTTCAGGTTATCAGTTGTTTTACTAGTTCAGTGACGACCTAAAAACGACGGGCAAGCGGCCTTAAGTAACAGGCGCAACAAGGCGAGACCCAGAAGCAGGGTCAGAAGCGCTTTTGCCATCATCGTTGTTGCCGTAAAACTGAACATTTATCCTATCCTTCAAAAGAACATATTAAATCTATTGTGACCATTAATGCAAAACTTGAATGTTGTCAAAATGTTTTTTTATTCCGGATAAAAAAAGGGGAGCCTGTGGCTCCCCTTTTCAAGGAGGGGGTGAAGCTTTAGTTACTGACACATACCCATTCCTAAACCGGGTCCAGGTCCATGGCCGGGGCCAAATTCGCCCTGACCTCTCATGCCGCCACGCGGTCCGAAACCGGACCCTTTGCCCCAGCGGGAATTTGCCAGCTTTTCATTCTGCTCCGTCGTCAAAACCTTGCGAATTTCCAATCTCAGGGCAGTGACTTTGTCTTCCATCTCGTCACGCAGTGTCCGTAACTCTTTTTGAGCAGAGGTAATTTTCCCCTTATCCGGATCGGCTTGCAGCCACAGTCTGCGTAATTCGACTGCTTTATCAAAAAGCTTTTCCCGAAGAGGCTTTGTTGCCTTGAAATTGGCATCTCGCATTGCTTCAATTTTTATTTTTTGTTCATCGGTTAAATTTAATTTCTCATAGCCCGCTTCACTGCGATATCCGCAATCTCTTCCCGTCCCATGTCCGCGTCCGGGACCCCAGGCAAACGCTTGTGACGTCAGAAGCAAGCCCACTGCAACGACTGTTAATGTTAAAGTTAATTTTCTCATGGTATATCTCCTTTTGTATAGTTTTTGTTGATCAGTTATCTGTTACATTAGCAAGGCCCGTGCCATCGGGAATAAGTTATTGTAATTGCTGAATAAGATCAATTATTAGGTAAATATTATTTGCCTTTTATTGCCATTGGATGGATAATAGGCATCCAAGTTGGGTATCCAGATGGGCCAAATGTATCCAGAAAAATATGGGAGCCTGAAGCATGCAGAGGAAAAAGAAGAAAAAAAGCCACTTTGATATTTCCGCCTGGGTTGCGATCAGCGCGATGGTTGTCCTAGTCGTGATCCTGGGCATGATGATTTTCATGCAGTTTCAGCAAAGAAAGAATCAGGCGGTTACCCTTTTTGTCGAAAAAGGCGCGACGCTGATTCAGTCGTTCGAGGCCGGACTGCGCCACCGGTTAGACCGGGGTGACGATGCGTTTTATCTCCAGAAACTGCTCATGGAAACCGCCCAGCAACCGGATATTGATTATATGATTGTGACGGACGGCGAGGGCCAAATTCTGGCGGACAGCGATCCGTCCATGCTGGCCAGACCCTACGGGCTGGATCTGGATATGAAAAAGATTGCAGGAAATCAGGAAATTCGCTGGCGGCAGACTGCCAATCCCGAAGGTGCCGGTACGTTTGAGGTTTACCGGGGATTTCCTCCGCGGGGCGGTGACAGTGCGAAGGGAGATCGCCATCCTTTGATCGTTTTTGTCGGTTTTAACATGGATAAAATCGAGAAGGCGGCGCGTGAAGATACCTTTCAGACGGTGATGACCGGGCTGGTTCTTGTTCTGATCGGATCTCTCGCTATTGTGTCTCTTTTTCTGGTGCAGGCTTATCGCCTGGCGCGCGTATCCCTTTCACGAATGACCGTTTTTTCAGAAGCGCTGGTGAAACACATGCCCATCGCGCTTTTGGCGGTGGATAAAACAGGAAAAGTCGTCACGTGTAATGAACAGGCGCAGGGGCTGATTACAGGTTCCTGCCGCGAGGTGGTCGGTCAGGACGCATCCTTGTTTTTACCGGTGACTGTTTCACGGGTTTTGGGCAGGATCAATGAACAAGTCCATATGGTTGAAGAAGATGTTGTCATTTCATCCGCAAAAGAGGGAGATCAAATCTGGGAAGTTGTCACAGCGGCCTTTGCCGATGAAGATGTTCACGAAGGGAAAATCCTGCTGGCCCGGAATGTAACGGCCATCAGGCAGATGGAGCAGGAAGTTGCCCGCAGCCGGCATCTCAACGCCATTGGATCGCTAGCAGCCGGCGTGGCGCATGAAATAAGAAATCCGCTCAGCTCCATCAAGGGGTTTGCCGTTTATTTCAGAGAAAGGCTGTCCGGAAATAAAGAAGACGAAGAGACGGCGGATATTATGATTGCGGAAACCGAAAGACTTAACCGGGTGATCAGCCAACTCATTGAATTTGCCCGGCCGCTCACATTAAAAAAAGAACAAACGAACCTGACGGATCTGGTACGGCACGCCATCAGGCTGGTGGAAGCTGAGGCCCGAAAGAATGCCGTTGATATTGACGTCCAGGTGTCCGATGATTTGCCGATGGCGGATATTGACCCGGACAAAATAAAGCAGGTGATGCTGAATATTTTTCTCAATGCCCTGTCAGCCATGCCCGACGGCGGCAGGTTAACCGTTGCGATCACGACCCAAAAAGATCTTATGGAAATTACGGTTTCCGATACCGGTTCAGGCATTAAAGAAGAAGACCTGCCCCGGATTTACGATCCGTATTTTACGTCTAAACCGGTGGGCACCGGTTTAGGTCTGGCGGTTGTGCAGAAAATTATGGACGCGCACGGCGGCATGATTCAAACAGAGAGCAAAGCGGAATTCGGCACAAAAGTCACGCTGCACTTTTTATTATCGGCAAAGGAGAAGATGGAAAAATGAAAAAAGGACTGGAAGTCTTAATTGTGGATGACGATCTGGCCCATCGCGTGATGCTGAAAAAACTGCTGGGCGGCTGGGGCTATTCTGTGGCCGAGGCGGACGACGGTGCTGTAGCCATTGAAGAAGTACGCAGGCGCTCCTTTGATTTGATCCTGATGGATATCCGTATGATGAAAGTGTCGGGCATTGAGGCTCTGGATCAAATCAGAAAGATCAATCCGACCATCCCGGTGATTATCATGACGGCTTACGCATCAGTGGAAACAGCCGTCAGCGCCCTGAAAAAAGGGGCTTATGATTACCTGACCAAACCGCTGGATTTTGACGAACTGCAAATCGTGATTAAACGTGCGACCGAGCACAGTTTGCTGAAAAAAGAAAATGAATATCTCAAAGAGAGATTAGGCGAAAAATTCGATAGGCAAAACATGATTGGTCAGGGCTCCGCCATGGTCCAGCTCCTGGAGATTGTGGAACAGGTGGCCCCGACCGAGGCAACGATTCTGATCACCGGAGATTCGGGTACCGGTAAGGAAATGATCGCCAATGCCATTCATGCCAACAGCAACCGCAAACAGGCGCCCTTTGTTAAAATCAACTGTGCGGCGCTTACTGAGACGCTTCTGGAATCGGAGTTGTTCGGCCATGAAAAAGGTGCGTTCACCGGCGCGGACCGCAAAAGGGAAGGGAAGTTTCTTCAGGCCGATGGCGGTAGTATTTTTCTGGATGAAGTGAGCGAGATGTCGCAGGCCATGCAAGTCAAGCTTCTTCGGGTTTTGCAGGAAAGAGAACTGACCCGTGTGGGTGGTTCGGAAGTGCTCAAAGTCGATGTCCGAGTGATTGCCGCTTCCAATAAGGATCTGAAAAAAGAAATTCAGACCGCGCGCTTTCGCGAAGATTTGTTCTACCGGCTCAACGTGGTGGCGCTTACCGTGCCGCCGCTCCGGGAAAGAAAGGAAGACATCCCGCTTTTGGCGCAGCATTTCCTGCAGGGATTTGCCGTGAAGAATTCCAAGAACGTGACAAACTTTACGCCGCAGGCCATGCAGAAGCTGGTGGAATATTTCTGGCCGGGCAATGTCCGGGAGTTGATGAATGCCATTGAGCGGGCCGTGGTGCTGTCGCGAAATGCTTATCTTGATGAAGGCGAACTAACGCTCCTGATGGCAGATGGCGGAGGATTTAACGGCAAGGATTTAAGCGGTGCTGCAAACCAGCCGGCAGGAGCTTCAGGCAATCTGCCGCTGGAAGAAGTCGAAAAAAGAAGCATTCTGGAAGCGCTTACCGCCTGTGGCGGTAACAAGAGCGAAGCGGCGCGGCGCCTGGGCATTACCCGCAAGACATTGCGCAAGAAGCTGGAGAAGTATGAACAGGCGCATTGCTGAGTCCTGATGATGTGCCAGTCACCTGCCTTCAGGTGACTGTTTGCTTTTTGCTGCACGATGTTTACCGGCACCCTTGGGCGGGTGACGGGCACAGAACCCCAAAAAGACTACCGGGAAGTCTTCAATTTGACATTTAACCGTTTTAAACGATGCAACAGAGAGTCTCTTTCATCGTCTGAAAACGTGTTGTTTCCCGCCAATGCGTTTTCAATGAGTGCCTTGGCCTGAGGATAATCCCGTTCGTAGTGTTCCAGCCACTTGGCCAGTTCCGAAATGGCGTAAAATTCAACAGGCTCACAGGCGGCCATTTGCTGCCAGAGGTGCGCGGCTTCATTCATTCTGCCGGTGCGTTTGTATAATTGAGCCAGTTTCTTTTTCGACTGGGGGGAAAATTCCGAACGGGTGTCTTCCTGAAAGATGTCCAATATTTTTTGCGCGCCTTGCGCGTTGGCGCGTTTCAATAAAAGACGGGCGGCAGCCAGAAAATCATCAGCGTGCGTGTATTTTGCCAGGGCCTGCGCGGTCAATATTTCGACCAGATGTGCGGTGAGTGTCGCCATGGAAATCACGTCCAAGCGGTTGTGTTCAAAGATGTCGGTAAGCAAACGAGGATCGCGCCTCTTCAGCCAGTCGAAATAGCGTTGCGGAATTTCCCAGCCGGGGATATCGCCTTCACGCTGAACGCCGAGGATATCCGACTCCAGAGTGACCAGTCGGCAGTTTTCCAGGCGATGTCCCAGAATGCGGCGCGACGGATGCAGTAAATCCAGATGAGGCAGCGCAGCAAGATCGCTGTGCATCCGGTTCATAATAAAGCGTGTGGTGAGCAGATTCACGTCGAAGGCTTTGCCGTTGAAAGTAACTAGAAATTTTTTATGTGCGGCAATCTCTTTAAGATAAGTCAACGCCGCTTTTTCCTCGCCAAAATCGCGTGCCAATATCTGCCGGACTTGGAAGTGGCCTTCTTCAAACCAGCCCAGGCCGATGAGAAAAGCCATTGTACCCGTGCCGCCGGCCAGTCCAGTGGTTTCCGTATCCAGAAACAGGGCGTCTGAAGAGGTATATGAGCCGATGATGGGGTTATTGGCCAGCATGCCCGCCGCTGTCATATCAAAATCAAATGCGTCGCGAATGTTGCGGTGGCCGTGAGAGCTTCCGCCGCGCAAAACATCGCTCGCCAGAAAAAAACGACCATGTTCGTTTTCGATTTCCTCACCGGAAAGAATTTCGGAAAGTCCCCGAGTGCCACGCTGGGCGAACTCCGCCGCTGCCGATTTGCTTCTGGCCTGCGTGCGCGAGACAATGTTTTCAATCCTGTGACGCAGATCATCGAGCTGCGATTGTTTTTCCGAGGATGAAGGAGTGGTTTGCGCCTGATCTTCCTTTTTTGGAGCAACATCCTCGCCGGTCAGTCGCTTTAATTTATCAATCGATTTCATATATGCACACTTTTTGCCCCCCGCTACCCTAAAGGGCACGCGTGGGGGGCGTTGTAGGGGCAGGACGCATCGTGCCCCTACGCCTCACGTTTGACCTTTTAATATCAGTTCGACAATTTTCGGCACTATTTCTTTGGCGGTTTTGCCCACTTCCAGCGTTGGTCCGACGCAGGACGGGCAGCCGTAAGCGCAGGGGCATTTTTCGATCAGGCTTTTGGCGGCCAAAAGGAGATTGGCATGCTCACGGTAGAGCAGTTCGGAAAAGCCGATGCCTCCCGGATACGAATCAAAGATGAAAATGGTCGGATCAAACTCATCAATGCGCGCGCCGGTTTTATTCTCGACCATCTCCGGCCGGCCCCCATTAAACGATGTAATGACGCGCCCGGTTTTTCCCTGGCTCACAAACCATTCGCCGCTTTTATCCCCCAGCGACCGGTCGATGTCGTGCATGTCCGCCATCAGAAACATAGCCGACAGATGCTGCAGCGTATAGGCCAGTGCCGACAAGCCATCGATGATTTCCGCGGGCGTAAAATCGAGCTTGCGCAGCCGGTCGCGCGGAATCGTAAACCAGTAGCTCGTTGTGTGCATGTCCTTTTCCGGCAAATTCACATCGCCGTAACCCAGATTCTCGGACGTGTAGAATTTGATTTTTTTGTAGCCCACCACCTTGCGCACGACCTGCACTTCGCCGTGCTCCACAATCGCTCCGGTCTCCATATGATTTTCAAAAGAGTCGATCACCCGTACGTTGGTGTAGGTCATGGCGTCGGTGTAGTAATCGGCATCCACCTTGTGCACATAGGCCTTCTTGCGTTCCAGGTCGAGTTTATCCACATGATACTGCTCGGAGGCCAGCATATAAATGGCTTCATCATGCACGGTGGTGAAGGCGCTGTCCCAATCCACTTCGGCAATCACCTTATGATTGCCGAAGTGGATTGTATCGACAACGACCACATTTTCTGGATTGATCGCCCGCAGGCTCACTTCATCCGCGGGGTAGCTTTCCGCCGCCCAGTGCCAGCGGTCATTCGTGCGGTGCAGAACACCTTTTTCTTCCAGATATTGCAGGAACTCCTCCAAATTCTCGCCGCCGAATTTTTCGCCTTTTTCAAACGGTAGCTCAAATGCTGCGCTTTTGATGTGATGCAGCAGAATCAGCAGATTGTCAGGATTGATGCGGCAATGCTCGGGAGAGAGCGCAAAAAAATAATCGGGATTTTCCATGATGAACTGATCAAGCGGATTGCTCCGTGCAATCAGGATCGCGAGCGATCTTCCTGTGCGACGGCCTGCGCGTCCGGCCTGCTGCCAGGTGCTGGCAATCGAGCCGGGGTATCCGGTCATGATGCAGGCTTCCAGATTGCCGATATCAATACCCAGTTCCAGGGCGTTGGTGCTGATCACGCCCATCACTTCGCGCGTCCGCAAACCGCTTTCTATTTCGCGGCGCAGATTCGGCAGGTAGCCGCCGCGGTAGCCGGTCACAAAATGATCGTCCTTCGGTTTCGTTTTGACAAATTTATCTTTGAGATATTTGGTCAACACTTCGACATTGAGGCGGCTGGTGGCAAAAACGATGGTCTGGATGTTGTTGTCGATCAGATCGGAAGCGATCTTGCGCGCCGGCGTCATCGCGCTCTGGCGAATGCCCAGCTCGCGGTTGACGATGGGCGGATTATAAAGCACAAACGTTTTGGCGGCCGTGGGCGCGCCGCTTTTATCGAGCAATACAACCTGGCGCTCCAGTATTTTTTCGGCATGCTCGCGAGGATTGGCCACTGTGGCCGAACAGCAGACAAACACGGGATTGGCCCCATAGAAACGGCAGATCCTAACCAGCCTGCGGATGACGTTGGCAAAGTGCGAGCCGAAGATGCCCCGGTAAATATGCAGTTCGTCGATGACGATGTATTTTAAATTCATGAAGAGCTTCTGCCACTTGGTATGATGCGGTAGAATGCCCGCGTGCAGCATGTCGGGATTGGTGACGACAATGTGCCCCTGCCTGCGGATGGCCTGGCGCGCGTCGTCGGGTGTATCGCCGTCGTAGGTGAATGTTTTGATGTCGGCGGCGAGATCGGTAATCAGGCTGTGCGCTTCATGCATCTGATCCTGGGCTAGCGCCTTGGTCGGAAATAAATACAGGGCGCGCGTTTCCGGTTCATCGAGAATGCTTTGCAGCACCGGCAGATTATAGCAAAGGGTCTTGCCGCTGGCTGTCGGCGTCACCAGGACGACATCTTGACCGCTGTGGATAAAGCGCACGGCCTGCGCCTGATGCTTGTAGAGTTTTCCCATGCCACGCTTTTGTAAGACGGAAAGCAACCGGGGATTTACCCACGCGGGGTAGTCTTCCCAATCGCCTTGCTTTGCCGGTATTTCCACAATGGCCGCCGCGTTGGCATTGAAGCTTTTGTTTTTCTTGAGCCTGGCGATCCATTCTTCTAATGTCAGTTTGGCCATAATTTTTCTTACCTTTTTTCGTTCGGATTTGCATTATAGATAAAAAACAAAATATCACAACAGCGAATTGTGAAAAGTCATTGCAATACATATATTGATGATTTATCAGCGGAAGGTAGGCTTAAAAATAAAATTTTTATTCAGGTTAAATTCTTTCCTTTGGTTGCCATCATGAAACCCACGTGTTTCACGCTTTTGATGGATTTTAATTTCTGATAAAGTTCTTCAATTTCCTTCGATTTACCCTTTGTCACAATGATTTCAAAACAATTGTGATGATCCAGATGTATGTGCTGGCTGGACAGAATGCAGGTATGATAATCATGCTGAACATCAAGTACTTTTGTAACCAGTTTTCTTGTATGATGATCATAAACCAGCGTAATCGCGCCGGTCACTTCCTTGTTTTCCGTCCATTCTTTCTTGATTAGCTCTTCACGGATCAAATCGCGAATGGCTTCGGAACGGTTGGTATATTTCCGCTGTTTAATCCGTTGGTCGAATCGAACCAACAGATCTTCTTCCAGCGACACGCCAAATCGTACCAGTTTGGAGGCCATCATCACTATCTCCGAGTGATTTTTTCTTTTTATATAAAATAAAACATCAATGGGTCAAGCGATATATTTCAATTAACCCTTCCTGTTATTTAACGACTTTATTTATTGACAGTCGCTACATTCTATGGCACGAAAAATTAATTCGTAACACAATGATTACTTGCGCTTTCTCAGTAATCATCATGAATGTGGCGAATAATTCATTTCCGTGCAAAAAGAGTATCATCATGAAGCGGCATTTATTTTGGTTACTGTGCGTATTCGTTTTACTCTTGCTTCAATATCCGGTGTCTGCCGCCGATCAAAAGGCAGAAGAGCCCGTTCGGATGGAAGAAGTGGTTGTCGTGGCATCGCCGATTATCGAAGGAAACCGGGTAACTGATGCGGGGACTCCAATCACAACCGTCAGCAAGAAACAAATTGATGACTTAAATGCGCAGGATCTGCCATCGGCACTGCGGCGCACACCCGGCGTCGTTATCTCCCGTCATAATTTTGTAGGAAGTTTTGGCGGCGGCGACGGCGGAGCCATTTACATCCGCGGCATGGGCAGTTCCCGTCCCGGCGCGGAAATTCAAATGTTAGTGGACGGCGTGCCGAAATTTGCCGGTATCTGGACGCATCCTCTGATGGATATCATGAGCGTGGATATTGTGGATAGAATCGAAATTCATAAAGGCGCTCAGCCTGTCCTTTTTGGCAACATGACAGCCGGCGCCGTGAATATCATCACGAAGAGTCAAAAGGAAGAAGGTTTTTTCACGCGCTTGAATTTCGCCGGTGGATCCTATCATACGTTTATCGAAACCGTTGAGCACGGCGGCAAAATTAAAAATACGGATTATTATCTGCTGCAAAGCTTCAAACAGTCCAGCGGACACAGGGAAAACGCGGGCGGCGAACTTCAGAATTACTTTGGACATATCGGCCATCAACTTTCCGACAAATGGAAGATTTCTCTTACAGCCAACGCAACCCATAACAACGCTTCCGATCCGGGGCCGGAAAATCGCCCACAGGAAAGACAGGGCACTTTCAAAACCCAGGACAATCTGGCCATTGCCACTCTGACCCATGCCGATGATGTTGTCCAAGGCGATTGGAAAATTTACTGGAACAACGGCGAAGCAAAATGGAAGGATCAATATGATCTGGCCGGTCTTTTCCATTATGATACGATCACCAACTTCGATAATTATGGTATGCGGGCCCGGGAGGTATTCAAGCCCTGGACAGGCGGCACATTGACGGCGGGAGCCGATTGGGACTGCACATCCGGAACCGTTACCATCGACCGGGAATTGTCCCGGCCTGACAGCTACTTTTCCCGTGATACATTTAGAATACTGTCGCCCCATCTTTCACTTGGACACGAATTCAATCTGATTAAACAATGGACGTTGATTCCCTCTGCAGGCGTTCGTTACTACAACCACAGTGATTTCGGCGCCCGATGGGCTCCGCAGGCAGGTCTTATCCTGAGAGATTCTTTGACGGATATTCATCTGTTCTATGGCAGAGGCACCAATTACCCGGGGCTTTATGTTGTCGCCCAATCCAATATGTTCTGGGGTAACAACGTACGTTGGAAAGACCTTGATCCTGAAACCGTCGATCATTTTGAAGCAGGCATCAGCCGCTTTTTTGGCCGGAAAGTCCATGCCGATCTGACGTGGTTCCATGATAAAGGCAGCAATCGTTTGATTATGATCACAAGCCCCGCCCCGCCTCACTACGAAAATATCGCAGACTTTGAAACGCAAGGTCTGGAGGCAACCCTGACTCTCGAACCGATTAAAGACCTTTCGCTGTTTACGGGAGGCACCTGGATTTATAAACGATCTCCGGATAACCTGCCTTACGCGCCCCAGTGGGCAGCATCGGCCGGTGGTAATCTGCGCCTTTTCCAGTATTTGAAGATAAGCCTGGATACAACCTATCAGGATTCCCAATATGTGGCCAATAATCGCAGCCTGAATTATGGGGGAACCAGCGTCACCAAAATAGACGGATTCTGGATTTTAAACGGCAAAATCAGCTGGGAATTCAAGCTACCGTCGCCGAAGTTGCGAGGGGATGTGTTTCTGGCCGGAGAAAACCTGACCAATGTCAATTATGCTTACAAAAAAGATTATCCCATGCCCGGTATTAACTGTCTTTTGGGAGTTAATATCAAGTTTTAAAAAAATGATAAGGTGGATTTAAATGCAAGACGTAAAAGTTGATTTAGCACGGGCAGAATTTTTTGATGAGTTTTCCGGTAGCTGGGATACTCACGGCCCGTCTCCCGAGCCGGAATTGGTGTTGACCTTTCTTCGGAAACTGAATATTGATTCGGAGAAAACCGTATTGGATGTTGGAACAGGGACTGGTCTGCTCGTTCCGCACATTTTTTCTTTTGATCCGGCCAAGGTGATTGCCATGGATTTATCGGTAGGGATGCTGGAAAAACTGCGGGGAAAGTATTCTTCCCGATTCGGCGCCAAGCTGGAGATTTTGCATGGAGATGTCCATTTGTTGAATCTGCACGATTCCACGGTTGATATTGCTCTCTGCAATGGTGTTTATCCGCATTTTCATAATAAACCATTGGCCTTGTCTCAACTGCAACGCGTGTTAAAAAAAGGGGGCATCCTGGCCGTCAACCATTTTGCGGGCAGACAGTTCATCAACAAAATCCATGGCTCATCATCTCACGATCTGATTCGGCAGGACCTGCTGGATCCTGTGATGATTTTATCCGAAACCATCGCCGGTTGTGGATTCCGCGTAAAAGAATGGCGCGACGACAAAACGGAATTTTATCTGATTGCGGAGAAAATATGACACGGGAAGCAGTCGTTGAAATTCACGGACTTATTGCCGGATATGGCCGTCATCAGGTTTTACAGCAACTCGATTTAGCGGTATGGCGTGGCGAAGCCCTGGGCATTGCCGGAAATAACGGCGCAGGTAAAACAACATTACTCAAACTGATTCTGGGATTGATTGCGCCACAGGAGGGCTACATAACTGTGCTGGGAAGAATGCTGGACAGTTCCCGTGTGCGACGGCTGATGAGACGTCAGATTGGATATGTTCCGCAATTGCATACGCCCGGGAAAATGCCGGTCTCCGTGCATGATGCCGTTTTAATGGGGAGATGGGGCAAAGGTTTTGGTTTTTTCAAGCGTCCGTCCCTGCGGGATCGTCAAAAAGTAACCGAAATTCTGCAGGAAATCGGGATGTCGCACAAGGAATGGCAGGAGGTGCATCTCCTCTCCGGCGGAGAACAGCAGAAAGTATCCATTGGCCGCGCACTGGTTCGTGAAGCGCCAATCCTGCTTCTGGACGAGCCCAGCACTTATCTGGATCATGGATCACAGGCGGAAATTGTCGAGCTGATCAGGGCCGTTCGTTTGAAACATGGTCTCTCTCTGATCATGATCAGTCATGATCCGGAGCACCTGGAAGTCATGAGTGACCGCATTCTTTTATTAAAGAACGGCCGATTGGAAGAACGATAAATGTCCTTATTTGATTTTATAACTATTCCGCTGTTTCAAAAGGCTTTTATGGGCGCCTTTCTTTCCGGAGCAGGGCTCTCTCTGTTGGGTGTTGTTATTTTAAATTTGAATCTGACGACTATCAGATTTGCCTTGATGCACATCGCTTTGCTGGGCGCGGCCATAGCGATGGTTCTGGGGTTTCCTCCTCTGGCAGGCGCCATGGCGGGGATTGTCATTGCGTCTTTGCTGCTTGGACCCGCAGGCGATTTTTTAAACATGGATACCGGTGTCAGCGGTGTGCTTTTTATGACCGGATCTCTGGGGCTTGCCTTTCTGATATTTTATAAAGCCGGTGTTCCGGCCATGGACGCTTTTGCTCTTTTTTCCGGCAGCATTCTAGCCTTAAACACATTTGAGGTCTGGGTCATCGGGGGACTTGCCGTTTTGATTATTCTCATATTCTTCCTCTTTTATCGCGAGATCCAGATGGTCTTATTTAATCAGGAGTTGGCCGAAAGTCTGGGCGTTCCGGCCAAAGGGATTCGCAATGCACTCTTGCTGCTGACCGGATTGGCGATTGGCGTCAATATCCGCATGGTCGGGGTTTTGCTGATTGACGCGGCTGTTCTTCTTCCCGCCCTGGCAGCGCTCAGCATAGCCAAAAGTCTTCGCGGCGCGTTGCTGCTTTCCGCTGTTTTCGGCATAGTGTCACAAGTGGGAGGCGTCGCTTTTTCGATGGTCTATGATTTTCCGAGCGGCGCCAGTATCACGCTTGCCGCGGTGCTGATGGTTTGCCTGACCGCAATTTACGGCTACATCATGAAGACGATAAGGAGATGAAATAATCAATGAATGCGGTGAAAAAACCTACTCTCTCCAATTTGTGCTTTTTTCTGACAATCTTAGGGTTTTTGTTGTCAACCAGCCCGACTAATGCAGAGGATAGAATCATTGTTGTTGCTTCAACCAGTTGGACAGGCGCCATAGCGGAGGCTGCCGGTGCGGATGAGGTCCGCATACTAGCGCCCTTCGAGTTGAAACATCCCCCTGAATATGACTATCGGCCGTCGGATATCGCACAATTACATTCCGCGCGTTTGCTTGTTTATGGCGGTTATGAATCTTTTGTTAAAAAACTCGCTATTGCTGTCGGGTTTCCGCAGGAAAGACTGATTGCTGTTCTTACCAACAATGACCCGGACAACCTGAAGAAGCAAGCAAGGCTTCTGTCTGAAATAATGGAGACACAAAAACGGGAAGCCGCTTGGGAAAAAGCTTTTGATCGGGCATTGGCTGATATTCAAAAGCAAGCCAAAGAAAATAAAATCAGCCAAAAAAGAGTCCTGGTGCAGAAACATCAGCTGTCCTTGGTTAAGTGGATTGGATTTGATGTCATCGGCGTCTTCAACGCGGATGAGTTAAGCCCGAACAAAGTGATGGAATACGCCATGATGAAACCCGACATGGTCATCGATAATTTTCATAATCCCCAGGGGAAACCGATTGCCGAAATCGCCAAGTGCGATTATGTGGCATTAATCAATTTCCCTTCCGCCAATGCGCGTACGTTGATTGAATTGCTGAAGGAAAACGCGCGCAGACTGGGCATGAAAAAATTTGACAAATAATTCATCGTATAGGCCAAAAACAGGTTGTCCGCAAAATATAGGGTGCGTTGACGATGTCCGTTCAGGCGTAAATTGAGTTTATTACCGGTTGAATGTGGCTTCCGGTTGTTCCCGCCTATTGACAAGAGTCTTTCCTTCTGGTAACTATTTTACCGTCAGTAAGTTGAGTCTTGTCGTGCCTTGATCGATGAACAGCAATTGAAACGATGATCTATGCGGGAGCTTAAGGATGATTCCAAAGGATAAACATAAAATAGTCTGTCAGCTTCGACGCGACCGTGAAAAAGCCCTGCGGATTCAGAGTATCATGGAGGCCGCCAAAAAGGTCTTTGCCTCAAAAGGCTATTTAAAGGCAACAATGGATGAAATTGCGCTTGCGGCCGAGGTCACCAAGCCAACCATCTATCTTTATTTCAAGGCCAAGGACGATCTCTTTTTTACCCTCATGCTGCCCTTGATCGATGACATTCGGCAACAACTGCAAAAAGTCGAGAAGAATCTCCTGACAGGAAAAATCCATAACGG
>JANYAF010000063.1 GCA_025355175.1 Deltaproteobacteria bacterium | reverse complement strand
CTGCAAACCAAAGACGGACGGCTATTGCACCGGTATCGGGACGGCCAGGGCGCAATCGATGCGAATATCGACGATTATTCGTTTATCGTCTGGGCGCTGCTGGAACTCTATGAGGCAACGTTTGATACACGTTATCTATTCAAAGCGCTGGCGTATCAGTCTCATTTATTTGGATACTTCCGGGATGATCAGGATGGCGGATTCTTTTTTACACCCAATGATGCGGAAGAGCTTTTGACGCGTCCGAAAGAACTCTATGACGGCGCCATCCCGTCGGGCAATTCATTGGCGTTTATCAATACACTGCGTCTGTCGAGGTTCACCGGGGATGCCGAGATGGATGAAAGAGCGCACGAAATTTACAGAGCTTTTTGTGCAGAGGTGGATGCGATGCCGACTGCTTTCACGCAATTTCTCTGTGGTCTGGACTTTGCTATCGGTCCGGCAAGCGAAGTAATCATTGCCGGGACTATGGATCATTCAGACACGAAGGCGCTGCTTACGGCTTTAAGAAGAAGCTTTGTGCCGAATACGATCGTCATTTTCCGTCCCGAGGAAAGTTCATCACATCCGGATATTGAAATCATCGCACCGCATGTGCAGCCGCATCAAAGCATCAACGGTCAGGCCACCGCCTACGTCTGCTCGAATTTTACCTGCTCGCTGCCGACGAATGATCCGGAACAAATGATTAAACTTCTAAGCATGAAACATAAAAAATAGTGACAGTTGACGGTTATTTTCCCAAACAGTCTGATATACCTTTTCCCCGTCCTTCGTTTGATTCTTTAGTTAATTTGCCGTTTTGAAACGTCAGAGCGTAGATATAATCGTTGTCGCCACAGTTGTAATACCAGATGTCTATCTTATTGGCGCATTTTTTAGATTTTATTATTTTTCCGTTTTTGTCTGTGCGGGTGGATGTCTGACGTCCTTCACAGGCCTTTTCTTTAGATGTTGGCTTACCGCATGTAACAGTGACCTGCGTTTTTGTATCACCGCTTGTGACCAGACCGGTTCCGCAGCGAAAGGCAAATCCGTTAGTGCTGAAAAAGAACAAAATGACAAAACTGACCAAAACGATTTTGATTGCTTTCATTTCTTATCCTTTCTTTTTCGAGTCTTTAATAAGCACAAGGTATTCATACTTGTAAAGATCATAAACAAACTGCTGGATGATTTCCTGCTCGTCGGTAAGCGGTGTGGGTGATCGCAAGGCGGCCTTTACTTTCTCATTGAAGTCGATGGGCAGGATGTAGACATATTGACCCCGGAAGACTTTATAATGGAAAGCACGGGCTATCGTCTGCAAATGAGAAAATTTGATGGTGAACTCAGCGTGACCCTGAAGTGATATTTTTTCAGGAGTTCCGGGCGCTGTAAAATTCATATGAGGGAATTGCGGATTGCTTAGTGACGCTTCGCAACTGTGTTCACTTAAATAAATGTAGGGGATGGTTGCACCGCATAGTTTTTCCACAACCTCCAGGGCTCCGATATTAATATTTTCAGTGGGAGTAAATTCAAGAGAGTATTCTTTCTGGTAATCCGCAATTCTGTTTAAAGAGCGAATTGTGTCAGGATCATTTTGTTCCGGGTGGTTTTGCTGAAAAACCAGCGTGGGGAAATCGCCAAGATTTTCATTCAGAATAGCCAGGTCAAAGGATCGAAGGTCGGATATGGGCATCTTTGAAAAATCCATTTCCCGGAAATTCACGGGAAATTCGGTTAACGTTTCCCTCTGCTTTTGCAGCAAATGAGGTGAAATATCCAACATGGTTGCCTGAAGGTGAGGGGCAAGGGTCAGAAAATCCTTCATGACATATCCCAGACCACCGCCGATTTCCATAACGGTATTTAAGTGTTCGAACGGAATCTTATCTCCCAGAAAACGAAATAGTTGTGTGCCGAAAGATTCGTTGTATCGAAGCGCGAGCCGGCAGGGACTGTTCTCCGGATGAAGCGCGTTACAAACGGTAAGCTCCCAGCCCAGAGAGTTCAGTGTATGAATATGATAATCATCCGTGGTATTTAAAAAATAGCCCATAATATTTTATCAGTCTTGTGAAAATGATGATTTTATTAATTCTAGTTCAGGAAAAACATTTTCGAAGCTGCCCCCGATTTATCAGGACCAACTAAAGATAACGCTTGCTTTAGAAATGGAAATACTACTTGTTCTTCCCCTGGGGAAACCTTTTCTGAAGTTCAGGAATAAGCTCTTTGCTAATACTTTCCGAACCAATGTACTTTCGGGTATAGGTGCTCGAGAAACGCAATAAACACGTTGGCGTTTGATCAATTTCATAGCGCTTGATCAACGCCATCCATTGTTTATACAGGGGTGTAGGATCAATGATGGTTAATACAATTCCCTGAGATTTCAGGAAGTCAGCCAGAGCATTTTCCTGATTAATTTTTTTCTGCTTGGCGAGAGAAAAAAGAATATTTCTCGTTTTCGTGACATTTTGATAGCCTTTATTCGCTGCGACGGCGTAAAGGAAGTATTGTGCATAGAGTGTGGAGTCCTTGCCATGACCCGGATAATCCACAAAAGTAATTTTTACATTCCCTCTGGACAGAAGCCTTTCCAACTCCGGCTCCAGGTCTTTCTCGACGAACTGGCAGGGCGGACAAAAGTAATCCGTGAAGATAATGAGTTCCCAAGAGCCATTGCCGTAAGAAGGGATAGTCGTATTGTCGGCGGCATAGGCCGGCGTTGCCGATCCGGAAAAGGAAAAGCTGACAAATATATAACCGATGATCATCATCGCCAACAGGGGCAGCCGTTGATTGTCAGTGAAAGGAATTTTCGCGTCGCCGAAAAAATATATCAATTTCTGATACCACTTATTCGTCATGCCGGATCTTTCATAATTCATAAGATACATCAATATAACCATTATGCCAAAAGCCAGACAAAAAGGGCAGAAAACATTAATCGACACTTGAAAAAAAACAAGAAACACTTCAACACCGATACCTGATGCGACCAGCATTCGTAATAAATCAGCCTGCTTTAAAAGTGCAAGTATGATGACGGCCGCCATATATCCATAACCGACGTACTTCAGATCAATTCCGAAAATATCTCCCTTGAGAAAGGAACAGGACGTATCGCAAATGGCGTAGAAGGCCACAATACCAATGCCGATCAAGGCTAGGATAATGGTGATAAGCAGGCGGTGTTGAACAAGTAAACGGTAAAATTGCATCCTTTTATTTTTCCTGATAAGCATTTTACGGGGATTATAAGTATTGAAAATGGCAATGTCAATATAATATATTGAACATCACTACTGTCCCAACGTTTTGATTAGGAGATAATGTAAGCTATAGAGAACAATGGATAAAAGCAACAAAAAGTTATTTATCGATTTGAAATATTTTTCTTCAGGGTGCCATAGTCTCGCATTAAATGGTGAATATTTAAAAATATTAAAATACTATTGACTAAAATAAACCAGGTCTCATTTAATCACAAAATGACTCCAACCCATATTGTTTTTGTTCCTTGAATCTTTTTACAAACCACGTTAATCTTTGCACGCTTATTTTATCTCGCACACGCACAGGCGGAAAGGAAACATCATGGATATACAAATTGAAACAAGAGCAACCCGCATTACCGTGAAATGTGCGGGCAGGCTGGATGTCGCTTCAGCAAAAGAGTTTGAAAACACCCTTGAAGCGCTGGTGCGGCAGGCCCCGCAGCAGATCGTCCTTGATTTCTCGCAGCTCCAGTACATTTCGAGCGCTGGGATCCGGTCCCTTCTTTTTCTGATGAAAACAGCCACGGCGCGCTCATTGTCCGGACAGTCGCGCGCGATGCTTCCTCTGCGTCTGATTCACGCCGGTCCGGCCATCCGGCAGGTGCTGGAGCTTTCCGGGTTGCTGGAAACTTTTTCCTCTGGCTTCCGTCCGATACAAGGTAAAGCGCCCGCTTCGGACAGAACCTGCGCCGAGCTTTTACCTCTGCTGCGCAGCGCTTTTCCCTCGCCGGTTTCCAACGCGGATGCCGATGCGAAATTTGTCGCCTCGGTTGCCGACGGCCTTCGGCAGATCGACAAACTCAAAACCGGACACCCTTACCTGGGACTGCGCGAGCCGATAGACTACAGCCAGGCCCGGCTGCAGCAGGTTCCGGAAACCATGTCGGGTGTGACCGAGACCGTCGCCGATATCGCCCAATACATGCAGGGGGGCTTCATATGGAGCCATCCGCGCACGCAGGAAAACGTCGTTCCGCCCACAACCGTTCCGGCCATCATCGGCAATCTCTTCGGCGTGATTTACAATCCGAACATCATCTCCGATGAATACAGTTACCGTGTCGGCCTGGCCGAAATTGAAACGGCAGCCATGTGCGCTTCTCTTGTCGGTTATGATCCCCATCAGGCTGCGGGGTTCTGCACCTTTGGCGGCACGGGTACAATCCTCTACGGCGTCAAACTGGGTATCGAAAAAGCTTCTCCCGGAACGTTCAGCCACGGCGTGCGTGAGCCGCTGAAACTGGTGGCTTCGACAGCGGCCCATTACGCCAAGCTCAATGCGCTGGGCTGGCTGGGCCTTGGAACGGACAACCTTGTGGCCATTCCCACCGATGCCGACAACTCCATGGATCTTATCGCCCTGGAGGCCGGCCTGCGCGACATTCTAGAGCGGGGTGAAAGAATTGCCGCCATCATCGCCACCATGGGAACCACCGACGCCTTCGGCATCGACAATCTCCAGTATATCGCCGGCCTACGCGACCGTCTGGCCGAGGAATACCAACTGCCCTACCTGCCGCACATTCACGCCGACGCCGTCATTGGCTGGGCCTGGTCGGTCTTTAACGACTACGACTTCGACGCCAATCCCCTGGGGTTCAATGCCCGCACCCTGCGATGCCTCTGGGACACGCAGGTCAATATGAGCGCCTTGTCCCGCGCTGATTCCGTGGGCATCGATTTCCACAAAACGGGCTTCGGCCCCTACGTTTCGAGCATGGTTTTATGCAAGAACAAAGACGACCTGACCCTTATCAGCCGCGATACCGGCGCGATGCCCTATTTGTTTCAGTTCGGCAACTACCACCCCGGTGTGTTCACACTGGAAACTTCTAGGGCCGGCGGCTCTGTGCTGGCTGCCCTTGCCAATCTGAAGATGTTCGGCAGGGAGGGCTACCGGGGACTGCTGGGACATCTGGTGACCATGTCCGAAGTATTGCGCCGCAGGCTGGATGAACATCCGTCCATGTGCCAGGTCAACGATTACAATTATGGTCCGGTAACGTTGTTTCGGGCCTATCCCGACGGCATGGATGCCAAGGCCGCATTTTCCAATGAGCTCAACAACCCAGCAGCGGCGGAAAGTCTGCGGCGGGGCAACGCTTACAACCAGAAATTGTTTGACGAACTGCACCGTCAGATGGAGCAGGAAAACGGCTTTGCCCTTTCACGGACCAGTCATTACCGGACCGCGGCCTGCGGCGAGCCGGTGCTGGCCATCAAGTCTTTTGTCATGTCGCCCTTTGTGGAAGAAGAGCACATGAAGGCCCTGATAGACTGCATCGAAAAGGCGCGTCACGCGGTCAGCTATTAGACCGGGCTGATTACGTCTGGACAAAAGCCGGGATGCCTGTGAAGTTGAAGATAAAGGAATATGAGGGGAGAAGCTATGGCCATGACACCGGAAGATCTTGAACGTCTGCAATATGCTAGGGAGCTTCTGGAAAACCCGGGTCTGGCGGCCAAACTGACCAATATCATCGGCATGCCTTTTGAGAAAGCCTTTAAATACCTGCCCGAAAAATGGTCTGATGCCGTTCAGAATATCACGCAGAAATCCCTGCGGTACGCGCTTACCGTCGCGGTCAAGACCATGGACCGGAAGGACAGAAAATCTTCCCAAAACACCCTACACAAAATTCTGGTTGCCGCATCGGGGGCCATCGGCGGGGCTTTCGGTCTTCCGGCCCTGGCCCTCGAACTGCCGGCCACCACGGTGATTATGTTTCGCTCCATCGCCGATATTGCCAGAAGCGAAGGCGAAGATTTAGCGGCCATGGAAACAAAACTCGCCTGCTTGACGGTTTTCGCCCTGGGTGGAAGTTCCGGCAAAGACAGCAGCGCCGAGAGCGGCTACTATGCCGTGAAAATCCTGCTGGCCAGGCAGGTCTCCGAGGCGGCAAAATATATTGTGGAAAGAGGTATTGCCGAAGAAGCTGCACCAGTGCTGATGCGGCTTCTGGTAACAATCGCATCGCGATTCGGCGTGACCGTGTCGCAGAAAGCTGCTGTGTCCGCGGTCCCGATAATCGGCGCGGCCGGAGGCGCACTGATTAACTCCATCTTCATGGATCATTTCCAGAATATGGCCAGGGGACATTTCATCATGCGCAGCTTGGAGAAGCAATACGGGCCGGATGAGGTTTCACGTCTGTATCATCGTGTATCGTAAGAAACCTCTCTTTCCCTCTCGCATGGTTATCAAAGGAATATAATATGGCACAATATTCGAAAAAGTTAATCGAGTTTCTGCGCAGTGACCATCCCGATCTTTCCGGTTGGACAATAATTTGTTCAAACGACAGGGCTGTAGACCCGGTGCAGCATCTTATACACAGCGAGTTGGGTGGCATTCTTCCGAAAGTCGAAGGCCTTAATTCTTATGCAACTAAGAAGATCGGTGCGAGTTTAAATCTTCAGCCGCTGCTTGGTGATGAGCGGTTGCTTTACTTTATCCAGTTCATTGCAGAAAGATTTCCTGATGAAACATATCCCTCGCGCCGCGCCGCAGTTCTCCTGCCACTCATTGCTAGACTTTCGGAATATAACATCGGAAGGGATACTATTTTAAGCGCGGAGCGGTTTACCGAGGATGAGTGGAACCGACTTGAAGAATACCTTGAAACTGCGCAGGCTTTTCGCGTATGGCTATCCAGAAAAAATCTCTTCATACCGGAACTCGAAACAGCACGTTTTAATGAGATCATGCCGGGCAAAAAGGAGATATTTATCGGACTTCCCGAGATAACGCCGGTGACTGGGCTGTTCTACGAAAAAATAAGCAGAGAACGGTTATTCATTGACAAGCCACTTTTTGGGGTTGAGCTGGCAGGGCCCGATAAGCTGCCGTTCGATTCGGCAAAAAATCTTATTCTATCATTCGGCGGTGAGGCTGAACCTTCAGAAGGCGCAGACATCGAATTGGTCAACCTGACCGGGCTTCATGCCATTGTTGATCTTGTCACGTTGGAGGTCTCCAATTTCCTTAAAGAACGGTCGGAAAACGACCAGCTGATGATATGCCTGCTTGATGAGTCACTCACAGCAATGCTCTGGAACAGATCGCTTCGCCTGTTCGGGAGTGCCGTCAATCTTGCTGTCTGGCTGCCATTTTCGACAACGTCGGCAGGAAGAAGGCTTTTAGCAGAAATAGAAGAGGCTGAAAAATCGGGTCTGATGCCCGATTTTAAGAAATACGCTATATCCTGCGCCGTGGAATTGTCAAAAAATAGAGAAAATTACGTCCGCGAGGAGTGTGAGGCGCTTGAGGCGGCCGTCTCTTTTTCCACCTTCCTCGATGATTGGAAGGTGAGGCTCGGACGTAATCTGACTGATGCTGCGAAAATGCTTCTCGAAACGAAAAAATTTCGTATCACGGGAAGCAGGTCGGCACCGATACAGGTTGTCGGTTTCGGCCATGTTTCGGGAGAGAAATTCAGCCGGGGATTGATACTTCCTCTTGACAGCGGCATCATGCCGACACAGCCTTTTGAAGGTCCTTTCATCAATCCGGTGCATGTTCCACAAATGAGAAAAAGCGTATTTGAATACGAGGATCTTCTTTTCCGGCAGATCCTGGCACAGGGCGGCAGGATTAAAATAGCAGCAGTGGACGACAAAATAAGGGAAAGAACGCCGAGCTACTACATGAGCCTTATTTCGCAGGAGTTTGGAAAACCAATTACCGCAATAGCATTTAAAGAGCCGCTGTGGAAAAGGCAAGGCTGTGAAAAACCTGTGATACCCATTGATGATCATTTGAGGAAAAGACTTAAAGAATTTACATATTCTTTTTCAAGCCTTTTAAAGATTCTGGCGTGTCCTTTCTTGTTTTACCATCAATACATACTCAAGATTGAACCCCCATCATTTATGGATGATGATGAAAAGATAAATACGCAAATGGGAACTTTTATTCATAAATTCCTTCAACAGCTCTCCATCGAAAGAAGGGATCTGCTTGATGACTGGGAAGGGCTTTTTGATGAACTCTGGGAAAGCGATGAAAACGCAGAAATAAGAGATATTGACGGGATAGATATCTACATGCTTAACGCAAAAATCTTATTAAAGGGAATATATGAAGAGGAGTTGGAATCAGGTCGGCGAATAATATTTGCCGATAATGCCATATCGTGCGAGGAAAAATTCAGCGGCAAGATCGCCGGGTGCTATAAAATAACCGGACGGTCGGACAGGCTGGCAAAGATATCGGGGCGTACCGAGATTATCGATTTCAAGTATTCGAAAAAGCACGACAGGTTCAAAATCCCTGCAAGAAAAACTGTGTTGGAGCGTTTCAAGGAAAAAAATATTCTGCACCCTGTGGCGCAGCTTATGATCTATCAACACTTTAATAAAGGCGTTGAAGGGGCCCGCTTTTATTTCCTGAAAGAATCGTCAGAAGATAGGGACATGGCTCTTCCCCCGGAGCAAAGCGCCGGAGCGGATGAGTTGATGTACGCCATCAAGGAGCGCCTCGACGCAATAATCGGCGGAAGCGAGCTTGCGCCTGATCACAACTCTCAGGAGTGCGAATTCTGCCTGTTTCAGGCATTGTGCGGAAGAGAAGGCTATTATAAGGTTGCACGAGGGAAAAACTAATGCAAAGCATCCTTCTGAAAGCATCGGCAGGTTCGGGGAAAACAACAAAGCTTACCGACGAGGTGTTTGACCGGATATCCGCCAGGGGAAGATTTATCTCCGCGCTCACATTTACCCGTGCCGCCACTGCCGAGATGCGCTCCCGCATCATGGAAAAGATAGCATCTAGAAAAGAGATGCCCCTGCTTGTCAGGCTGAGTCTTATCATGGAGGCGGGGCGGGTCGGGTACTCAACGATAGACTCATTCTTTTACAGGCTTTTTGCCGCATCCGGTCATGCGCCGAAGATGGCTGATGAGAAAGCACAGATGGAACTATCCGGAGAAATAGAAAGCCTTTTCCGCGACAGCGTCATGCAAAGCGGCAAAGGAAACAAGCTGATCATCGCCGCCAGAATATTGAAAACGGACATTGATGCGCTCTGGAGTCCCCTGGCAGAAGAACAAACTGTTGAGCGCTGCCTGATGAATGTGGATAGGCTTGAAGATCTTGACGATCTTATAAAAGAGAACGGCATATTATCCAATGATCTGGAATCGCTGAGCAAAAAGGCAAACAGTCTATCAGAGCTGGTTTCGGCTCGTGCTAATAGTTGGGTTATAAATGCGTTGACAGATTATGACACTTTTATTTCCAAAGCAGTTGCCGCCTACTCCGATCTGGAGACTTACACGAGCCTTGGCAAAAAGATAATGTGGGATCAGAGTCCCTACTCAGATCTCAACAGGATTTTCAAGGATTATAGAAAGACGGCCGAAAAGCTGTCAATTAACAAGGCTCTCCTCAGGGAACTTGCCGTTGCCTTTCTTTGCGACCTCTATCTTGATGCGGCGGATAAAGTTAAAAAGGAAAAAGGAGTGATATCTTTCTCCGATGTGCGGAAATCCCTCCTTGCTCTTGACGGAACCGCATCGAGTGAAAGACCGAAGCTCATGAGCAACTACTTTTCCCTCGGTCTTGACAGAACCGAACATCTTCTGGTTGACGAATTCCAGGACACATCAATGGGCGATATTGCGATACTGTTGCCCCTCATTGACGAGATTTTATCCGGTCCTGGCGAGCGAAGCGAAAGATCGTTCTTTGCCGTGGGCGATTGGAAACAAATGATATACGGATGGCGCGGCGCGAACCGCGAGGCGCTGGAAATGGCTATCGGGAGCTATATAGAAAACGGCATAATCGCTGAAAGCTGGCTTGAATACAACTTCAGAAGCACACCGCTTCTGATATCGTTTTTTAATAAGCTCGTGGAAAATCTTTTTACCGGAAAAGAGAGAACAGAAACACAGAAACCGCCGGGGAAAAATGATGGGTTTGAAGGTGTGACAGAGGTGAATCTCGTCAAGCTTGAAAAAGACGGCATGTCGGAAGCCCCTTTCTATACCGCAATAATTGATGTCCTGAAGGAGAAAAAATCGGAGTACGGCTGTGAGTGGGGAGACATGGCAGTGCTTACGGCTACCAACAATCATGTCCAGAAAATATCATCCGAACTTGCCGGGGAGCACATTGGTGTTTCAGAGGTGAAAGGCAGGCAGCTTCTTTCGAAAATAGAAGGTGTCGCGGTAATGCTTTTCTTAGCGAATGTTCTCTCTAAAGACGGCGATAAGCAGTTTACTGGGATAGTGGCGCAGTCTCCTTTATGGAGTGAACTATTCGGGAATATAGAGGAGGTCAGAGCTGAATTCGCTGGAAAATTCCCCGTACCTTTCGGGATAATGGCTGTAAGCAGTGCTATTGAGCTTTTGCGAGGGAAACTGCCGGCAACCATACTGGATATATGGCAGGATGAGGCGCAGGCATTCTTTGGCGAAGGAGGCGTTGACGCTGACGGGTTCCTTTTACGGATGTTCAATATACGGTTTAGCGTAAAGGTGCCCGAGGCCGAAAACAGGGACAATCTTAAAGTTGATACCATCCACGGGACAAAAGGTCTTCAGTTCAAACATGTTTTTATTTTCTGGAACGAAGATGAAAAAGAGTTGCCATTCTATCTCCGTTCCGAGCAGTGTCATGTGCAATTTAAAGGCAATGAGTTTAAATTTTTAAACGCAAGTGAATCGGCCGTTGCAAAGGAGATTGTTGAAAATCGGGAAGCAAATCTGATGCGGATGCGCCGCGAGAAGGCAAATGTATTCTATGTCGCCGCGACAAGGGCGGTACAAACACTAACCGTTTTTCTGCCGATTAAAAAAAAAGGGAATTACAAGCCTGTTCATCAGGCAGTTCTTGACGCATTTTCGCAGTTTGCACCTGATGGCGTTAAAAAGGAGGTCTGCTCTTTATCCGGTCCTGCAAAAGAGACTGAAAGCATCACCATATTTGATGTGCCCGAAAAACATCATGATGAGCCTGATACATATCGCGAGATTGACCCGATACTTTTATCTGCGTATATCAAGACGGGTATTATGCGCGGTGAACGACTTCATCGCTGGCTTGCGAAAGTTGTTGATCAGACTGAACTGCCGTCCGCCGGAGAGT
This sequence comes from Deltaproteobacteria bacterium, assembly GCA_025355175.1. Classification (GTDB taxonomy): domain Bacteria; phylum Desulfobacterota; class Syntrophia; order Syntrophales; family Smithellaceae; genus UBA8904. The sequence continues at coordinate 5,059 of JANYAF010000063.1, read as the reverse complement.
TGGATGATGAGGAATATGAGACGGCGCTTCGTTTTGTTCAAAGAAACGATGTCTCTGCCATCATGTTCAGACCGGGCAAGCTCTATATCGAGCAGCAGATATCGGATAAAAATGATTTTGGTATCGTGGACAGAATGATAGTGTCCGATGATCTGATCACAATCATTGATTACAAATCGGGCTCCATGCGGGGGCTCAGGCAAAAATATGAGGAACAGCTCAAGCGCTACACCGGGATCATGGAGTTGCTCTATCCATCGCGAAAGGTGGAATATTATATCTTGCCAATAGATAACAAATAAATAATTCAATAATATTAATCAAGTGCCATTTGTGTGATTGTGATATGTTTTTCTTTGAATCATGCTTGATAAATCTTGACAATTATTAGGCAATCCATTAGCTTACCGTCTTGATTTTTGAGGATCATTGCAGGCGTTTGGATCGGGAATTTCGTCAGCTGAAACGTTGCTTGCACTTTCAAAAGGGGGACAACAATGATTGGTGTGCTTATAACAACCCACGGGAATCTGGGAAATGAATTGATTCATGCAGCGGAGTCCATAAAAGGTAAATTACAAGACGTTATGCATGTTTGTGTTGAACAGACTAAAGGTGTGGAAGATTTAAAAAAAGAAATCCAAAACGCCATCAAAAAATTGGATAAAGGTAAAGGCGTCTTGATTCTGACGGATCTTTTCGGCGGCACGCCTTCGAACATTTCTCTTTCTTTCATGAAAGAGGGTAAAGTGGAAGTGGTCACGGGAGTGAATTTGCCAATGCTGCTCAAGTTATCCGATGTTAAAGAAGAGACCACGCTCAATGAGTTTGCCTGTTTTATCAAAGACTATGGGAAAAAGAATATTTCTCTGGCCAGTGAAATATTAAGTAAAAAAGCAATCGGGTGATCAATTGGCGGAATCTTACGATATTGCTCTGGTGCGGGTGGATAACCGACTTGTGCACGGCCAGATTTTGGAAGCCTGGGTGCCGTTTATTAAAGCGAAATGTATCATGGTCGTTGATAACAACTCCGCCAGTGATTTTTTCTGTGAGACCGTTATTCGTATGGCCGTCCCCAGCGAAATCGAGGTTAATATCTGCTCTGTGGAGGACTTTGCCGCCAATTATGTTTATGCCCAGGGCGAGGGCAAAAAGACCATTGTATTGTTCAGCAGTATTGCCGACACTCTGAAGGCTTATCAGGAAGGTTTTCATTTTGAAAAACTCAACATCGGTAATATCCATCATGAAGACTATAAAGTCTGTTGCGCTCCGTCCGTTTTTTTATGCGAACCGGAAATTCAGGATATATTAAAGTTGTTGGAGGACAAGGGTGTCGCCATCGAACTTAAACGAGTCCCCCGAGAAAAAGCTGTGAATATCAGAGATGCTTTAAAGGAGTTTTGCCCGGTAAAACAATAACGAGGTTAGTACGATATTGTTTGTAAAAATAATTCTCATATCTTTTGTCGGCGGCCTGCTTTGTCTCGATCGCGTATTCATTCAGATCATGATTTCCCGGCCGATCATCATTGCCCCGGTCATCGGCATTATTCTGGGCAATCCTTATGCGGGACTGATTATCGGGGCGATACTGGAACTGTTCTGGATTGACCGCATTCCCGTCGGCATTTATGTCCCTCCCAATGATTCCATAGCCGCAGCACTGGCGACATCGGTAGCGATACTATCCGGGCAATTCCCGGGAGCGGTTACAAAAGAACTGATGGCGCTGTCAATCATGCTTGCGATCCCTTTTGGCATTCTGGCAAAAAAAATTGATGTTAAAATTATGGAGTCCAACAATCTTCTTTCCGATCAGGCTCTGGAGGCGGCAAAAACACGAGACATTCGCGCCATAGAAAGAAAAACCTATCTGGGTCTGGCCAAAGTATTTCTATTTTATGTTGTCGGGCTTTTCATTCTGCAATCAATCTTAATCCCCATGCTGATCTGGCTTTATCCGAAACTGCCGGCCGAGATCAATGCCATGCTTTCCCTGACTTATTATTTTCTGCCGCTGTTGGGCATTGCTGTTGCGATCAATACCATCAAACTTCGCGGTGCGATTCCCGTTTTTTGCGCGATATTTTTAGGGATTGCCGTGGCTTTGGAATTTTTCCATGTCTTCTGAAAACCCGAAACAGCAAGTCAGTGTCGATCTGATGAAAAAAGGTGATTTGCCGGAAATCCTGGCCATTGAGCGCGCGTCGTTCCCGACGCCGTGGACGGAAGGCATGTTTCTCGATGAGCTTCGAATAACACACGCCCAGTGCCTGGTCCTGAAAATTGAGATTGAAGGAAAAACATTTATCGCCGCCTATATTATTTTCTGGTTTGTGGCCGATGAAGTTCATTTGCACAATCTGGCGGTCAGCAATGAATTCCGCAGGCAGGGGCTGGCATACAATATGATGAATTTAATGACAGACATCGCGCTTCAAGCGGGGATTAACAGACAGACCCTGGAAGTTCGCGAATCGAACCACGAGGCAATAAATCTTTACCGTAAATGCGGTTTTGTAGTAAAGGGAAGACGACCCTTATATTACACCGATACGCATGAGGATGCTCTGGTGATGTGGGCTGAAAACCAACAGGAAAGAAAAAATGGCTAAAGACATTTACATTGGAGAAGTTGCCGCAAACGAAGAAATCCAAATCAATTATTTTCTAATGAAGGTGATGTTGCCTTCGAGTTTTACCCAACCCCTGCCGGGGCAGTTTGTGATGATCCGCATTGCCGGTTTACACGACCCGTTTTTGTCGCGACCTATCAGCATTTATTCATATACACGCGGTAAGTCATATTGTGCCATTGAATTGCTCTATCGTGTGGCAGGCAAGGGGACGCAGATCCTGGCGGGGCTGATTAAAGGGTCGCAAGTTGAAATATCCGGGCCGCTCGGCGGAAGCTATTCTATAGATCATCAAAAAAAGAATATTATTCTTATTGCTGGTGGCATTGGCATTGCTCCTCTGTCGTTGTTGGCAGAGACTCTTTGCCGAAAAGGCTGTTATTCTGCCGCCGCCATGACATTTTATCTGGGTGCCCAAACAGCCGATGCCATTGTTGGTCTCAATCGTCTCCGGAAACTCTGCTATAACATAACCGTGTGTACGGATGACGGCAGTCTGGGGCAAAAGTCTCTTGTCACAAAAGCATTTCGAAAAGACATCAATGAACATTCACCTTCCAATACGGTCATTTATGCCTGTGGACCTAAAGCTATGGTTCAATCATTGTCGAAGATATTAAATGGGAAATATTTTTGTCAGGTGTCACTGGAAGAACGCATGGCCTGTGGTGTTGGCGCCTGTGTGGGCTGCGTTGTTGCCGTGAAGGATGAACAGGGGAACAAGGCCTACAAGAGGGTATGCGCGGACGGGCCTGTGTTTGATCTGGAGAAAGTGATCTGGGAATAAAATGGCCTTCAGGTCCGTAAAAACGATATAATGTAATTAGGGGATTCAGCCCCGTCAAAAAAAAGCGAACCTGAAGGTTCGCACTACATTGGTTTTTAATAATTGACGTAGTTCGGGCCTTTAGGCCCGCGCAGTCAGCATGTGTCCGAAAGCCAGGGCTGCTTGTAGTCCGCCAAGAAATGTGCGGGTTTAAAAACCCGGACTACGTCGGTGACACATATACCGTGTAGTGCGGGCCTTGAGGTCCGCTTCTTGAGAGGAAAATCGAAAGGTGAAAAACAGCAACAAAAAGACAGAATCAGCAATGGCCGTGGAGATTGGCACTCTGAAACTGAAGAATCCGGTGATGACAGCCTCCGGCACTTTCGGCTACGGTGAAGAATATGCCGACTATGTGGACTTAAACCAATTGGGCGCCATTGTTGTAAAGGGACTATCATTGAAACCGCGCCTGGGCAATCCGCCGCCGCGCATCATGGAAACAGCAGGCGGCATGCTCAATGCTGTGGGTTTGCAGAATGTCGGCGTTGATGTTTTCATTGAAGAGAAGCTTCCCTTTTTACGCCAATACGACGTCGCTGTCATTGCCAATATCTATGGTGAAAGCACTCTGGAATATTCGCAAGTCGCAAAGAAGCTGAGTCAGGCCGAAGGCGTCCATGCATTAGAGGTCAATGTTTCCTGTCCGAATGTAAAAAAGGGAGGGCTCAGTTTTGGCTCCGACCCGAAGGCGGCCGCAGAAGTCACGCGCCGCGTGAAGGCCGAAACGCACCTGCCTGTGATCGTCAAGCTCACGCCCAATGTGACGGACATTGCAGCCATCGCCCAGTCGGTGGAAGAAGCAGGTGCCGATGCGGTATCCCTGATCAATACGCTTACCGGCATGTCCATTGATCTGAAAACCAGAACCCCGCATCTGAAAAATATCACCGGTGGCCTGTCCGGTCCGGCCATCAAACCGGTTGCGCTACGCATGGTCTGGCAGGTGGCGCAAAGAGTTGCCATTCCGGTGATCGGCATCGGCGGCATCATGACGGTTGAAGACGCGCTGGAATTTATGATCGCCGGCGCAAAGGCAGTGCAAATCGGCACGGCCAATTTCATCAATCCCCACGCTACCATCGACATCATTGACGGTATCCGGCATTATCTGCAAAATAACAAAATTAAAAATATAAACGATATTGTTGGAACATTGCGTACTTAAACATTTTATCTTGTAGTCCGGGCCTCGTGTCACCTCGAGTGCCCTTTAGGGATTAGGTGATGAGGTTTGTTGTAGTCCGGGGCTTCAGGCCCGTAAAAACAGGCGCACCTTAAGGTGCGGACTACATTGTTATAATATCGCACCTTATGACCTGACCGCATGTAGTCCGGGGCTTCAGCCCCGTAAGAAAGCGCAGCTAAGGCTACACACTACATATTTTAATCTCTCCGGGTCATATTCCCCGAAGCTTGCTTCGAATAGATTTGTATGAGATGCTTTTTCTGTGAGCGAATATATTCATAAGAGCCATAATGTATCCGTCTTATTGTATCATCTGGTATGTCCAGCGAAGTATCGGCGCGTGGTGTTTACTGAAGAAGTAGATAAGGAATTGCGGGACGTATGCTTGGAGATATCTAAGCG
>JANYAF010000034.1 GCA_025355175.1 Deltaproteobacteria bacterium | reverse complement strand
GCGGTCTTCATCAATCCATAGATAATCCAGGGCTGCCTGCCGACCTCGGCGGTGATCCAGCCTGTTTCATGTGCCAGATGCGGCAGCGGAATCAGGAAGGGAAGCCAAAACAGATACCCCTTTGCGGTGTAAAGTTTCCCCGTCCACAGAAGCCACGCACCCAGAAGCCCCAGGGCAATGAAGATCATGCCCAGCCCCACCATGATATGATAGGACTGAAACACCAGATTCACCGGCGGCCAGTTTTCCTTTAAAACATCATTCAGGCCTTTTATTTCCGAATTAAAATCGAAATTATACAGAAAGCTTAAACCCTTGGGGATATAAATGCCGTAGGTTTTTTCCTTAGCCTCATCAACATATCCCACAACGTAAATATCCGCGCCACGGGTTGTATTAAAGTGCCCTTCCATCGCCGCCGCCTTCACCGGCTGCGTATTGATGACCTGAATCGCATGGCTGTGTGCCGCACCCAACTGCAGAAGCGGCGTGATCGCGAAAAGAATGATGCCGATTTTCAGCATCGTCCTGGCCGTTCCACCATGCAGACCTTTCCGAACATAGTAACCGGCAATACCGCAAACCATGACGGCACTGGTGATCCAGGTGGCCAATACGGTGTGAAGAAACCGGTTAACGGTGGACGGATTAAAAACAGCTGCGCTAAAATCGGTCAGAATAACTTTTCCGGCGGCGTTGATTTCATATCCGGCAGGCGTCTGCATCCAGGAATTGGCCACAATAATCCAGAAGGCGGAAAGATGACCGCCGACAAACACCAGTAGCGCAGCAAGCCAGTAAACGCCGGGCGATACTTTTTTTCTGCCAAAAATCAGAACACCGATAAAAACGGATTCCAGAAAAAAAGCAATGATGCCTTCGGCGGCCAGAATCGGTCCGAAAATATCCCCCACCGCGCGCGAATATTCAGACCAGTTGGTGCCAAAGGAAAATTCCATGACAATGCCGGTGGCCGCGCCGACAACAAAAATCAGCCCCAGCAATCTGGCAAGAAAATCAGTGATCTTTCGATAGATGTCGTCTTTTTTAACGAGATGCAACGTCTCTGAAATCAGAATGACCAAAGCGGTGCCCAGCGTCATGGCCGGGAAAAGAAAATGGAATCCAATGGTAAAGGCGAATTGAATGCGGGCAAGCAGTAACGCGTCCATAGCTGCCTCCATTATTTAAGTGCAGACAGAATATAGAATCGCCTTCATTTTTTCAATCAATTAATTTTTTATTGTCATTTAACGGGCAAATGTATTATTGTACATTCACAAATTCAGTAAACAGGAAAAATATCATGGCCAACTTTATGAGATGTAAAGCTTGCGGCTTTGTTACAGATCAGGGGAAAATCAAGGATGTCTGCCCGGCCTGCGGTGTCCCGGCCAAGATGTTTGAGCCTTATACACATCCTGTATCCCTCAATAGGCGAAAAATTCTTGACCTGCATACCCACCCGGTGATGGTTCATTTTCCGCAAGCCTTCGCTTTAACGCTGTTTCTTCTTTCCTTCTTCGCTTTTTTTGTTCCGCAGGCCCTTCTGGAAACTCTTTCTTCCACGATAAAAGTCCTGTCGGCTCTGCTGCCATTCTTTTTGGTCGCGGCAATCGCCACGGGTCTTATGGACGGCAAATTAAGATTTCGAAAAGTCACAACACCTTTACTGAAAAATAAAATCATCCTGAGCCTGGTTTTTTTCATCACCGCCATCGTTTTGGCTGCTCTTGCTTTATTTGCACAACTGTTGACGTTTCCAATTCACTTACTCTATTTCTTGCTGACCATCATCGCTTCGCTCTGCGGCGCCTTACTGGGGCTCATTGGCGGCAAGCTTTTAGACGCAAAGTTCCCCGGTTAATTGAACAAACGATGCAATCAGATCATTTTGATATAGTCATTCAGGGCGGAACACTGCTGACGATGTCCGCAAAAATGGAGATTATTGAAGACGCCGCAGTCGGCATTAAAGATGGCCGCATCACCCTGGTGGACAAAAATCGTAACCTCCCGGCCCTAAAAATCATTGATGCAGACGGCTGTCTTGTTTTACCGGGGCTGGTCAATACGCACACCCATTTGCCGATGGTCTGCTTTCGGGGTATGGCGGATGATCTGCCGCTGATGGACTGGCTCACCAAACACATCTTTCCGGCGGAGGCGCGCTTCGTCAATAAGAAAATGGTTTACGACGGCTCCATGCTGGCGATGGCCGAAATGATCCTTTCCGGAACGACAACGTTTTGCGACGGCTATTTTTTTGAAAATCAGATTGCCGAAGCCGTGCAAGCCTGCGGTATGCGCGCCGTGGTTTCCCAGGGGTTCGCCGATTTTGCCACGCCGGGCCATCCCAAATACGAAAAAATGATGGCGGCGGCCCAGCGGTTTGTCGCACGCTGGCAATCATGCGTGCCAATGATCACGCCGGCTTTCTTCTGTCATTCTCCCTATACCTGTTCTCCACAAACGCTGGTAAACGTGAAGGCCGCGGCCCGCGAGGCCGGGATTCTGTACCTGACTCACCTTCTGGAAAACAAAGACGAGATCGACACGATTGAAAAACGCTACGGTAAGAAACCGGTGCGGCATCTTTTCGATTTGGGTGTGCTGGATCATCAAACCATCGCCGTGCATTGCAACTGGCTAGGCCCCGAAGACATCGCGATCTTCGCCGATCTGGGTGTCAGGGTGTCCCACAATCCGGCCAGTTCCATGAAGCTGGCCGCAGGTGTCGCGCCCGTCCCGCAAATGCTGGAAAGAGGCATAGCGGTCGGCCTGGGCACGGACGGCTCCGCCAGCAACAATGCCCTGGATATGTTCCGGGAAATGGACACGGCGGCAAAAATTCATAAAGTAACCATGCTGGATCCCACCGCCATGAACGCCCAAACCGTTTTATGCATGGCCACGATCGGCGGCGCTCGCGTCCTGGGGCTGGATAACCTGATCGGCTCCATCGAGGCAGGCAAACAGGCGGATATTATCGTTGTGGATATGAACCAGCCTCACCTGACACCGATTTACAATCCCTACTCCCAGCTTGTATATGCCGCGCGCGGCGCGGATGTGAAAACCAGCATCATTAGCGGCAAGATCATCATGGAAGAAAGAAGGTTGCAAACCATCGACCTTACGCAAACCATGGAGAATGTCCGCAAGATTGCCTCTCATATTACAGCGGAAATAATTTCAGATACCGGCCGTAGCCTTCCTTTTCCAGATCCTCTTTCGGGATAAACCGTAGAGCCGCCGAATTCATACAGTAGCGCAGGCCGGTAGGCTTCGGACCATCCGGAAACACGTGGCCCAGATGAGAACCGGCGTGCCGGCTGCGGACTTCCGTCCGGGTCGAAAAAAGACTGCTGTCTTCTTTTTTCACAATGTTTTCCGGCACCATGGGCTGTGTAAAACTGGGCCAGCCGGTATCGGAATCATACTTGTCGAGCGAACTGAAAAGCGGCTCTCCAGAAACAATGTCCACGTAAATGCCTTCTTTTTTATTATGGACGTATTCATTCTGAAAAGGCGGTTCCGTCCCGTTTTTCTGTGTAACGTCATATTGCATCTTCGTGAGATTTTTCTTCAAGGCCGCATCGTCCGGCTTGCCGTATTGCGGAACATCGGCAGATGCGCCGTTTTGATCACCCTTCCAGACCTTCTGAATAAATCCCTCGCGGCCTGATCCGCTGCGATAGTTTTTGTAGTGTAGCGGATTCTTTTCGGCATAATCCTGATGATAATCTTCCGCCGCATAGAATTTGGCAAAGGGGATGGTCTTTGTGACAATCGGCCTGTCAAATTTCCCCGATTGTGTGAGCCTTGCCAAGACCTGCCGGGCTGCTTGTTGTTCTTCATCATTGGCATAAAAGACGGCACTCTCATATCCGGGCCCACGGTCGGCAAACTGGCCACCCGCATCCGTCGGATCAATATGCCTGAAAAAGTACGTCAATATCTGTTCATAGGAAACCTGCCGTGGATCGTAATGCACCTGAACCGCTTCAATATATCCCAATGCCGAGTAGGTTTCATAAGCAGGTGCCTCCGGTGAATTGCCTGCATAACCGGAAACAACTTTCACGACGCCGGGCAGCTTTTTCATATCGGATTCCACGCACCAGAAACAACCGCCGGCCAGTGTGGCAACGGCCGTATTTTGTGTATCATTCATTTTTATCATGTTTTTATTTACCTCCGATTGTTGGGTATTGCCACTCTGACAAGCCAATATTAAACTAAACAAAATCATATAAATGAATATTTTTTTCATCTCGTCTCTCCCGCCGCTTAACGGCAGTAATGTATATGTAGAGCTTAACGATGATCTTATGATTGTCAAACGGCCCAGGCGGCTCGTATCAATATTTGATTGACATACCAGACAATTCTTCATATATTCGCGCCACGAAAAAGCGATTCTTAAATCAGTCAATAATCATCGGCACATCCGCTTGCATGGAGGAGAAAATGGTGG
>JANYAF010000029.1 GCA_025355175.1 Deltaproteobacteria bacterium | reverse complement strand
GGAAATCACCTAAAAAGGCTGGATGATCGTATTACCGATCTTGATATTCTGAAAAATGAAATTATTGAATACCAGAGGCGGATTAAATCCAAGATCGGGGAATAATCCCCTTGCAATTTTGAACAATCTGATGCTTTATTCCCGAGACAAATTAGAGAGGTCGATATTGTAGGGACTGCTCCCCGAGCAGTCCGAAGCGGCGCATTCGGGAAACGCGCCCTACGATGAAAATTACGGCAATATTAATTGCCTGATTATTAATAGTCCCACTTAGCTTCGCACGTGGGATAATTCGTCCAGCAAGTTTCAGCGCGCTACACTTCTGAAACTTGGGACTCATTAAGGAGTAGTTTAGTAAAATGGAAAAGTTTTTCTATCCGCGCAGCATGGTGGTCATCGGCGCTTCAGTAAAGAAAATGAATTTGGGACATATTATCGTTCTGAACAACCGGAATAACGGATACGAGGGAAACATCTACGGTGTGAGCCGTGAAGAAGGCGATATTGCCGGCGCTCATGTTTATGACAGCGTTGATAAACTCCCGGAGGTGCCTGATGTCGCCATTATCATTTCTCCTGCGCAGACTGTGCCGGACTTTATGGAAGCCTGCGGAAAAAAAGGCATTAAGCACATTGTCATCGAATCCGGCGGCTTCAGCGAATACTCGGAAGGACAAAACATTTTAGAGGAGAAACTGCTGGAAATCGCCGACCGTTACAACATTCGCTTTATCGGCCCCAACTGCATCGGAACGGTTAATTTTGATATTAAAATGATGATGCCCTTCGGCTTTTTCCCGCTTACACCTGCCGGTGGTCGTGTGGGCATGATTGTTCAGAGCGGCGGCATTGGCGGTTCCTACCTTAAAGAATTCGGCGACAATGCCATCATTCCCGGCAAATTCGCCGCCATCGGCAATAAATTGCAGATAGACGAGGTGGATGTTCTCGATTACATGATCAAAGATGAAAAGACCGATATTGTTACGATATACTTAGAAGGCTTCAAGCGCGGCAGAGCCTTCTTAGATCTGGCGCTCCAATCGGACAAACCGCTTATCGTCCAAAAATCCAATCGCTACGACCTCACTGCCAAGATCGCTCAGTCCCATACGACCGCTCTTTCCGTCAACGATGCTGTTGTTGACGGCTGTTTTCGACAAGCGGCGGTCATTCGCGCGGAGGACGATATCGACTTTATTAACGCGGTGAAAATTATCCGGCTTCCTCTCATGAAAAGCAGACGGGTCGCTGTGCTGTCCCGTTCCGGCGGGCATGCTGTCCTGACTGTCGATGCCTGTGCCAAATTCGGTTTCTCTCTGGTTGATTTTCCCCCGGCTTTTATTGAAACGGTAAAAACCATCTACCACACGCGGGTCATTGCCCATCAGAATCCCCTCGATCTCGGAGAAATCTTCGACTACACCATCTTTACCAAAATTCTGGAAGAAGCTCTGAAGCTCCCGGATGTCGATGGTGTTCTGTTCAATCATCTTTATGTGTCCACTTACGAAGCCGAAATGTCGCGCGATTTTCTGGGCAATATCGGCAGGCTGGTGCAACAATATAAAAAACCTGTCGCCATCACCATGGTGACCGACGCCAATGAATTGGTGAATATCTCGAAGAACCAGGGATATCCCGTCTTCGCTACACCCCTGAGTGCGGCCAAGGCCCTCGATGTATCGGCGACCTATTACGAGGAGAAAACGGCGCGCGATGCAAAGGGAATATATGTTCCGTCACCTGTTGACATGGCCGCAATCGAAAAAATTAAAAAACGTTGCGCGACGGAAAAACGAATTCCCCTGACGGATGAAGCCCTGCAAATTAGCGGGGCTGCGGGCATCGGATGCGTTGCCGGTGTCACCGTAAAATCAGCGGAAGAAGCAAAAAAATGCAAACTTGCTTTCCCCGTTGCCGTGAAGCTTCTTTCCCGCGATGCCTCCCATAAATCCGACGTGGGCGGTGTGCGATTGAAGATTCAGAATCATAAAAAATTAGCGGAAGCAATCTCTGAAATGAAAAAGGCTTTTAAAAATATAACGCCTAGGCCAACCATTGACGGTTTCCTGATTCAGGAAATGGCGGCGGAAGGTGTGGAATGCTTCGTCGGTGGCCGACAGGACCCGGTCTTCGGACCAATCGTCATTGCGGGCTTAGGAGGCATTTTTCTTGAAGTTTTCAAGGACACATCCATCCGCTTCGCTCCGGTGACGAAAAACGAAGCCATGGACATGATCAAACAACTTAAAGCATACCCGATCCTGCAAGGGGCGAGGGGGAAGATGACGGCGGATATGGATGCTTTTTCCGACATCATCTGCCGCATATCACAGCTTCTGACAGCGGCGCCGGATATTGCTGAGATCGATCTGAATCCCGTTATTGTCCACGAAAAGGGCAAGGGTGTCTCTATCGTTGACAGCCGTGTGTTCTTTAAATCACGGGTATAAACCCCAGGGCAAGCCCAGGACACTAATTCCGCCAAGGGGCGGCGTATATAATTATACCCTCCGCTTATGGCGGGATTGTTCGACTAAAAAATTTCAATTCACTTCGTTTTTGAAATTTGAGTCTCACAATAAAGAGCATTAGAGGTCTGGATATCCACGTCTCGGAAGTTCTTCCGACCTCGAGATTGTATCACAATTATTATTTTGTCATTCCGTGCAAGCGAAGCGCGACGATGAGCCTGCCCCGTGCTTGACACGGGGGAATCCAGTATATTCAGAAACTTCTGGATGCCGGATCACGTCCGGCATGACAATACATTTGGGAATCATTAATTACTGCTTACTTCAAAAATCTAAAAGATTCATATTTTTGAAATTATTCAGCGACTCCCTTAGTTTATCTTCGCCGTGAGCCTCCAGTGTCATCGTAGGCTTCGCTCCGATTGCCCGGAGAGTCTGAAAAAACTCAAAAAAAGGAAACGTGCCACATCCTATCGGAAGGTGCTCATCCGTCTTTCCTCGGTTATCATGCAAATGCAAATGTCCTAAATATTTCCCCAGTTCCTGCATCCAGATATTCAGAGGTGTATAAGAAAATACATTAAAATGTCCCGTATCAAAACAAAAACAAATACTATCCGAAGACAGCGCATCGAAAAGACGGCGCAAAACATACGGATCTTTTTCATAGACATTTTCCAGGGCAATAACTATTTTAGCGTCTTTGGCCAGCGCAATCAACTCCGTCCAGGTTTTAATGCTGCTCTCTAGCCATAAATCATCACAATCCACATAATACCGATCATCAAAAGCCGGATGACAGACAATTTTTAAGGGATGAAAATAAGGGGCTAAA
>JANYAF010000013.1 GCA_025355175.1 Deltaproteobacteria bacterium | reverse complement strand
AACGAATCGATGCAAGAAATTTCTTGCACGGGTTCATTCATGAAAAGCTACGGGAGAAAAATCATGTGAAATTTTTCCTACTGATTATGAAAATATCGAATTTGTGCAAGATTCAGGTATTAAGTTAACAGCGTCCCTCTGTTCCTTTCATACCCTTGATTCTTTTAGAAAAAGACGCGTGCATCGACCAGCGACACACCCTGTCCTTTGGGATGAACGATGACCGGATTAAGGTCAATCTCGCTGATCGCCGGGCAGGCGGCAAGCAGAGCGGACACCCGGCAAACGACATCCACAAGGGATTTAACGTCCGCCGGTTTTCTACCTCTGGCGCCGGTGAGCAGTGGATACGCCTTTAATTCTTTGAGCATGCCTTCAGATTCATTTTTTGTAACCGGTGCGAGCCTCAGCGCCGTATCTTTGAATATTTCAATAAATACGCCTCCCAGGCCGACCATGATCATCGGGCCAAAGGACGGGTCGCGCCGTCCGCCGACAAAGCATTCGACGCCTTCGGGAGACATTTCCTGAAGCAGGAAACCGTCGATGGCGGGACGCGGTTTTGCCTGACGCACCGCATTTTGAATACCGGCGATGGCGGACAACAATTCCTTTTTCGAACCGATATTCAAGAGCACGCCGCCCACGTCGAATTTATGCGACGCGTCGCGCGAAATCAGTTTCACGGCCAAAGGGTAACGCAGGGGCATTATTTTCAACTCTTTTTCATTGTGGATGGTCATATGGGAGATCGGTGTCAAACCGGCTGCGGCGCAGATAGTGAGAGCCTCATCCGTTAAAGGGATTCTTTTTTCACGTGCGCAATGCACCCGGATGGTTTCCACGGTGCGCAGATCAATTTTATGGTTTGGCGTTTTGCCCCGGTTGTCCCGCGCCGCTTTTTGTTCATAATAGGCCAGAGAGACATTCAACGCGGCGGCAGCCTCCAGCGGGGAAGTGAAAATAGGAAAGGGCTGACTCTGCTGCACTTTTAGAATTTCTTCCCGGTCAGAGATCATGGTGAGGCAGACCGGTTTGGCATATTTGGCGACCAGCTTTTCCACGCCCGCCAGAAATGTTCGCGACATCGCTCCTTCAAAATCCGATGAATACAGGTGGTTGAAGAGTACGCCGTCATAGGTGTCCAGTTTCAGCGCTTCTTCCAGAATCTTGGTAAATATCGTGTAATCGAAAATTTCACCCAGATCCAGGGGGTTCTGGTGCGCGATGACCCGCGTGTGGTAAATCGTTTTGAGCTGTTCGATATAAGACGGGGGAAAGGGAACCATCTTAAAGCCGAATTTCGCGCAGGCGTCGGCGGACAGCACCGCATGGCCTCCCGAGCGCGAAAGGACTGCAACACGCCGCCCTTTCATGAGCGGCAGGCGAACGATCTTGATGGCGTTGATGAACTCCAGTTCGTCATCCACACGAATGGCCGCAGCCTGCTTGAGCGCGCCATCGACCACGGTATCGTCGCTGGACAGCGCCGTCGTATGGGACTGCGCGATTTTTGCACTGATCGGCGAGCGGTTTGACTTTTGGATGACAATCGGTTTTTGCGATTTGCGGGCCAAGTCGAAAAATGCCCTGCCCCTTTTAAAACCTTCCAGATACAGAGCAATGATATCGGTTTTGCCGTCCTGCATGAAGTAATCCAGAAAGTCCACTTCATCGAGCTGGAGTTTATTGCCTGTGGCCACGAATTTTCCGGGTTTGATTCCGTAGCCTGACACCGCGCGTAGATAGGAACCGCCCACGCCGCCACTTTGCGAAATGAGGCCCAGCCTGCCGCCGATGGGAATATCCTTGAAGAAGGCAAACGGCATCATCATTTTTAAATCAAAATTGACGGTGCCCACGCAATTAGGGCCGATGACTTTCATGCCGTATTTATCAGCAACGGCCAGCACGTCTTCTTCCAGCGTATGGTCGCCGTGCGAATATTCACTGAAACCACCCGATTCGATCACAATATGGGTGATGCCTTTTTTCCCGCATTCCTCCATCAGACCGGACACGGTTTTGGCGGGTGTCAGGAAAATGGCCACATCCGGCGTTTCGGGCAGATCGGCAACGCTTGTATAGATATGAACGCCGCCCACGTCTCCTTCCTGAGAGCCGACGCCGTAGAGGTTTCCCTCGTAACCGACTTGTTTGTTGTTGAGTAGAACGATTTGTCCCAGATTCATTTTGGTGGCGGAAGCGCCGAAAACAACAATACTGCGGGGGTTGAAGAATTTTTCCATCATCAGATTACTCCTTTTGCCCGGCAGTACTGATTTGATATCCCGTGTCATAAGCCTGTATGGGCAAAATATTACCGCCTTTCGGTATCCTCCTGAATGTGCAACGCCAGAAAGAATCGCAGGAAAACGAGCTTTGTTTCCGGTTACCGGACGATGGGTTTTATAAGGTAACGGGGAAGGCGTGTCAAGATGTAATCGTTGGATAAAATATCGCCAGATATTTCAAGCCTTTTAATCCCGCTGTTGCGCGACGAGCGTGAATTCTCCGCAGCGAGCTCGCGAGGTGGTTGATTGATGATGTGATGGCTCGTGTAAAGCCGAACTCAGTATAAAATATTGACATTTAATAGAGAGGTGTGTTTCTATCACACCGATTCTTCCAAAGTTTTCAGCTTCATATTTATCTTGCACGATGGTTGTTGGCGGCATCAGGTATGATTTTTGTAATAATGCTATTTGGAAAGGAGGGTAAAATTAAGATGATACAAAAAACTGCATGTAGGCAAGCTGCACTTTTAATGTGTTGCTTTTGTGCAATAGTTCTATTTTGCTACCCTGTCTCAGCACAGAATATCATTGAAGAATGGAACACAGTGAAGGTTCCTTCTGTGCCGGAATTAAAATCTGTGACGGTAAATCCGAAGGTGACAGCGCTCCTGCTGCTCGATTTTAACAAGCAGACTTGTAATGCAGAAAAACGCCCCCGTTGTATTGCTTCTATTCCGAAGGTTCAAAAGCTTCTTACAGAGGCACGCTCGAAAGGTGTTTTCGTGGTGTACAGCCTCACCCCCGGTGCAGCTGTTGCCGATATTGCAAAGGAGCTGGCGCCTCTCGGGCGGGAGCCTGTAGTGACATCGGGGCCCGATAAATTCCTCGGGACAGATTTGGAGAAGATCCTCAAAGAACAGGGGATAAAAACTGTCATTGTAACAGGGACGGCAGCGCACGGTGCAGTTCTGTATACGGCCAGCGAGGCGGCATTTCGGGGAATGCAGGTTATCGTGCCCGTGGACGGCATGTCTGCTGAAAGTACCTACGCTGAGCAGTATGTTGCATGGAATATGATGAATGCCCCGCGTGTCTCGAATCAGTCGGTGCTGACAAAGATTGACATGATTAAATATTAGTACCGGTCAGGGAAAAACCATTTTTGCCGCACGCCTTGATGAAATAAATGCGCAGGCATATGGAGAATGGAAGCCATGAAGATGGAGCAGGCCGTCCCCTGAAACCGATAGGCGGCGCCGTCCGTAAAGATGAAATCACGACATCTTGCCGCAAATTTGACACTTTTGGTGATGGGTATGTAGTCAAAAATATCGGCTTTGCCTATTGCCCCCGGCATTGACACATTCCATATAATCCTTTATAATTTATCACATCTCCGGATCAGGCAGCAGTTGGTGACAGCAATGGACAGCATGACGAATCATGAAGCAGTTCTTATTGTGGAGGATGATCCCCAAGCCAGTTTGATGATGACGGAGCTTGTGATCTCCTGCGGATTTCAATGCATGGCGGTGAATTGCAAAGATGCGGCCATGGATATTATCGAAAAGCGGCACTTCGATATAGTCATTGCCGATATCGAAACAATGGATGGTCTCCATTTAATTTCTGATGTCCGCAAGATTCAATCTGATATTCCTTTCGTAGTCGTTACAGGTTATGATAACAGCTTTACATACGAATCAATTGTTACCGCCGGCGCCAATGATTTCATCAAAAAACCTTTTACAACGACAGAGCTCAATAGCAAGCTGTATCGTATCCTGAAAGAACGGCGCTTGGCCTTTGATAATAGTCAGCTCTTGGCGAAACAAATCGCATCAAATAAAAAAATATCTAATCTTCTGGAGATTGCCCTTGATCTGACGGCAGAAGTGGAGTTTGTAAACCTTTTCCCCCTGATTATCAGCCGCGTCACCAAAATCATGAATGCCGAACGAACAAGCCTGTATTTAATCGACTGGGATCGAAATGAAATCTGGACCACCGTTGCGGAAAAAATTGAGTATTTCTCGCTGCCCATCGGGGAAGGAATCAGCGGGTTTGTGGCCAAAACGGGAGAAACCGTCAACACCGCAGATGCCTGGGAACTGCCCTATTTCAAACGTGAGTTTGATCTGCAACGGAATTGTTCGCACAAAGACCGTTTTGTGCATGCCGATTAACAACCGTTCAGGAGGGCGAATCGCCGTCATTCAGGTAATAAACAAACAGGGCGGTGGGGTATTTAACGATGATGATGAGAACCTGTTGAAGTCGCTGGCCTCCCAGATGGCGATTGCCATCGAAAACGCTCAGTTGATCGATGAACTCAAGCTTTCTTTCGAAAGTTCAATGCGCACACTTTCTGCAACTGTTGACGCCAGACACCATCTGACCGCCGGGCATTCAGAACGGGTAACGGAATATTCTATGATGATTGCCCGCAGTATGGGCATCGGACCAGAAGAGAGGGAATTGATCAAATATGCAGGCCTTCTTCATGATATCGGCAAGATCGGCACTAAAGACACCGTACTTCTCAAAAGCGGCCAGTTTACGGCGGCGGAACGGATGGAAATGGAGATGCACGCCGTAAGAACAAAAGAAATCCTCGATAACTTCCATTTCTCCAAAGCATTGATACAAGTACCATTCATTGCTTCTCACCACCATGAACGTTTCGACGGCAGTGGCTATCCCGACAGACTTCGGGGGGAGGATATTCCCCTGTGCTCCCGAATTCTTGCGGTAGCGGATGTTTTTGATGCCCTGACATCGGCCCGTGATTACCCGAAATATACGGAGACGGAAACGATGAGTTACAACCCCATGCCTTTGCCCAAGGTTCTCCGCATTCTAGAAAATGGCGCCGGCAATCAATTTGATCCTGCTGTGGCAGCCGCGTTCCTAGGCTGCATGGCGGATGCCTTGCTGAAATACCGGGGAGAGCATTTTTCTCCTACCTATGTTGATGAGACTATCGAAATCCTCCGGAGGGCTGGATTACTGATATAGACGATCTTGATACCTATGTTGATGAGACTATCGAAATCCTCCGGAGGGCCTAGGCCATAAATAAAAAGCAGGGTTACCGTTCTATTTTCTATGCTATCAGTTAAAGTATTGTTCTTCCGTATTTTAAATAGTTTCTTCATCGCAGTGTCACCGGGATCTAAAGCCATTAGATTCATATTAGCTCTCAACTTCAGGTAAAGGGGCGGAATCATGACGGGCAGACCAGAAAGCGACGACTATCCTATCCAGGAAATTCAGACACTACGACGTCAACTCAAAGAGCTCCGGCAATCGGAAGTCAAAAGAAAACGCGTGGAAGAGGAGCTGAAAGAAAGCGAGCAGCGTCTGAAGAGCGTCATTGGCGGTTCACCTATTCCCGCGTTTATGATCGGTAAAGATCACCGCATCCTATACTGGAATAAAGCCCTCGAGGAACTTACCAAAATCAGGGCCGAAGACGTCATCGGTACGTCCCAGCAATGGCGGGCATTTTACAGCAAGAAGCGCCCCTGCATGGCGGATCTCCTGGTGAGCCGTGAACAGGACAATATTTCCAGATGGTATGCCGGCAAGTACATCAAATCCAAACTGCTGGATGAAGCCTATGAAGCCATAGATTTTTTTCCAGAATTGGGCAATCAGGGCAAATGGCTGCGATTTACGGCAGCCATTGTTCGCAACGCGACTGGTGAGCTGATCGGCGCGATCGAAACGCTGGAAGATATTACCCGACGGAAGAAAGCGAAGGAAGCGTTACTGAAAGCGCAAGAAGAGCTGGAAGAACGCGTTCAGGCCAGAACGGCGGAATTGGCCCAGGCCAACGAGGCGCTGCTCAATGAACTGATGGAGCGTCACCGGACGCAAAAAGCCCTCAAACAGACCACCGATCATCTTTCCTTGCTTCTGGAATCCCTGCCGATTGTGTCCTATACCCGCAAGGCCGATGGGAATTGTGCGCTGACTTTTGTCAGCAACACGATTGAGGAGATTACCGGCTATCCCGCGCAATGTTTTGTCGATGACGAGAGCTTCTGGAGAGAGCATATTCATCCGGATGATCAGGAACGCATCCTTGCCGATTTGCAAAGCGAACGCGCCAAGGGGTTTCACCGTTATAGTTACCGCTTCCGGGTAATGGGTGATTCCTACCG
The DNA here is from genome assembly GCA_025355175.1 of Deltaproteobacteria bacterium. Lineage (GTDB taxonomy): Bacteria > Desulfobacterota > Syntrophia > Syntrophales > Smithellaceae > UBA8904. The sequence goes on along the minus strand of JANYAF010000013.1, from coordinate 9,472 downwards.
CTGGTTTTCCGATTACTGGCGGATTGTTCAGCATCCGGCCGGTTCCACCAGTTACATTGTCGGCGCCTGGCAGGATGTTACCGAAGATAAAAGAATTCGTCAGGAAGGAGAGCTGCGGCTCCAGCAGATGATTCAAACGCACAAGTTGACCGCACTGGGCGAGGTGGTGGCCGGCGTCGCCCACGAAATCAATAACCCCGTCAGCTTTATTGCCTACAATGTCCCGATTCTGGAAGAAATCTGGAACACGGTGGAGACCATTCTCTCCCGCTCGAGCGCCCATCATCCCGATTGGGAAAAACGCGGCTTGTCCTATGAAGAAGTCTGCCATAACATGCAGGAGATTATCCAGGCGTTTAAAATCGGAGCCAACCGAATTAGCCGGGTCATCACCAGCTTGAAGGAGTTTTCACGCTCCGATGAGACCGCGCAGAAGAAACTGGTCGCCGTGCCGGAGGTGATCGCGGGTGCCCTGATGATTGTGGGTGCGCAGGTCAGAAGAACCGTATCCAAAATCGATCAGGAAATTTCCGAAAACATTCCTCCCATCTCCGGGCATTTTCAGAAAATCGAGCAGGTCATTGCCAATTTGCTGATTAACGCCCATCAGGCGATTCCGGCGGGGCAAAAAGGTCTGATTCGGATGCGCTGCCGTTATATAGACCGTTTAAAAGCCGTTGTGGTAGATATTGAAGACAACGGGAAGGGGATTGAACGCAAAATTATGAAGCAGATTTTCGACCCCTTTTTTACAACCAGACGGGAGCGTGAAGGTACGGGGCTGGGGCTTTCCATTTCCTATGGTCTGATCAAGGAACACCATGGGCTGATCAGCGTTTTATCGCGTCCGGGCAAGGGCAGCCGTTTTTCCATTTATCTCCCTGTGGACGGCGAGACCGATATCAGCTTTTATCCGGCTATTTTATGCGTGGACCACAATGTTAAATATCTCAAAGAGCTCAAGGCCAATTTCGTGGATGCCGTGATCTGGCGTTCGGAACCCGAGGACAAACCAGAGGACATTCTCAATTTCCTGGCGGAGAATCCGGAGGTGGATATCGTTGTATCGGAAATACGCCTCAAGGGGTTTGACGGCTGGTATCTGCTGGAAAAAATCCGCGCGAAATTTCCGCTCCTTCCGGTCATCCTGTACACTACTGACCGCAAGGCACTCAAGCCGCCTGCTCAGATCAAGATGGTGCCTGACCATACACTGCACAAACCGTTTAACATCGATCAGCTTCAAAAGATCATCCATGACTTAGGGAGACAACAGCTATGAAAATATTGATTGTCGATGATGAAGAGGTGTCTCTTTCCTCGGTAAAGAGAATTCTCAAGTGGCGCGGCATTAAGAACGCCGAGGCCTGCGATAACGGCAGGGAAGCGATTAAGAGGATTCGACAGGAAAACTTTGACATTGTTCTTCTGGATCTGCTGATGCCTGATATTGACGGGATGCAGGTGCTCGAATCCACCAAGCCTTTTTGTCCGGGGACGGAATTTATCATTCTGACCGCTGTGGATGATATTCAGACCACCGTGCGGGCCATGCGCCAGGGTGCTTATGATTATCTGGTCAAACCCGTGGACAATGAATTGCTTTTTCTATCCATCGAAAGAGCCTATGAAAGAAAAGGGCTGCTGGCCGGTCTTTCCATCAACGCCAGTTGTGAGGCGGTTGACATTCCGACGGCGTTTGCCGACACGATTACGCAGGATAAACAAGTGAAGGCCCTGATATCCTATGCTCAGGTGATGGCGCGCAGCGGCAATCCGATTCTGATCACCGGCGAGTCGGGAACAGGAAAGGAACTGATGGCGCGGGGCATTCATCGGGCGGGACCGGGGCCTGCCGGCCCTTTTGTGGCCGTCAATGTATCCGCCATACCTGCGACGATGTTTGAAAGCCAGTTTTTCGGGCACGCCAGAGGGGTGTTCACCGGTGCCGAGAGCGCTCACGCGGGATTTTTTGAACAGGCGGACAGTGGCACACTTTTTCTGGATGAAATCGGCGAACTGCCGATTGGATTACAATCCAAGCTCCTGCGCGTTCTGGAAGACAAGACCTTCACGCCACTCGGCGCGAAAAGTCCCGTGCGTGTGGACATTCGGTTTATTTCAGCGACCAATACCAATCTGGAAGCGGCCTGTCAGGAAGGCAAATTTCGTATCGATCTGATATACCGGCTCAAGTCCGCTTATGTCTGCCTGCCGCCGCTCAGAGAGAGAAGGGGGGATATCGCGCTTCTGGCCACCCACTTTTTGCAAAAGGCTTGTCTGCGTCATAAAAAAAGGATTGATGGGTTCAGCCCCGAAGCCATGAATCTGCTGGTGCATAAAGAAGATTACCCCGGAAACATCCGCGAATTGTCACAGATGGTCGAGAATGCCGTTTTACTGGCCGAGGGACCGGTGATCCTGCCTGCGCATTTGGGTGGGAGTGGAGCGCCCGAGGTTCAGCCTTCCTTATCGAGTCGCAGTCTTTGCACACTCAAAGAAAATGATACGGCACACATGATGTTTGTTTTAAATTCCACCGGCGGCAACCGCCGCGAGACCGCCCGGATTCTTGGCATTACACTTCGTCAGTTGCAAAGAAAATTAGCCGAGATGAAATAAATCTTCTGCCGGGTAATGGCATATGCAGTATTGCCTGAGATCCGAACGGTTGTGAAATTGAGATTGCTTTTTGAAAGTTAATGTATTAATTTTTGTTCGCGGGGTGCCGTTCAATCCGTGGAGCGGACGGCTGAGATTATACCCTTTGAACCTGACCCGGGTAATGCCGGCGTAGGGAGTGGCGATCATTTTAAACCAATCTAAGCCATATCCTTTTCAGGTGAAAGGGTATGGCTTATTTATTAGTGGTTCATTATGCATCAAAACATTATCATTGTCAGTGGCGGTCGCCTAGGGAATCCGGATTTTTTCCGGAAGAGAATGGCTCAAACGGGCAAACGCGTGTTGATCGGCTGTGACGGCGGCACGCGCCACCTGTCAGCAGCCTCGCTGCCGCCGGATGTGCTGGTGGGTGACATGGACTCTATTTTGCCGTTGCAACTGGCGCAATACAAACGTTCGGGAGTAAAGATTATTAAACATCCGGCCAAGAAGGATTTTACCGATACGGCTCTGGCTCTGGATTATGCGCTATCGCAGCATCCGGAAACCATTGAGATCTGGGGCGCGCAAGGCGGAAGAATGGATCACGCGCTGGCCAATCTATTTTTACTGATTAAAGGCAGGGAAGCGGGAATTAAAACCTGCCTGATGGATGAATACTGCGAAGCTTTTGTGCCGGACGGCGAAGTCCTGTTTACAGACGCCACCGGCTGTCTGGTCTCTCTTATCGCGCTTTGTCCCAAAGTCGAGGGCGTTACCCTTCGGGGATTTCTCTATCCCCTCAGTGACGAGACGTTGATGATGTCTGAATCGCGGGGTGTCAGTAATATTATTTCCGGTGATCCAGCCGTCATCCGCATCCAGTCGGGAAATCTGCTTGTGATCCGGTACTGGCAAAAAGATGTTTTTCCGGAGGTGGGTTGAATGAACAGGCTGTTCAAAGTCTTATGTGTTGGTGGTTCCGACTCCGGTGGTGGGGCAGGCATTCAGGCGGACCTGAAAGCCGTTCACGCCTGCGGCTGCTATGGCCTGACGGTGATTACAGCGCTCACGGCTCAGAATACCCGCGGGGTTCAGGATATTTTTTCTGTGCCGCAAAGATTCATTGCAGCGCAACTGGATGCCGTCTTGAGCGATATTGGCGCGGATACTTTAAAAACCGGCATGATGCTGACGGCGGGTGTGGTCACTACAGTGGTCAGGAAGATTGAACAATATGGAATAAAAAATGTCGTTGTCGATCCGGTGATGATTGCCAAGGGAGGCCGGACGATCATGCAGGAGGCGGCGAGACAGGCGCTGGTCAAAAAGCTTCTGCCGCTGACCAGGGTTCTCACACCGAATATTCCGGAAGCGGAATCTCTGGCTCAGATGAAAATCCGGTCGGTTGCGGCGATGAAGAAAGCTGCTGCAGCCATTGTCGATCTGGGAGTAGAAAATGTTGTTATTAAGGGAGGGCATTTACCCGGGAGAAGGAACTCCGGCAGCATTGATATCCTCTATGACGGAAAACGATATTACGAGTTTTCAGCAGACTGGATCGAGACAAAAAACACGCATGGCACCGGCTGCACATTTGCCTCGGTGCTGGCAGCAAATCTTGCGCAAGGTAAGAGTATTGTAGATGCAGTGGCGCAGGTTAAAATTCTTGTAACAAAAGCTATTGAGCATTCCCTGGGCCTGGCGAATGGACACGGACCGGTGAATATTTTAGGATAATTGAATGAAGGTTTTGGAGGGGAAAATGACACAGTTAGAAAAAGCCCGCAAAGGGATCATGTCGGAAGAGATGAAAATCTGCGCGGTACAGGAAGGTGTTGAGGCGGAATTTATCAAGCAGGGCCTGGTCGATGGAACTATCGTGATTTGCCGTAATATGAACCATCAAAAGATCAAGCCGCTCGCCATAGGCCTTGGATTGCGTACGAAAGTCAACGCCAATATCGGCACATCCAGAGACAATAATGATTTGGCTTTGGAATTGGAAAAATTAAAAATCGCCACAGACGCGGGCGCTGATGCGGTGATGGATCTCTCCACCGGCGGCGATCTGGCTCAAATCCGCAAAGCGATCATGGAGAAAGCCACCGTGGCTATCGGGACGGTGCCGATTTACCAGGCGGCGGTAAAGATTCTGGGCGAGAAAAAAGCGATTGCGGAAATGACAGCGGAGGATATGTTTGCCGTAATCGAAGAAAACGGTCGGGATGGCGTCGATTTCATCACGGTGCACTGTGGTGTCAATCGCCTGAGTGTGGCCGCAGTGGAGAATCAAGGAAGAGTTTTGGGTATTGTCAGCCGGGGCGGCTCTATGACGGCCAACTGGATGTACTGCAATGATCGGGAAAATCCGCTTTATGAGGAATATGACCGCCTGCTGGAAATTGCTCACCGCTACGACATGGTTTTGTCTCTGGGTGACGGTTTGCGTCCCGGCGCTATTGACGACGCAACCGACCGGGGGCAGTTACAGGAGCTGATTATTCTAGGGCAGCTGGCCTGCCGTGCTCGCGATGCGGGGGTCCAGGTCATGATTGAAGGGCCCGGCCATGTGCCGATTACCGAAGTGGAAGCCAATATCAAGCTCCAGAAGAAAATATGCCAGGGCGCTCCGTTTTATGTTTTAGGACCGCTGCCGACGGATATAGCGCCCGGTTACGACCATATTACCTCCGCGATTGGCGGTGCGATTGCCGGAGCCGCCGGGGCTGATTTCCTTTGTTACGTCACCCCGGCTGAACATTTGCGTCTGCCGACGTTGGCCGATGTACGCGACGGCGTCATTGCCGCGCGGATTGCCGCACACATTGCGGATATCGCGAAAGGCGTCAGAGGCGCGCGTGAAAGAGACAGGAAAATGTCTGAATGCAGAAAAAATTTCGACTGGCAGGGGCAGGTGGATTTATCCATTGATCCGGAAAGAACTGTCGCGCTTCTGGAAAAAAGTAAGAGTGCTCAGGATGAAGGCTGTACAATGTGCGGTGAATTCTGCGCGATCAAATTGGGAAAGCGATAAAAGAAGCGGCACGAGGAGTAGGTATTGACCCCATCGGGAGCAAAAAACAGCGAGACCGGACGAAGCACAGCTATGTCTATCGTACGCCGTCTCAAGCAAGCAGGGTTTGAAGCCTATTTTGTCGGCGGCTGTGTGCGTGATTTTGTGCGCGGTGTTACGCCCGGCGATTATGATATTGCAACATCCGCTCTACCTGATCAGGTCACGGCACTATTTGAGAGGACGCTGACTGTCGGTGCGAAATTCGGCGTGATCATGGTGATTGCGGATGGTCATCCCTATGAGGTCGCAACTTTTCGCAGTGACGATGTCTATGAAGACGGCAGAAGGCCTACGTGTGTTCACTTTTCATCGGCCAGGGAAGATGTCTTCAGACGCGATTTTACCATCAACGGTTTGTTGATGGATCCCGAAACCCATCAAATCATCGATTATGTGGACGGCCTTGCGGATATTGACCGGAAAGTTCTCCGAACCATCGGCGACCCAGCCATTCGTTTTAATGAAGACTATCTAAGGATGCTGCGGGCCATTCGCTTTACCGCCAATCTGGATTATGCAATGGATCCGGCAACGCAAAGCGCCATTCAAGCCAATGCTGCAAATATCAAGGGAACCAGCGCCGAACGAATTGCCGAAGAGCTTCGCAAAATACTAACCCGTGGCGGTGCCCGCCTTGGTTTTGAATTAATGGCCGATACAGGAATCTTGCAGCAGATACTACCGGAAGTGGACAGGATGCGCGGTGTGTCGCAGCCGCCTCGTTTTCATCCCGAAGGCGATGTCTGGCAGCATACGATGATTATGCTGGAGATGTTATCTGGCGAAACCAGCCCGCTAATCGACCTGGCGCTTGCTTGGGGCGTGCTTCTGCATGATATTGGCAAGCCGGTATCGCGAACCGAGGATGAAAACGGCGTCCATTTTTATGGACATGTGAAATTGGGGGAGGCTATAGCCGAAGGTGTTCTCCAGCGGTTGAGATTCTCACGCGTGCAAAAGGATACAGTGCTGAGCCTGATCCATCATCACATGGCCTTTATGAACGTGCAGAAAATGCGGTCCGCTCGGTTGAAGCGTTTTTTGCGGATGCCGGATTTTCATTTGCATCTGCAATTGCATCGCCTGGATTGCCTGGCCAGTCACGGGATGCTGGACCATTACGATTTCTGCCGCCATCAGCTGCAGAATCTGGAACATGAAGCGCTTCATCCGCCACGTCTTTTGACTGGCCATGACCTAATGGCGATGGGATTTACACCCGGGAAGCTTATCGGGGGAATCTTGCGGGCGTTGGAAGAAGAGCAACTGGAGGACAGAATACATAATAGTGAAGAGGCGACGGCCTTTGTGCAAACCCGCTGGAAATTATGATATGGCTTTATGCAGGACAAAGACAGCGTGGAAAAAATAAAAAAAATTAGCCTGAGTATTGCGTTGTTTCTGATTCTTGTAATGTTGATGCAGGCCTGCGCGAGCCGTGGAGACAAAGTGAACGCGGCGTCACCCCGGCCGCAAAAGCGACCGCTGGCGATCATGGGAACCACGATTCAGGCCGGAGCGTTCGCACAGGTGGAAAACGCGGTGCGTCTAACGGAAAAGCTCAAAAGCCAGGGTCTGGATGCTACTTATTTCAAAGCAGCCGATGGTTTGTTTAAAGTTCGTTTCGGCAACTTCTCATCCAAAGATCAGGCTAAGTTGCGTGCCCAATCACTGCAAAGTGCGGGCGTGATCGAAGAATTCTATATCGTGTTGCCGGAAGATTCCGCAGCGGCAAAGCGAAAGCAATATGGTACGGATTATTTAAGGGAGTCGCTTACGAAAAGCGCCCGGGACTTTATCGGTGTCCCTTATCTGTGGGGTGGAGCATCCGCCGAGACGGGATTTGATTGCAGCGGTCTCACGATGACGGTTTATCAGTTAAATGGACTGGATCTGCCGCGGCATTCAAGAACACAGTATGATGCAGGCAATACAATTGACCAAAGCGATTTGCAAAAAGGCGATCTGGTCTTTTTTTTGATGAGAGGTCGCGGGAAAGTGTCGCACGTGGGCATCTATATCGGCGATGGTCGGTTCATTCATGCGCCGTCTCGCGGTAAAAGGATCCGTATCGACTCTTTATCTGATGAATACTTCGCCAAACATTATGTCGGAGCAAAAAATTATCTGTGATCGTCATGCCCGCAGCACGAACGTACGGTGGATGCGATATCAATCCTTCCGGCACTGTTTGGGATCATCTTCAGGCTATCCGTTCGAAGAAATTATATTTGCAGGATACGGGTGAATACCGGAGACACTTGCCAACACTGGATTTCCTGATGATCGTAAAATGATTTACACGCAAATCATTGACTGCGAATTTTCGGGTTGTGCTTCATGGATAAAAATAATTATTCTTATCGGAATTAAAAATAAAAAAATATAATAATTTTTGGTAGTTTTTGTTGACCGGAGAGAAAAAATAAAGTAAAATTAACCCACATATGAAAGGTTACTAATTGTGTAACCAAGAAGTAAACTCAATAAAAGGAGGCTAAACCCAATGACAGCAACAGCAAAGAAAGTAGTAAAGAAGGCTGCAAAGCCCGCCGCAAAAAAAGTAGTAGCCAAGAAAGTTTTGAAGAAAGTCGCCGCCAAGAAGGTCGTGAAGAAGGCAGCAGCGAAGAAGGTTGTGAAGAAAGTCGCCGCCAAGAAAGTTGTCAAGAAGGCAGCAGCTAAAAAGTAGCATCCATGAACAATGATCATTTAAAGAGCAGGCAACTTGCGTTGTCCTGCTCTTTAAGTTTCAACGACATTCCTTTCGCTCTTGTCCGGTACTTTCTTCCCTATCCGTCGTATTCACTAATGTGAAAAATAAACTATGTTTTAAAAAAAAGAATTCAGTGCTATGAATATCCAACTTTCATTCACTTCGGAATGATGACGTTTTCTTATGGCGAGGGAATCTTGCATTTGCGTTTCGCATGATAGAGGTGATTCATGACCAGAGACCTAATTCTTAGTATCGACAACGGCACACAGTCCGTCCGGGCACTTGTTTTCGATTTAAAGGGCAACCTGCTTTTTAAAAAAAGGGTTCCGATGCAGCCTTATGTTTCACGTGAACCGGGTTGGGCGGAGCAGGATGTCGACTATTACTGGAAATCGCTTTGTCAAGTCTGTCAAATGCTTTGGCGTGAAACAATCGTGCCGAAGGAAGCGATTGCGGGGGTTACGCTGACAACACAACGTTCCACTCTGATCAATCTCGATAAAAACGGCAAGCCGTTGCGGCAGGCGATGGTCTGGCTGGACCAGAGACGCACCAGCGGCTTAAAACCGATAGGTGGATTGTGGGGGCTGGCTTTTAAACTCTCGGGCATGAGTGAAACTGTGGCTTACCTGCAGGCGGAAGCGGAGAGCAACTGGATTAAACGTTATCAGCCGGAAATCTGGAAGAAGACGCATAAGTTTTTATTTCTCTCCGGCTATCTGACCTACTGTCTGACTGGCCGGTTTGTTGATTCCGTCGGATGTCAGGTCGGCTATGTACCCTTCGATTATAAAAAGAAGGCCTGGGCGTCTTCGCGAAACTGGAAATGGGAGGTTACGCAGGTTGAGCCTCACATGCTGCCGGATTTAATTGAGCCTTCGGGTGTGCTGGGAGAAATTACCCGTCAGGCAGCCACGGATACGGGAATACCGGAAGGATTGCCGGTGATTGCTGCCGCCGCGGATAAGGCCTGTGAAGTGATCGGTGCCGGCTGTCTTGAACCGCATATCGGCTGCCTGAGTTACGGCACAACTGCCACGATCAATACGACGCACTATAAATATATTGAAGCC
>JANYAF010000267.1 GCA_025355175.1 Deltaproteobacteria bacterium | reverse complement strand
CCGGATGCGTTCGCCGCGTTTGTAAGTTTCACGGTGGATCTGCTCCGTGGGAGGTACCACGCCTTCAGCTCGTCCCAGGTTTACAATGATGTTGCCGCCTTCGAACCGCTGGACAAAACCGTTGATCAATTCACCCTTGCGGTCCTTATATTCGTCATAGATATTGTCGCGCTCCGCATCTTTAACGCGTTGAATAATGATTTGCTTGGCCATCTGGACGGCGATACGGCCAAAGGAACTGGTTTCGATTTTCATGCCCAGGGAGTCGCCCGGTTCCGCGCCTTCATCAAGCGTTTTTCTGGCTTCCTCTTTGGAAATTTGTGTTTCGGGATCGAGCACTTTATCAACAACTGTTTTAAACTGAAACACCTCGATTTCTCCGGCGTCGTCATTATAGTGTGCTTCAATATCCACGTTGGCCCCCAATTTTTTGCGAGCCGCGGTCAACATGGCGGCCTCGAGGGCTTCTGTAATGATGAGCTTGTCGATGCCCCTGTCCTTACCCATCTGTTCAATCAGACGTTTAAGTTCTTGCAACATTTACAAATTCCTCCATTTTCTTCTCTTGGGCTGTATCACATTTCAGCCTGTCGGCGTTTTTTTCATTCTATGATCACAGCGGTTTCATCAATCAGATTGGCTTTGGCGATTTCGTTTTTCGGGATACTGCTTATGTTACCCGCCACATCAATCCGTACAATCTTCCGACCGTTTTCTTCCACGTAATCCACCAGCGTCCCCTGAAAATTCTTCACGCCGTCAATCTTTATATGGGTCTTGATTCTTACTTGAGCCCCTCTGAACCTCTCAAAATCGCGGTCGCGCGAGATGGGACGGTCGAGGCCCGGCGAAGACACCTCCAATGTATAGGGCCCGTGGGATAAATCATGAACATCCAGAATATCACCCAGTTGATTGCTGACCGAGGTGCAGTCGCCCAGCGTAACACCGCTTTCTTTGTCCAGGAAAAGCCGAAAAACCCAACGCGAATGCATTTTCAGGCATTCGACATGAATCAGTTCCATCCCTTCGGAGAGCGCAACCGGTTCGGCCAATTGCCATATTTTGTCTTTTAAATCATCGCTCATAATCAATCGCTTCAGAAAATAAAAAAGTGGGCGAAAGCCCACTTCAGCATACTACTTTCAGTGATGGTTGGAAATGCAACTACCATACACAAACAGGCAATGCAAGCAATATTTACCGGCCAAGAGGGTATACCGTCCAACTGATAACGTGGAGCGGTTCTTGGCTCGAACCCAAGGCTTCCGACTTGGGAAGCTGAAGACTGAATTTTACCTACTTTATTACTTTTATTCTTTCACGTTATTATTAGATATTAGCCCATTGTGATCGCCTTATGAAACTATCTCTTCCTTACCGGTAATCGCCACCTTTAAAGTGGTAATTACCTAAAACTTGGTGTCAGAGCGCTATCAACACAATTGATAGTCCTTTACTGGGCCGAAATAACAACCTTGGCCTCGCTCAAATAATCGTTCCCGTGGGCCGTAGTTTCTTTGATCAGACGGGCCACTTCTCCTTTAACAACGATCATTTTCTCCTTCGTGATTCTGGATGCGGGAATGATCATCACGTTATTTCCAAGGTGTGGGTTTTTTCGAGCCTGCTCGACGCTGTCGGCATAACGCACTATGCCGTGCGTGCGGATAACCGCAGGATTTACACTCTTTGCGGAATAGATAGTGACCAGGGAATCGCCTATTTCCTCCGCGATGACCACGGGCAGCAGTACGCGCTCGAAAACCTGCCCCTCCAGATTGACAACAATACCGGTAACCGGCCTGGAGGCGTCATAAACAATTTTGTATTCTTTGGGCGGTGGAGGAACATTTACCACCGGGGTATCTTGTAGTCTTTTCTGTGGAACAAATGGGGCATCATTGTTTTGTCCCATATTTAACGCCTGAACAATAGTCGTCGTTCCCGCACAGCTGCTGATGCACACGCGCATCTCTACTGTTGCCATAAGGGATCCGTCTGGTTGCCTTTCATAGTCTTCTTTATGGATCGCGGCACCTTTAACGACTCCGTCAATTTGAGTCTTGATGATATCTTGGGTAACCATAAAATTTTCAACAGTCGTCGCAGAATCAACCTTCACGCCTTTAATTATTTCCAGGAGATTGCGATAGGCATCACCGATGGCGGCTCTTCTGGACAAAGGTTTTGACTGAGCCATATTACCTTTTGCCACCGCTCCGTAGCCAATGGCGCTCACATATCCTTCCACCCAATTAATTTTACCATCTTCGGCAGAATAAGCCATCGGTGCATAGCACAACCCCAACACCAAAAGTACGATACAAAAAATCGGGAATCTCTTTTTCGTTGTCATTATTACCATCCCTTCTTTAATGTTTTTAAGGCATCTGTACTAGATTTCTTGAGCTAAAATTGCATCAGAGAACAAATGATGCAAAATTGACCTATCGGCCTGTAAGCGTTCCATAATATTTTAAACTGAGGAAGGTAATTTTGCCCTCCCGAGTCGGCCAGCCCGAACCCTCGGCACCAACGGCATGTATTATCTTCGGCTTGGGATTCAGTGACATCAAATCGACCTCGTAAGTATACCAGCTTCCCTGTCCTACCTTGGTGCCGTTCCAATCCCGACTGTCTCCCGTGGGATTGGCATAATAGAATCCGTGCCAGAACATTCGATTCGTCTGTGATTCCGTTGGGTTGGCCATACTACCCAACCCGTTGCGGACCACGCCACTGACATCCGTGTAGGTAACCATGACCGCGACCGGGGCTTCTCTCCCCTGCCAACCTGTTCCAGTCAAATTTTGCTGAACAGCATTAACGACGGCTCTCAGGATCAGTTTCTGAGCGCCGGAAACATCTGCGTTGATCGTCTGCATGATTCCCATACGGGTATTACCGGCGGTATTACGAAATTTGATCCCGTCTGATTCCTGGGTTACCTCGCCCCGATCTCCCGTTGATTGCATCCAGCGATGGATCGTCCATCCACTGAGACTGGTGAGTGAAACATTGGAAAGAAATTCTTTTTCACCAAATGATGGCTGCGGCGTACCTGTCCTTATTCCCTTGATTTCCACAAACCCGGCGCCCGATGAACCAGAGTTATGTGACCACGTAGCCTTGTCGGAATCGACCACGGTGTAGCTGCCCGCTTTGATCTCCACATTCGGCAGGATAAACCAGTAGGCGTTTTGCACGC
>JANYAF010000257.1 GCA_025355175.1 Deltaproteobacteria bacterium | reverse complement strand
TAATTGATCAATTACTCTGACGGCTGCCACACCGTCTTTTGCAAAGGACGCGCCGATGGATGCGGCATAAACTTCCGTGACTACCGCGCCGCCGACGAGAAAATCCGTTTTGATTCCTTGAGCCCTCACCAGCCTGATGACCTCTTTCATGTTGACCATTGTCGTGGTCATCAGCGCGGAAAGGCCGATCACATCCGGCTTCTCTTTTTTGGCCGCCTCAATAATAACCTCATCCCGAACATCCTTTCCCAAGTCAATAACACTATATCCGTAATTTCTCAAAAGCAGCGCAACAATATTCTTGCCGATGTCATGAATGTCGCCCCGGACCGTGGCCAGCATGACCTTGCCCTTTTCAGCGGCAGTCGTTTTTTTCAAATACGGGTCCAGGTAGGTTAGCGCTTTTTTCATCGCTTCCGCCGCGGCCATCAATTGCGGCAGAAAATAAATCTTCTTCTCATACAAATTCCCCACGCGCACAATGGCCGGAATCAGAATTTCATCAACCAACACGCCTGCCTGCCTGCCGCCTTTGAGAACCGCTTCGATTAAAGTCGCAATATTATCCCTGTCTCCGTCCAGAATGGCCGCGGTAACTTTTTGGTCGGGCGAAACGTCAACCCCGACGCTTTTGGGCAAGACGGCCGCGGAGGGCTCGGCAAAGTGATTAATGAAATGCAGAGCTGCCTTATCTTTGGCCATGAGCGTATCGGAGGCTTTTTTCACATTTATCAGTTCCACACTTGCCGGATTAGCAATGGCCATCGTCAGACCGCAATATTGTGCCATGGCCAGAAATGCCGCATTGAGCCAGGGGCGCCCCGGCATACCGAAAGAAACATTGGACAAGCCCAAAATCGTTTTACACTTGAAAGTTTTTTTGCACCAGCTGAGCGTGGCCAGCGTTTCCCTGGCGGCTGTCGCGTCGGAAGCAACCGCCATCGTCAGACCGTCAACGATAAAATCATCTTTTGTCAAACCAAACTTTTGCGCCTTCTGGAAAATACTCTGAATAACCATCTGGCGTTTTTTGGCCGTGTGCGGAATATCGCCGTCCGTTAACGGCAGCAGGATAAACATTGCGCCGTATTTTGCGGCAAGCGGTAAAAGTCTGGCCAGCTTTTCTTTTTCGCCGGAAATCGAGTTGATCAGCATTCGGCCCGGATAGATCCTTAGCGCAGCTTCAATGGTTTCGACCCTGGATGAATCAATCACCAGCGGCAAGCGTGTTGAAGTGGATAAAAGTCCGATCACTTTTTTGATCGTTTGAACTTCATCGATGCCCGGCTGGCCAATGTTGATATCCAGAAGAGAAGCGCCCTGCGCTTCCTGCTCCTGCGCCATCTGGCGGATGATGGACATTTTACCTTCCATCAGCTCCTGTTGCAGGGCTTTTTTCCCTGTGGGATTGATCCTTTCGCCGACCACAAACAGCGGCTGATTCTCATCCAGATGCAAAAAACTCCGCGCGGAACTGAGCGCCGCAAGCGATGGGCGGCGGGGTTTGACCGGTTTTCTACCCGTTACCGCTTTGGCCAATGCCGCAATATGATCCGGCGTCGTTCCACAGCAACCGCCCAGCAGATTGGCGCCTGCCGCCACAAGCTTCTTGGCATAAGCGGCAAACGTTTTGGCATCCATATCGAAAACGGTTTTCAAACCCTCAAGTCTGGGCATGCCCGCATTGGGTTTGGCCAGAAGCGGCACGGTCGCGTAAGGCTTCATCGCAGCGATAAATTCCACCATTTGTTCGGGACCGGCGGAACAATTGCAGCCCACGGCGTCCGCACCCAGACTCTGCAAGGTGATGAGCGCGCTTTCCGGGGGTGTTCCACCCAGCGTATGTCCGTCTTTTTCATACGTCATAGACACCATGGTGAAGACATCCGAAAGTTCTTTCACCGCCAGTAGGGCCGCGCGCGTTTCCTGAATGTCGATCATGGTTTCGATCACAATCAAATCACAGCCGCCGTCGATCAGACCGCGCGCCTGTTCCCTGAAGGCGTCCACCGCTTCTTCAAAGGAAAGCGGGCCAAAGGGTTCAATAAATAAACCGGTGGGACCGATGTCTCCGGCGACAAGCGTTTTTTTTCCGCACGCCTGCCTGGCCAGACGCGCCAGTTCCAGATTCACCGAATAAACATCTTTTTTAACGCCGTATTGTTTGAGTTTGAAACGATTCGCGCCAAAGGTGCAGGCATAGACGACCTGGGCGCCGGCCTTTTGATAGGACGCATGGACGCCTTGAATGACGGTTGGATTTTCCAGACACCAGATTTCCGGGCAGACACCCGCCGGCATCCCTTTTTCCTGCAGCTCGGTGCCGGTGGCTCCGTCCAGAATAATTACCTGTTTATCGAGAAGATTTTTTATCTTTAAGTTTTTAGTCACAAAATGCTCCCTGAATGTTACTGGTTTTTCCAAAGTGCGTTCTTATACCATCTTTGGGATTAGAAGTGGAATGTTTTTTTAACCGGGATGACAATGAATTTCTCTTGAACATCAAGGAATTATCTTTAAATAATGCAATAGGGAACAATGGTTGAAAACAAAGCTCAATCTAAAAATTGCCTGGCTTCCTCAGGTGGCCTGGGGTGTTTTAAGGGAGGACGTCCGCTTGACGCGGGGCCGTTTGAAGGCGACTTTTTTTCTTCCCGTTTCTTGTAATTCCGTTATTTTGCCAAAAACGGGGTGACGGCGGGCAGCCAGGCGAACGAACAGGCTTCCCATCTCCCCGTAACTGATGCCGGCAACTTCCGCTGCGCAGGCCATGCTGGCTTCCTGACTTATGTCCGCGTTGGGATTGACGTCCAGAACGTAGAAAATATCATCCCGCATGCGGACGTCCAGACGCGCATAATCCCTGCATCCCAAAATCCGGTAAGCGTCACAGCACACCTTTTCCAGCGCCATCGTCTGTTCAGGGGTCAGCGGCGCGGGCAGCAGCGTTTCAATTTTTTCATAGTGATCGGAGCCGGGAATAAATTTGGAATCATACGTGCAAAGCCGGTCTTTGATGTCGCTGAAAAAAGTAAAGTCCATTTCCGCAACAGGTAGTACGGTGAGCTTTTCGTTTCCCCAGACGGACACATGAAATTCGCGCCCGTCGATAAAGTCTTCGACCATGGCCGGTTGATTGTAGGTATCCAGAATAAAGGGGATTCTATTTTCCAGTTCCACTGGATTGAGCACAACAGAGTCGCGGGTGATCCCTGCGGAACAATGCTCATTCATCGGTTTGACAATAGCCGGGAAACTGTTCCATTCGCACGGCTCGGCCTGATGAAATATCCGCCAGGCGGGTGTCGGGATGCCGGCCTGATCCAGGAGAACTTTGACCCGATACTTATCCTGAGCCAGGGCCAGAGCCTCTGAATCGGCGCCGGTAAAGGTAAAGCCCAGCATCTCGAGCCGTTTGGCCACCAGCCATTCGCTGTGTGTAAGCCCCGGCAGGCTTTCGCACCAGTTAAAAATTATATATTCTGAAGAATCAAAAGAATGAAGATGGTTGGCGATGTTATCATCAGCAATGGGAACGAAGACGATGGGGTAACCCACCTCGATTAAGGCGTGGCCAAGTTGCGTCGAGAGGTTGATGACCTCCTCGTTTTCAGCCTGTGTCCAATGAGGATCAACATTATACAATAAGACGACCGGAATTTTTTCAGGCGCTACATCTACCGGCACTATGGACCTCCGTGTTTTAAATATTCAGTCTTCCCGCTCCTGCTCATCGGGGAATGATTTCAATCATTCGTCCTTCCCGATTTTGCCGAATTTTATTAATATCCGCCCTGATCGGAACCTTTTTTTAATATACATATTTTTTCAATAATTCCAAGCATTGATTCACAATAACGAAAAGCTATGCCGGAGCGAAGCGATCGGCCGTATTGCTATTGGTGGCTTTATTTTTGGGAAAGTACTTTACCTTGCTAATATTTTTAAAATCTGAATCTTGTGTCCATATAATGGCCTTGAATTCTTGCGCTGTTGCGAGAATAATGCTGTCCGCCATTGGAAGTTGATGCTCTAGGCTCAGCCTTGATGCTGCGATTGCCAGTGGTGCGTTTAGATCCACAACCTTTCCTTTTTGCATAGCAACGACCGCCTGTAGTGCTTCATTCTCACTGGATTCCCGTAAAATGACCTTGAAGACTTCGTATATCGTTATCACCGGAACAACAAGTAAATCCGAGTCGCTCAGAGGGGCGAGAAAATGCTCGGCATTAGGCTCATCGGCAAAGTATGCAAGCCAACCGGAAGAATCTACAATATTCATACCCTATCTTCCTCTCGTTTGACTTCGGTATTGATGCCTTTGAGAAATCCACGAAGTTCTTTGATGTCGCGTTCTGGTATAAGTTCAATGCGACCAGCATATTCAACGATTTGCATTTTTTGACCCGGATGAAGCTTCAATGCCTCTCTGACAGTTTTTGGTATAACGACTTGATATTTTGGTGATACGGTTACTGATTGCATGTCAACACCTCCATCGATCAATCTTGTGCTACGATATCACGATCGATATGGTTTTGTCAATTATATTGATACCCAACGAAAAGATCATCCGGAGCATAGCGATCGGCTGGATTGATTTTAGCCTGCGCCATTTAACGGCTGTATCCTATCTGTGCGGATGCTCTTGCATGTACTGTTGACGCCGCGCCTGCAACCGTTCCCAAATCTCCTTTGGAACCAGTGTCTGCACCGCTGCGTACATTACCTTTGCCGAAACCTGTTGCTCAGAGACAAGGTAATCCTCGACCTTAATTCGTTTCCCCTGCGCCGTGACAACCAGCGTTTGATTGCTGCCACCGACCGGCACCGCATCCAGTTGTCGCCATTTTCGTGTGAATAGCCCGTTTTCGACCATCACTCGATGCAGGTCATTCAAGTCCTGCTCTTCTACCTTAAAATATTCAGTCCACTTTGGCACGGTGGTTGAGGGATAGTCAGGAGTCAGAACGATCTCACTTCGGCTCGAAGGCTTGATGATGACAGTGTATTCGTAATGGTAAGGCGGTGGCAGACTCCCTTCGTGCCATTCGTACTCAACACCGAAGTCGTTTGGCCTCGTATTCTGCTCATTGATTGAGGGATGGAATGTTGCACAGCCGATGCAGGAAGCTGCGAGCAGCGTCAGCAGCAAATTAGAAAGGTGTTTCATGGAATTCTCCGGTCAGTATATTCTCGCATTAAATTGTTACCACCATTACTGCGTAAGTGGGCTAATGAAAAGCCGGAGCAGCCCAACGGGCTACGATTGGCTGTATTGATTTTGATGAAATCGAGGCGACGGAATCCCTCGAATTCATCGCTTTATACGTTGACCTCTTTTTTTCGTCATTACAACTTACTCGTAATGCATCCACATTCTGATAATTTTAACAGTACAGATATCTTTTAGTATTTGATAAATTAAACGGTGCTGTATATTGATTCTTCGAGAGTAAGCCCCTGAGAGGTCACCCATGAGTTTTTCATAAGGTGGCGGATTTTTGAATGGGTCTTCTCTTAATAAGTCTAATAAATGATTTACTTGGGATTTTAGCCCAGATTGTGCGATTTTCTTCGCATCTTTTTGCGCTTGCTTAGTGAATACCAATCGCCAACTCACCAGCCGGGCTCCTCCTTGCATTTTTCAACAGGTGTCTTTAAACCTTTTTTGATGGATTCACGCATGCCGGGACTGGACGTGAGATATAATGTTTCTTCTATAGCACGCCAGTCTTCTTCAGAAATCAAAACGGCAGAATTTCTCTTGCCTACAATCTGAACCGGAACATGTGTATCCTTTACCTCATCCACAAGATTGTATAGGCGCTTTCTTGCATCTGATACCGTTAATGTTGTCATACTTTTTAGCCTCCTTAACGTACGATATATGGTACGCTACAATCATACCGATGTCAAATCATTTTACGGCCGAACGTGGGCATCAGCGGCGGCTAAAAGCCGTCCGCGGGATTGAATTTGTGTACGCCCGGCACGGGCGTGAACTTATGGGGTGAAAGTCCCCTGTACGCGAATCCTGTTAGTGTGGACCCGCATGCCAGGTGGTGTGGGGAGGAGGAGAGAAAAACTCCCCCTTACCCGATTAGCAATTTTTAAATTTTATATGCAGGCTGTCAGCAGCTTGCGCCAGTTTCTTATCAAGTGTCCAGATTGGCACGCCTGTTAATATGGCAGATGCAATTAGCTGGACATCCACATAGCCCATGCCTTTTCCCATTAAGCGGTTATTCTCAATAAATGATAGGACTTCTTCGTGTTCGGCTTCAATGCTCATTGGTAGTAGTTGAAGAAATGAAAGAATAGTGGCTCTGTCCTTAAGATTCCCGCAAGCCAGCTCCCCGACGATTAATGGGTGGCATAATACTCTTCCATCATTGAGCAAGTTTGCCAATTCAATGCCCCCATCCCTCAAATGCGAAACCCAAACCGATGTGTCCACCAGAACCATTAGTTGTTATACGCCTTTTCTTCTTGGTATTGTCTGAAGCTGCTTTTGAGTTCCACCCAGCTTTGCAAGCCTCCGTGCGCTTTCTCTGGCGATAAGTGCCTCTAAGCCAAGCTTGACAAGTGCTGTTTTTTCTTTAATTCCAGTAATTTTTGTCGCCTGATCAATTAAAGTATCTTCGATATTCAGAGTTG
Source organism: Deltaproteobacteria bacterium (assembly GCA_025355175.1). Taxonomy (GTDB): domain Bacteria; phylum Desulfobacterota; class Syntrophia; order Syntrophales; family Smithellaceae; genus UBA8904. The sequence goes on along the minus strand of JANYAF010000257.1, from coordinate 564 downwards.
TTCTCATATTATTACCTCATATAAATGTGATGCTTCAGTATGCCTATTCTATGCATATATGTCAAGGTCATTCTTTGATAACGAAAAATCACCCGGAGCGCGCGATCGGCTGGATTGCCCTTGATGCTCATTAAGGCCTCCTCCCAAGGCATGGTAAAATGCTTCTTGGAGGAAAACACTTTAACCTAAGGAGGAAACCTTATGAGATTCTACACCCGGCAACACAAACACTATTGCGGAATCGATCTGCACGCCCGATCCATGTACATCTGCATCCTGGATCAGGAAGGAAACACCCTGCTTCACAAAAACTTTAAAACCAATGGGGATATTTTTGCTCTTGACAAGAAGAGGCCTTATAGGTGGTGGGCAATTATTAAATAGAACCGTTGTCCTCTTAAATTATGGATAAAGTTAATAAGTTAACAGCGTCCCTCTGTTGCCCAGAAATCAGTTGACTCATCCCCATTACCAGAAGCCCGAGCTGCTTGCCAATGCGCCCAATCAACTCTGGTCGTGGGATATCACGAAACTCAAGGGGCCGGTAAAGTGGACGTACTATTA
>JANYAF010000232.1 GCA_025355175.1 Deltaproteobacteria bacterium | reverse complement strand
AATAACAAAGATGCCAACGATGGTTTCCATGGTGTATTTTTTCATGTATTCACTCCCCGGCGGTGCATTGGAACCGCCCGATTTCTTTTTGTTTAGACCTTGCCAGATTCAATAAAGAATCAACGTCGATTGTTGATTGACCCTCGGCAACACCGGCCATGATTGTCAATTCGACAGAGTCACCCAGCGCGAATTTACAGGCCCCCGCCTCAAGAGCGGGAATGACTTGCCTGCGGAAATCCTCAATAAAATTTTCCAAAATGCTTTCCGCTTCAATAAGATTGGAATAAGGCAGCACCGTAAGAATTTCGTTGGTGGTACGACGGGTGGAAATACCGCCGATGGCACCAAAATGCTTGTCGATAAATAACCCCATATTCCGCAGAATCTCCTGCACCGCATCATGACCGACTATTGATGGGATTGTATTCAATTCTTTCAGACTGAAAATCACAAGGCAAAAACTTTCTCCGCCCTTTCTCCTTTTCAACTGAAGATGATTCAGCATCTCAAACTGGCGTTTGGAGTAAAGACCGGTTAATTCTCTTTGCAGCGCCTCCAGGCTGCTAATCACTTCATCCATAAACGGATGATCGAAATTTTCCAGTTCCGCAGGCGTTCCCTGAAACACAATTTGTCGGTCATACAAGGCAAGAATGCGATTGGAGATAAAATACACGTCGGGTATTTCATGGCTGACCAAGATAGCGGTAAAGTTGAATTTTCTCTGATAATGGGCAATCATACTTAAAATAGCATTTTTCCGGACGGGATCCTGACCGGTTGTTGGCTCGTCAAAAAGGACGATTTGAGGGTCGGTGACCAAAGCGCGCGCCAACGCTGCTCTTTTTTGCATGCCGCCGGAAAGCTCCGACGGATATTTATGAGTCGCCTCGGTCAGTTCCGTTTGCTTGATGCGGGACATCACCCGGCGATGTATTTCTGTTTTTTTAAAATTGGTGGTTTCCCGCAACGGCAGCGCGATATTGTCATAGACTGTCAACGAATCAAACAGCGCATTACCTTGAAACATGTAGCTGATCTGCGCAAAGGCTGCGGCGATCTCTGACTTGCCCATCTCCGCGATTGGTTTGCCCCGAAAAAAAATAGCGCCTTCGTCGGGTTCGATCAGTCCGATGATGTGTTTGAGCATCACGCTTTTACCTGAGCCGGAAAGACCAATGATGGTTGTGATCTGACTTTCATAGATCTGCAAATTAACGTCTTCCAGCACGGTTTTTGTACCGAAGCGCTTGGTCACATTTTTAAATTCAATGAGAGGTGTATCCATCTTGTCTCTCTTGTCTCTCTATACCAACAGTGAAGTTACGACGTAGTCCGAAATCAGAATCAGTACGCAGGACGTCACAACTGCGGACGTTGTCGCCAGGCCGACAGCCTGCGCGCCGTGGCTATCGCGGCGCATGTGTACAAAATATCCCTGATAGCAGCAAACGGTGGCAACGATTACTGCAAAAACGATCGATTTTACAAATCCGTTGGTGATGTCACTCATGACCACGTAGGTCTTGATGCTGTGCAGGTAAACGCCGCCATTCAGCCCCAGCAGTAAAACCCCGGAGACATAGCCGCCAACAATGCCGATGAGGTCAAACACAGCGGTGAGCAAGGGGAAGCTGATAATGGACGCAATAATTTTGGGGCTGATGAGATACCGGATGGGATTGATCCGCATCGTATACAGAGCGTCGATCTGCTCGCTGATGCGCTGGATGCCGATTTCGGCGGCGATGGCCGAACCGGCCCGGGCCGTAATCATGATGGCCGTAAGCACCGGGCCCAATTCCATGACCAGCGACAGGGATACCAGAGAGCCGACTGCGCCCTGTGCGCCGAATTTAACCAGAGCGTGGTATGATTGCAAGCCCAGAACCATACCGGTAAACAGACTGACCAGCATGATAATACTTATGGATCTTGCTCCGATGTAATAGACCTGCTGGACAGTTTTGGACAGCTGTTTCCGGCGGAAAGTTTGCAAAAGCGCCATAAAGAGAAAAATGGCCGAAGCGCCAAGATTATCGACCCAGCTGACGACGGTCCGACCGACGAGGGCGAAGGGTCGCAGCATAAGCGTACCCGGTCCCCTTTTTGTTTTATTTTCAGATCCGCTCCGACTATTTGCGCTGACTGCCATGAACAGGTTCCCTTTATTATTACAGTTATCATAGAACGTTTGCGGATACTAACATCGGCAACTTCATTTGACAAGAATTTCCTTTGGCGGGGAGGGAGTATAGCCAATACCCTTCTATATGCATTTGTATGGACTACATATGTTTTTAACGATATTGACACCGCACACATAAATGGATATATTATTTACGAATTTGCTGATGCTATTATGGTGTTTTTATGGTTCGATGCTTTAATAAAGAGCAGATACCGATGGCGGCCAGGGCGTTTAACGATGCGGAAAAACTGGTGTCGCGTCATTTTCGGATGAGCGAACATGATCTGCGGAAAAACAAGTATGACGTAAAAACACTTGCATTTTTAGAAGAGCATGAAGTAAAAGACGGCGCGTTTGCGCATCTTTGCAAGTATTCTTACGAAAAGCCTTCCGATTTGAGGCCGGAAGCAAAGGACGGTTTTGATTTTTACCGGGTGTGCTTGCAGGACAATATTATCCTGGAGGCGGTAGAACGGGCGAACACATTTATAAAATTGAGCCCTTTGATGTTATACATTGCCGTTCATGAATTGATTCACGTGCTTCGGTTTGAAAGCGGCGCCGTTGATTTTAACGCGTCACAGGAAGAAAAAGAGCAGGAGGAAAAGGTTGTCCACAAGCTGACCCGAAGCGCTTTGCAGCAGGTTCAGCAAAATGATCTGGAAATCGTTTTGGACTGCTTTTCGAGTGAGTTTGCGATCAGTGATTTATGTAATTAATTTCAGGAGGTTTTACCATGCCTATTTACGAATATCAGTGCAAGAAATGCGGCAAACAATTTGAAGCGTTTCAAGGAATTACCGAGCCGGATTTAAAAGTATGCAAGTTCTGTAAGGGAAAAGTTCAGAAAATGATGTCGCTGTCGTCTTTCAGCCTGAAAGGCGCCGGCTGGTACGCGACGGACTATGCGGGAAAGAAATCCACAGCGACAGCAAAAAAAGAAAAAACAGAAACCGCAGAACCAACACCGTCTGCTACGGAGAGTGCTGTAAAAGAAACGCCGGCCAGCACAGGCAGTAAAGAAGATTAATGAAACGCAGACTTCAAAGGCGAGGCGTAGCGGGATAAAAAAACATCTTATAAATTAAATTGAAAAAAAGGCGGCATTTCGATGCCGCCTTTTTTTATGTTTGAAAATACGGCTGCAATTCCTTGCACAACTGTTCCGGCACGACGGGACAGATGATTTCATTGTGCAGCTTTTCAAAATAGTTCAAGTCGCTTGTGCCCAGAGGATTGATTTCAAAACGCGGCACGATTTTTCCTTGTATCCAGAAGTTCTTCTCCGGCGTCATGGTCGCATAGAGAGACAGATTAAAGCTCATAAAATTATTGATATACAGATGAAGAAAGACCCGGGACAGGCCCTGCAGCAGTTCATTAAAGTTGGCCTCCGTCAGATCAAAAAACGACGTCTTTTCCTTGAAATAAAAATCAATTTCTCCGGCCATGCCTTTGGGAGAAAAAGCGGTAAGCCAGGAAATGACGCCGGTTGTGGCTATAAAGCGTTCTTTGGCTTCCTGCTCCATCACCAGGATATTTCTCCACAGATTGCCGCCGCCGGATGCGGTCATGTAGTTTTGTGCGCTGGCTAGCAGCCGCTGCATAAAATTGGTCGGCCTTTTGCCCACAATCGTCTGCAAGTGAGGATGAATCAGGCCGCCTCCCGAAGGCGGCATGTAGTTCCAGTTGATCGAACAGTATTGATACCCTTTTTGCAGTTCGGCGATACGGTAAAAATAATCGCGGCAGACGGCAAAGCCGCCGCGCATCGTATCCGCCGTCAACTGATCAAGCCCGATGAAGTGGCGTGATGAAAAAATAGCGACCGTATTGGTGGCGTCATAAGGAAACGCATTGGGAAATAAATACGCCTCGTCTCTTTTAAATTTCCCCTCCGCGATAATGTCCGGTGTGAATTTTGGCGTGATCTTATCAAAGAGTTCCGGGCAGAATGGACACAGAGATTGAGGCGACTTTTCCACATAGGCATTGGTGTCCGGTTTTTGAGCGGGCCGAACCCGGTAGGGCAGAATGCGGCTGGCCACGCCGGTGGTTTCATCATAGCGCTCTTCGATGGGAATATCCTTTGGTGCAAAGCCGTCAAAGGGATTGAGGTAATGTCCGGTGGTGATCTCCTTTTGAAATCCAATGTCTCTCATGTTTTTTCCTTCTCCGTTTTTGCTTTTTTGCCTTTTTTCAGGCATTCGGCCAGAAACTGATCCACACGATGATGGGATAAATCCCCCTTCAAGTGATCTTTCAGTGTTTCCAGGGGAATTTCAATACGGGCGGCGCTGCGATGACCGCCTCCCTGGCCGATTAGACCGCAGGCGTTTTGAGCGACCGCGCCGCAGTCCTGCCGGTAGCCGTCGCCCCGAAAAATAATAATCAGTTTGTCGTTGACGATTCCTGCAACGACGACATAATATGTGCCGATTAGCCGTAAATAGAAATCCGCCACCTGCACGCAAACATCCGGGCTTTCCACGTGTCCCAGGAAACCAACGCGGCGGCCGCGATAACGCTTCATGTGATGAAAGGCATGATCGTAATATTTCAAATAACTCATCGGCGTCTGATTGAGTTCAATGCGCCGAATCAGTCGCATATTGGCGTGCCTGGTGTGATACGTGTAGGCGCGGATGTCTTCGGCCAGCGTTTCGCGGTCGAAATTATCCGTGTCCGTTTTGATGCCGTAAAGAAGCGCCGTGTGCAGATTGCGGGGAATCCGAATGTGGGCGCAAAGCAGATATTCCGTTAAAACAGTGGAGAGCGCTCCATAGTGCGGACGGATGTCCGTCAGTTCTGCCTGCCAGTCGTTCTTGCGTGGATGATGATCAAAGACGATAGTCGGTTTGATCATTTGGCGTTGATCGCCGAAAAAAGAAGGTTGCGCGTCCAACAGCGCGATGAGCCGGTAGTCATTGGCGTCCACCTGGCTCAATAATCGAATATTGAGGCGCATCGCTTGGGCCAGTTCTTTGTTCTGCTGGCGGCGAAAAGGCTCCGTTGCCGCAAAAACACATTTGGACAGGCCTTTTTTGCGCAAAAGAAGTTCCCGCAGCGCCATGGCTGAGGCAATTGCGTCCGGGTCGGGGCTGCCATGCATCAGCAGAAGCAGCGAATCGTTAGGAAGCGTGAGCTCCAGCAGCTTCTTTAAATTCTGTTGGGTCTCGTTTTTGATGGCAATGGATTCAAACGTCATGATTCACTTGCCTTTGCCGTCTGTTGGATTTTTTTACGCCATTAAAATTTTGCCCGGATGTTCGCTGACCACGTCGCCCACGACTGCCGCATCGACCATCCCCGCTGCGCGCAATATTTCCGTGAGCGCCTGCGCTTTCGCCGCAGGCAGGCTGAAAAACAAACCACCGGCGGTCTGCGGATCAAAACAGACATCAAAAATCCAGTCCGGACACGTCGGTGCTTTTTCGATCTGAGCGATACGAAAGTTACGGTTGCGGTAGAGGCCGCCGGGAAGATAGCCCGTTTCCACCAGATTCCGGACGCCTTCCAGAATCGGTATCGCCGCAGAATTAATCCGCAGGCCGACATCGCTGCCTTCAATCGTCTCACAGGCGTGGCCTAAAAAACCGAATCCGGTAATATCCGTACAGGAATGAATATCCCCCGCGGCCAGCATTAATTCGCAGGCTTTTTTGTTGAGCTCCGTCATACAGGCGATGGATTTTTGCAGCAGCGACTCATGAACCGTATTGGCTTTGAGCGCCGTGCTGATAATGCCTGTTCCCAGCGGTTTGGTCAGAATCAGTTTGTCACCTATCCTCGCACCGCGATTGAACAGCACGCGATCCGGATGAATCGTGCCGGTCACAGACAGGCCGTACTTAATTTCGCTGTCTTCCACACTGTGGCCGCCAACCAAAAGGACGCCGGCCTCGCGCATTTTGTCAAGCCCCCCGCGCAAAACGTCCTTGAGCACGGATTTATCCATCGTCTTGATTGGAAAGCAAACAATGTTCATGGCCGTCAGGGGCGTGCCGCCCATCGCGTAAATATCATTGATCGCGTTGGTTGCGGCGATCTGGCCGAAGATATAGGGATCATCCACGGTCGGCGTAAAAAAATCAAGAGTCTGAACCAGCGCCAGATCGTCGGACATTTTATACACGCCCGCGTCTTCCGCATGTTCATATCCGGTCAGCAAATGGGGATCGGATATGAGCGGCAAATCGCGCAGAATTTCGGACAGGTCACCCGGACCGATCTTACAGGCTCAACCCGCGCTCTGGACTGTTTCCGTTAAACGGAGGGGCTTTTTTTCTTCCATTTTTCCTCAACCTGAAAATATAAAGTTGTGTCGCTTCCCTCGAAGCGCTTTTGATTTTTAGCATAGAAGTCGGCATTTTCCAATAATAATAGTAGGGAACGGTCGCCCGGCATGCACCGGGCAAGCGGACCGCTACCCACATGAAAATCGTCATTTTGGTTGATTTATTCGGGTAAATACGCTTAAGGAAGATGCATTAAGAACAAGGATAATCGGGATGGCCATCAGATATTACAGTACCAATCGCCATGTGAATAATATTGCGGGAATTACGCCCTTTACCGGAGACGTATCCTTTAAGGAAGCGCTGCTCGCCGGTCAGGCGCCGGACGAAGGCTTATTTGTTCCCGACTCTATCCCGCAGCTTTCGACAAATGATATTAGCGTGCTGAGGGATAAACCCTATTGGCAGGCTGCGCTTCTTGTGTCGCAAGCCTTTCTGTCAGAAGAATTTCCGCCCGATGTGCTCGAAATGATCGTGAAGGACGCTTATAATTATCCCGTGCCGCTGGAAGCGGTCTGTCCGCGGGCGTTTGTTCTGCGCCTGGATCAGGGTCCTACGGCATCCTTCAAGGATTTTGCAGCCCGGATGATGGCCAGATGGATGAGCCACTGCCGGCCCGAAGGGGAGAGGCTCAATATTCTGGTGGCAACCTCCGGTGACACCGGAAGCGCCGTGGGTGAAGCTTATAAAGGAGTTCAGGGCATTGACGTAACCATTTTATATCCCGCAGGCGAAGTGAGCCTGATGCAGAAAAAGCAGCTCGACACCATCGGCGGCAATGTGCAGGCGATTTGCGTGGATGGGAAATTCGATGATTGCCAGAATCTGGTGAAGGAGGCTTTTGCAGACAGAGAGCTTGCCGGATTTAATTTATCATCGGCCAATTCGATTAACTTTGGCCGTATTCTGCCGCAGATCGTTTATTATGTTTATGCTTATGCCCAGCTGGCAGAGGCCGGTGAAGAAGTTATTTTTTCCGTTCCCTCCGGCAATTTTGGAGATGCCCTCGGGTGCGAATATGCCCGACGGATGGGCCTGCCGGTGGCGAAGCTTGTCATGCCCACCAACGAAAATGATGAATTCCCCATCTTTCTCACAACAGGAAAATATTTGAAAGTGTCACCGTCGCGGGCCTGCATTTCCAACGCCATGAACGTGGGGCATCCCAGCAATCTGGCGCGGTTCTTTGACTTATATGGCGGAACCGTCGATCGCGTGGGCTTTGTCCATCGCTATCCCGATCTCAATGAGATGCGTCGCCGTATTTTCTCCGTGAGCGTTACCGACGAACAAACCCGCCGGACGATTAAGAGCGTTTATGAGCGCTATCACGTCATTCTTGAACAACACGGCGCCGTAGGCTGGGCCGGACTTGAAGCCTATCTCCAAAAAACCGGAGATAAAAAAACAGCCATTTGTCTGGAAACCGCCCATCCGGCCAAGTTTCCGGATGAGATTAAAAATCTTCTGGGGATTGAGCCCGAACCACCAGAGAGTTTGAAAGGCCTGGCCCACCGCGAGGGAGGCGCTATTAACATATCCAAGGACTTTGCGTCATTTAAAAAGTACCTGCAAAGTCATTTAAAGATCAGGAAATAAAGCATTCATGCTCTCCTGATTATTCAGATAACCACGGTGATGCAGAATGGAATCAGAAAAATGCCATTCCGAAATGAGTGAACTTTGGCGCAATGCGCTGGAGCAAAATTTGTTTCCGGGTGATTTAGTCGTTGAGATTGGCAGGTTTTTCCTAGGTGCGCCATATCAGGCGGGCACCCTGGAGACAGCGGGCAGGGAAAAGCTGGTGATTAACCTTGCTGAATTTGATTGTACAACCTTTGTGGAAGCCGTGCTGGCGCTCGTCCGATGTTCTGTTGCCTCTGACCTTTCACCGCTTGCCTTCCAAAAAAACGTGAAATTCATCCGTTACCGTCAGGCGACAATCGATGGTTACGCGTCGCGCCTGCATTATTTTGTCGACTGGCTTCGTGATAATGAAAAGAAGAAAGTATTGAAAGATGTCTCGCGCCTCCTGGCTGGCAAGCCTACTCGCAAAAAGATCAACTTCATGACCACGCATCGCGACTTATATACCGGTTTGAAAAATGAAGCACAACGGAGCAGGATGCTGCTTGTGGAAAAAAATCTCTCCCGCAAAAGTTTTTTTATTGTCGGTAAGGACAAGGTGGCGAGACAGCAAGCCGTGATTCAACAAGGTGATATTATTGCTTTTACGACTGATCAGGAGGGACTAGATGCTGCCCATGTCGGGTTTGCCGTAAGGCAGGGAAGGCATTTGCATCTACTTCACGCCTCAAGCAAGGAAGGCGCCGTGGTCATCTCGAAAGAAACGCTGGGGACTTTCCTGAAATCAAATAAGAAGTTTACGGGTATCATCGTTGCGCGTTTTCATAACGCTCTTCGTTAAAAAAGAGTTGATTACCGTTATAAGATTCCTAACAATTTCTGGAACACCGGAAAGCATGTCTTATGGAATTAATGTCTGCTGCCGCCGCGGTGATGAAGAGCATCCGCATTCAGGATGTCCTGGATATGGCGATTATCGCCGCGATGATCTTCGCGCTTTTGATGTGGTTTAAAACCAGGGCGTCCCGCTATGTTTTAGTCGGCATCCTGCTTTTGGGCGGCGTTTACCTGGCTGCCCGTTTCTTTCAGCTTTATCTGACCGTTATCGTCTTGCAGGGTTTTTTCGCTATTTTGCTTTTTGTGCTGGTGGTGATCTTTCAGGAAGACTTGCGCGGTTTCTTTGAGCGTATCGCCATGCTCGGTAATCTGCGCCGGGAGGCGCGTCCCCTGTCGGAACTGGAAAAAGCCGCGGGTGTTATCGCTGAAACCTCGTCCAATCTGGCGAAGAAACGCATCGGCGCTTTAATTGTCATTCAGGGCAATGATCCGCTGGACCGGCATTTAAACGGCGGTACGCCATTGGACGGACTGATCAGCGGGTCGCTTCTGGAAAGCATTTTTGATCCTCATTCCCTGGGCCATGACGGCGCGGTTCTTGTCTGTGGAGACCGGATTAAAATGTTCGGCTGCCATCTGCCTCTATCGGTGAACATCAAAGCCCATGAGAATATCGGCCTGCGTCATACGGCGGCGCTCGGGCTGACGGAACGCTCCGACGCCCTGTGTATTGTTGTTTCCGAAGAAAAAGGTACCATCTCGCTTAGCCAGTCGGAGGCTCTGACTATTATTCCCAACGCATCCGCCCTCCATGAGGCGTTGGAGAAATTCTATATCGCAAACGCGCCCGCGCCAAAATCACGCCCGGTCTTCCGGTGGTTTCGGGAGAACACCAAGGAAAAAATAATCGCTCTCGGGCTGGCCTGTGTTTTATGGGTGGCCTTCGGCTACCAGCGTGACATTGTGCGCCGTGATGTCATCATCCCCCTCGAGTATAAAAATATTCCGCAAAGCTGGCAGATCGACGAACCTCGATTAACGGAAGTAAAAGTTATTTTTCAGGGACCCGAGCAGGCCTTTCGGCTGCTGAATGAAAGGTCGCTTCGGCTGTCGCTGGATTTATCCCCGATTGCCGAAAAAAAACGTGAATTTGTTTTGACCCAAGACATGGTCAATGTGCCGTCCAGTTTATCGGTTGCCGATATCAGTCCCGCTAAAATCCGTGTTTACGCATCAAGGCTGGTTCCCGCAACGCTGTCGGTCCATGTTGCCACGCGTAACAGACTGCCTGATGATATTGCCTTGCAGAGAATTACGCTGAGTCCGGCCACTGTCCGGGTGATGATGGATTCCCGCATGAAGTCCGAAGATATGAAGCTGGAAACGGAACCCATCGATCTGCAAAATATATCAGCTTCCCTGACGATGGATGCCAAAGTGACACAGGCTGCCGGTGTTTCTTTTCCGGACGGGAAATCTCCGTTGGTCCGCGTTACCATCCGCGTCAAAAAGAAATAAGGAGAAAAAACCTATGACCTCCGCTTTTAAAAAAAGATCGAAAAAGGCAGGCCTCAGTCCCGGAACGCTGATTCACATCGGCAATACCTATGCTGAAAAATCAAAGATTACCGTTATCCGCTATGATGAAAATCTTTTTGAGAAAAAAGAAGTGAATTCCGCCGCTGATTTGCGCGGAGAAAAAGATAGACCGGGCAAGGTATGGATTAACATCGACGGCTTGCAGGATGTGGCGCTGCTGGAAAACGTCGGCAATTTGTTCGGCCTTCATCCTCTTATTCTGGAAGATATTC
>JANYAF010000152.1 GCA_025355175.1 Deltaproteobacteria bacterium | reverse complement strand
CCGGCAAAGTCGGAGGCTTGATTTTATGAACCGCTCAAAGCGGTCTGATTATGAACCACCTGAAGGTGGTTATTCCTCAAACATGCCAAGTTGATCGAGACGATGATCTTCTGACTCCTGTCGCCTGATATAATCGCGGATTGTTTTTTCATCCGCACCGACCGTCGTCACAAAGTATCCTCGCGCCCAAAAATGTTGTCCTGTAAAATTCTTCTTTCGCCCCATATACGTCCTGGCTATCTGAATGGCACTCTTCCCTTTCAGATAACCTACAACCTGAGAGACTGAATACTTGGGCGGTATGGATATCAGCATGTGAATATGATCGGGTAAAAAATGCCCCTCGATCACTTGGCACTCCCGCTGCGTTGCAAGTTCCTTGAACGTTGAACCTAAATATTTCCGCAATTCCACATACAATGTCTTCTTCCGATACTTTGGTATCCATACCTCGTGATGCTTCCATTCCCACTTTGTATGATTTAAGCTCCCTACATCTCCCACTGCTTGCCTCCTTTACTGTAAACTTTGAGCGGTTCACAGTTCGCAGAATTTCCTGTATTCTCGGAATTGTCAAACGCTGGGAGTCCCCCGGCAAAGCCGGGGGTTTACTCAGAAGAAATTAATCCAGCAATTAAATATTCATTAACAGTCGCATCAGTTGCCGAAAATATGAGATTACCACGACGCCTGATTAGATTGCCACGTTCATTGTCGTGAACTACCCTAAAGGGCACGCGTCGCAATGACAAATTAGCATTGCGACACGGCTACGAGACCAGCATCCTCTTTATCCTTGAATTTTTAACTTTCTCCTCATCCTGTCCTGGCCAGATCTAACTTGCCCTGCCATTTCGTGATCAGGGTTTCTTTCAAGATGGCGTGTTCCGGTTTTTCAAGGAGCGGATCGCGGGCGGCCAGTGCGAAGGCATCCTCCTTGGCATCGTTAAGAATACGAGCGTCGCGGATGATGCTGGCGATGCGGAAATCCGGAAGTCCCGATTGACGGGTACCCAGAAAATCTCCGGGACCGCGAATAGCTAAATCTTCTTCCGCCAGAAGGAAACCATCCGTGGTTTTTTCCATAACCTTCAATCTTTTGCGGGCATCTGCGGACACTTTATAATCGGCAAGCAGGATGCAGCTTGACGGAATATCGCGCCGTCCCACACGGCCACGCAATTGATGGAGTTGCGACAGGCCGAAACGCTCCGCGTGTTCAATCACCATCAAAGACGCGCGCGGCACATCGATTCCGACTTCGATGACCGTTGTGGCAACCAAAATGGAAATATTATTGTCCAGGAATTCCCGCATGACCGCGTCTTTTTCTTTATCCTTCATCTTGCCATGGATCAGCCCTACCCTGTCATCAGGAAAAATATCTTTTTGCAGATGCTCGGCCATTTTTGTTGCGTCTTTCAAATCCAGATTTTCCGATTGCTCCACCAGCGGATACACGATGAAAACTTGATGGCCTTTGGCCAGCTCCTTGCGAATGGCTTCGTAAACTGCCTGCCTCTTGTTTTCACCCATTAAAACCGTGCGCACCGGTTTTTTGCCCGGTGGCATTTCATCGATCACCGAAACATCCAGATCGCCATAAACGGTCATGGCCAGCGTCCTCGGAATAGGTGTGGCTGTCATGACCAGGACGTCGGCATTGATTCCTTTATTGCGCAGGGTCGCCCGTTGCATCACGCCGAAACGGTGCTGTTCATCGATGATAACAAAGCCCAGCTTTTTAAAGTCAACATCTTCCTGGATGAGAGCATGTGTGCCAAGAATGATGTTGGCGTCGCCGGATTTAATTTGCTCCAAAACGTCATTGCGAAGGGCAGTTGTCATGCTTCCGGTGAGCAAAACGACGCGTAGGCCGATAGGCTCAGCCCATGCCGATAGGGTCGCAAAGTGCTGTTTGGCCAGAATTTCGGTGGGCGCCATCAGCGCCGCCTGATAACCGTTTTCGCAAACGGTTATCATTGCTGACATGGCCACCAGTGTTTTCCCGCTGCCCACATCGCCTTGCAGCAGGCGGTTCATCGCATTGTCTGTTTTTAAATCCTGCCGAATTTCTGCAATAACCCTTGTTTGAGCGCCGGTTAACGTGAACGGCAGTGAGGCATAAAATTTCTCCAGCAGATTACCATCAACTGAAAACGAAATGCCTTTATCCAGAACACGACCGGATTTTTTGATGGCCATGCCCAGTTGAAAAAAGAAAAACTCGTCATAAATTAAACGTCGGTGTGACTCGGAACGAGCACTGATCAGGGGTTCCAGTAATGCGTCATGTCCGGGGAAATGAACGCTCAAGAGCGCCTCATGGATGTTTTGCAGGTTTCGCTTGCGGCAGATTTCCATGGGGATCGGCGATGAAACATAACGCGAATAATTTTCCAACGTGGAATACATAACTTTACGGATATATTTCTGGTGCAGGCCTTCCGTTTCCGAATACACTGGTACGATGCGCTTGAAGTTTAGAAGATTTTCCTCATCCTCTTCTTCCAGAATTTCATAGTCGGGATGAACCATGGTTTTACTGGCATAATTGGGGGTCACATTCCCCGTAAAAATGACCCGGGTTCCTTTTTTAAAAGTACCCGTCAGGTAAGACATCTGGCCTTTAAACCATTTGGCGGTCAGATTGGCCGTATGATCGCTCACAGTCACTTCCAGTATTCTTCGTTTGCCGTAGTAACGAAACTCGGACAGTAAGACAGTTGCCATGATAGTCTGGATTTTCCCTGTTTCCAGCTTGTTGATTTTCCGGATTTCCCGACGGTCTTCGTAGGTGCGGGGGAGAAAATAAAGCAGATCCTCTATGGTATTAATTTTTTTGGCTGCGAAACGCACAGCCATCTTCGGCCCCACACCTTTAAGAAACTGTACGGACATGTTGAGTTTCTCTCCGGATAATCTCAGATCCGATATTCTTTCGGTGATTTGTTCTTCCTGATGAGAGGAAACAGGTTTGTGCGCGTCAAAGACATCAGCGGCATTTTTGAGTCTTTCCAGAATTTGCGTCGCTTCTGAAATTTTCGATTTTTTAGCGGTTATATCTTGCGCGTCATAATCTGAGAAAATATGCAGCATATTGCCGAGAGCAGGCTCGAAACTGTTTTTTGCAACCGGCGGGATGGCGGAAATCTGCTGGGCAATTAAACCAGTCAGTGATTTTCCTAGATCTTTAATATGGGATAGATTCCTAAAGTCATCCTTTGCGGCAAAGTTTAGAGGCTGTTCGATTTTCCGCAGACTTTTTTTAAATGACTCCATTTAATTCTCCAAAACATTGACGGGCAAAGCGAATGATTTTCTGGAAATTATTGGTTTTTTTAACAAAAAATTTCCTTTTGTGCAAGTCAATGATTGACACAAACGCTGATTTACGTTAGATCATCTCATCAATTGTCACTTGAAGAACTAATCTTAATTTATGGAGTTATATGGCAACAAAACCCGTAAAATCTAAAGCATCTACTTATAAGGACGCCGGCGTTAATATTGATACCGCCAATGCATTTGTAGAACGCATTAAACCCCTGATTAAAACAACCGCCCGCAAGGAAGTGATTTCCGGCATAGGCGGTTTCGGAGGATTGTTCCGTTTTGATACAGCAAAAATGAAAAATCCAATCCTTGTCTCTTCGACCGACGGGGTGGGCACAAAACTCAAAATCGCACACCTGATGGACAAGCACGACACCATCGGCATTGATCTGGTCGCCATGTCGGTCAATGATGTGATTGTTCAGGGGGCGGAACCTCTATTCTTTCTGGATTACATATCCACAGGCAAAATCGAACTGGAAAAGAGTGTGCAGATTGTCGAGGGCATTGTTCAGGGCTGCAAGCAGGCCGGTTGCACGCTGCTGGGCGGAGAAACGGCGGAAATGCCGGGCTTCTATCAATCGGGCGATTATGATCTGGCTGGATTTTGCGTCGGTATTGTTGAACAAGATAAGCTTATCGACGGTTCCAATATCAGCATCAATGACCGGGTGATCGGTCTTGCTTCAAGTGGTCTGCACAGCAATGGTTTTTCACTGGCCCGCAAGGTGCTCCTGGAAAAAGGCAAACTCTCTATGAATGATTCCATAACGGGGCTGGAAAGAACAGTCGGCTTGGAACTGCTTGAACCAACCCGAATTTACGTCAAATCACTTTTGAGTATTTTTAAAAGTTTCAATATCAAAGGACTGATCCATATTACCGGCGGTGGTTTTTACGACAATATCCCGCGTATCATTCCCGATGTCTGCCGTTGCGTCATTACCAGCAATAGCTGGGAGATTCCGCCGATATTTTCCGTTATTCAGGATATCGGCCATGTAGAAGAAAAAGAGATGTTCCGGGTTTTTAACATGGGCATTGGCATGATGATGATCGTATCGGAAAAGGAATCGCAGGAACTCCTCGACCGTCTAAAGGTGATGGGAGAAAAAGCTTACCTTCTCGGCGTGATTGAGAAAAAGGAAGAAAATCAGGATTCAGTTTGTTTTACGGATATTTAACGGCAGGCCTATGGCTGAACTCTTAAAATTGGGCGTTTTGATTTCCGGCAGTGGCTCAAATCTTCAGTCCATCATCGATCATATTGAAAAGGGAATTCTACCCGCTCAGATTAAAATCGTTGTGAGCAACACTCCGAAAGCATATGGTCTGACGAGGGCAAAAAAGCACGGCATTCCCTGCGCGGTTTTAAACCATCAGGATTTCTCCAACCGTGACGACTTTGATCGCGAACTGATTCGTATTCTGCAAAATGCCGGCGTTGATTTAATCGTGCTGGCCGGATTTATGC
This sequence comes from Deltaproteobacteria bacterium, assembly GCA_025355175.1. Classification (GTDB taxonomy): domain Bacteria; phylum Desulfobacterota; class Syntrophia; order Syntrophales; family Smithellaceae; genus UBA8904. The sequence continues at coordinate 1,424 of JANYAF010000152.1, read as the reverse complement.
GGATTCTCACAACGTCTTTTTTACGCGCCTTTGACCAGAAAATTATCAATATTCACCCTGCCCTGTTGCCCGTTTTTCCCGGCACGCATGTGCAGCAACAGGCTTTGGATTATGGCGTTAAATTTTCCGGCTGCACGGTCCACTTTGTCGATGAGGGCGTGGATACCGGCCCCATTATTATTCAGTCGGTTGTGCCGGTGCACATCGATGATACGGCGGAGACGCTGGCCGCCAGAATACTAAAGGAAGAACACAAAATTTATCCTCAGGCCATCCGTTATTTTGCGGAAGGCAGAATTATCAAAAACGGCCGTCATATAGAAATTAAGAATATCAAAAATCCTGATCATGCGGCGATTCATAATCCGCCCCTGGACGGTTAACAGGCTTTTTTACCGCCCTGTTTTGGAGGAAAATATATTTCGTGTATGATCTGATTGTCATAGGCGATGATCTTTCATCTCATGTCGCCGCTGCCTACGCAAGCCAAAATGGTCTCCAGACGCTGCTTATTGCGGAGGGCGGACTGGGCGGATTGTATTTACTCGACGATTTTGTTTTTAATATCGATCCCACGCCGCTTACCGGTCTGGGGCCGGAACAACTGGGCCTGTCGGTGCTGGCCGAACTGGGCATTGCACCGCCCGAATCTGAAGCACTGTCCATCAATCCCGCGTTTCAGGTTATTCTTCCCGACCATCGCATTGATTTCTACAATGACCTCAGCTCACTTACGGCTGAACTGGCCCGGGAATTTCCCGAATTGGATGCAGACATCAGTGACTATTATAACATGGCGGTTGACGCCTCGTCCGTTTTTCATAACTGGGTGGCTCAACATCCGCAGATTCAGCCGCAAAATCTTAAAGAATATTTCTCATACCTGAAAATACTTCCTTATATTGTCCGATATAAATTTGGCGCTGTTAAATTTGATAAAATTCTATCGCAAGATGCGTCTTTGGAAAAGGTTTGGGAAGTACAGCAGGCGCTGTTTTCATTCAATAATGATGATTTGTTTTCATTTGCTTCGGCTTTTCAATATTGCGCGCCCCTGCGCGGCGTTTCTTATTTTCCGCAGGGGAAACAATTTTTATTCAACGCGCTCATCGAAAAAGTTGAATCGAATAAAGGGTTATATCTGAACAACTATCAAATATCATCGATAAGCAGAAATAAAATTATCGATCTGGAAATCAAAGCACACGATGACACAACGTCCAAAGTATCCGGCCAGAATCTCATCGTCAGCACAAAATCGAACAGTCTATCTTTGGTTCGGGGCAACAATAAGTATCTCAATATTTCAGATTGGTTTCGCCCGGTAAAAATCGCCTATTATCCTTTCACGATTTTTCTGGGTGTCGCTGAGAAATGCCTCCCCCAACAGATTGCCCGGCATATCGCCGTCATTACGGATGTGG
>JANYAF010000098.1 GCA_025355175.1 Deltaproteobacteria bacterium | reverse complement strand
AGTCGAGCTGGGTTCGGGCGCTGTCACGCTCTTTGGTCAGTTCTTCAAGACGGAGGGCCTTGGTTTGCTCGGTTGCAAGGTCGGCTTGTAATTTGGCGCACTCTTTGGACAGAATCTCATAACGCTGACGCTCCTCACCCTTCTCCTCGGCCAGGGCGGCCAACTGCTTCTCCCATTCGCTCCGCTGACGATCGAATTCATTTTCACGGGCGAGCAGCCGCTCTCTGGCGGCGATCTGCTCCTGGGCTGCCAGTTCCTGTGCGCTGGAGCGGGTGATCACTTCCTGTTGCAGCGCAGCAGCCCGTCTGATGAAGTAGACGAGAGGTACGCACAGCATGAAAAGCGCTATCAGCCAGGGGAGGGCTTGGGATACCATTGTCATCACAGATACCTCTTCTTTCTGTTTCGGTTTTTACGGCAGAAACTTCTGCACTTCGAGATCTCCCATCACTTTATAATGTTTATCGTTTCCCGTTAAAACCGGAAGACCATAGGTAATTGCTGATGCGCCTATTAAAGCGTCTGCTAATTGTATGGAATGACTTAAATAATGTTGTTCAACAAAAAACATTGCCTTGGCGGATATTTCCTCCGATATATATAAAAGTTTGGTATTCCATCCATGAAGGGCTTGCCTGAGGCTGTTCAACTCTTTTTTGTTTTTCATTCCTTGTACCAGTTCCATATACGTCACGACAGAGATAGAAAAACTATTTAAATTTTCAATGGCATTAAATGCATTTTTGTTGCCCCGCATGTACCAAATCAAAACATCAGTATCTATGAGAACCATTTAGAATCGTCCTTTCCTTAATCCCCTGACATAGTCATCGACGTTTTTGGCTCTTTCATCGTCTTTCCAGATTCCAAAAAAATCATTTTTCGATGTTTTTTTACTTGCCTCGAAAGGAATAAGCTTAGCGCAGGGCTTTCCCCGGAAAGTGATAACTACCTCCTCTCCTCTTTTGACAGTGTCTAGTAAATCTTTTGAATGGAATCTGAGATCCTTTGCTGTAGCTTTCATACGAACTCCTTTATTTGTTTTACACTTTTAAGTATAAACTTGGATGAGTTGAGGGTCAATGCAAATATTCTGGGGGTCATACAGGGGTCAGGCTTGACATTTAAACTTCTCGAATATCTGGGTTATCTGGCTGAGAACGGTCAGCCGCTTTAAAGAAAAGGGTACGGAGATAAAGAGGACTTCGTTGGCAGAATGATTTGAATCAGTGACCGCACGCTTCACGATGACCAAGACCTTCGGCTATGAAGGCAATCGCCAGAGTGTTCAGGCTTACGCCTTCCTGCTTCGCCCGGGTAGACAGGCGGGCATGCAGGCTCTTGGGAAGGCGGGTGACAAAACGCCCCGATGCCTCAACAAGCTCTGCCGGTCTGGCAGCAGGAACGGGTATGGGACGTTTGGCATCTACGGCAGCGGATAACCAGGCACTGAAGGCATCCCTGCCATTGAGCAGAGCCTCTTCAATGGTATCCCCATCGGACATGCAGCCGGGAAGGTCTGGAAAGGTGATAATGAAACCACCACCGTCTTCGGCAGAAAGAGGAGCTATTTCATGCATGTACTCTTCAAATTTGTGGGGTGGTTTAATCGCTTTTACTTTTTTAATGCTCATGATTGTTTCCCCTTTACCTGGTCAACAAGGGATAGGAACTGTCGGATATATACCGGTTTGATAGGGCGGCGTGCCGGAACGCTGATAGCCAGGTCGATTTTAGGGCTGGAAAAGATATGGTGGCTGCCGCCATGGTTCCTGATTTCTATGCCATATTTAACGGCAAGCGAAATTAGTGTTTCAATCCGCCAGTCACGGGGGTTGTTACGCATCGCTTCAAGCTGCTTGTCGGCCTGACTCATGGGTAGATGATACTATATGCAGTACTACACGTCAAATGTAATTTCTTCACCCTCTACAGGGGTCAGGCTTGACATTTAAACTTCTCTGGCTATACTCGCTCAATGCCACGTAAGCCACGCATACATTTCCCCTCGGCAGTCTATCACGTAATCATTCGCGGGAACGCGGGTCAGCCGGTGTTCTTTGATGATGCCGATCATTGCCGTTATTATCTGCTGATGCAGGAGGTAACCGTAAAGTTCGGTTGCCGTATCCATGCGTTTTGCTGCATGACCAATCATGTCCATATAGTGATTCAAGTTGGAACGATACCGCTTTCAAGAATCATGCAGAATCTTTCGCTGCGCTACACAACCTGGATAAACAAAAAATATCGACGAGCCGGCCACGTCTTTCAAGGGCGCTTCAAAGCGATTCTGATTGACGCCGATGGCTATCTGCTCGAACTTATACGCTATATCCATCTGAATCCGGTACGTGCCGGGATCGTGTCCCAACCGACAGATTATCCCTGGATCGGCCATCATGCCTACTTGGGAAAAGAGGAACTCCCCTGGCTTACGTCGGACTGGGTACTCTCACAATTTGCAAATGAAAACTCACGGTCTCGAAAAAGCTATGACGAATTTGTACTGTCGGGAATGAATGAATGCAGGAGGACAGAATTTCATTCCGGCTTACGGGAAGGGCGAATTCTCGGGGATGATTGCTTCGCAGATGAGGTGTTGCAGAAAGCCGAACAACAACGACATCACCCAAAATCGCTTGAAGAAATTGTGGATGCAGTATGTGAGCAGTTCAGTATAACCATTGCCGAACTCGCCGCAGTCGGCAAGACCAGGCCATGCTCCGAAGTGCGAGGGCTGGCCGCGCTGTTGATACGGGAATCAGCGGATCATAGATTGACCGAGCTGGGTGTGATGCTGAACAGGGATGTTGCCTCACTGAGCCAGGCTGCGCGAAGACTTGCCGAGAAGATACATTTAAACCCCGATCTGGCACGATCTGTATCCGAACTAAAAGCACAATTGCATATTGTTTAAAAGTTGAACCTGACCCCTTTGTGCTTTGCATGAATGTCTTTGATTTGGATGAAGACCGCCGGGCCCACCTCGGCTTCCTGTCCGAAGAGGCGAATCGCTTCGGTCTTGGTATCCTGGCGTGGTGCCTTATGATCAGTCATGTCCATTTTGTAGCAGTGCCGCATACGGAGTTGACACCAATAGCGCGATGACGTATTATAAATTA
>JANYAF010000009.1 GCA_025355175.1 Deltaproteobacteria bacterium | reverse complement strand
CCAGCCTAAATACCTGGTAGTGGGCGGCGATGCTGAAGGGCGCACCCAGATCCAGATTCGCTTTTACGGCTTCCACAGGACCCATGTGGACAATGGATCGATGCACGGGAGTCGTATCATTCATCTTTTGTGGCCGGAAGGGCGCTATCGGCAGGAGCGCCATCCGGATCGTTGAAAAGCGGCGGGCGATTTCTTGAAAATGGGGACTGTAACCTGTATCCCCGGAATAAAAAACATTACCCGAGTATCCGGAGATGACAAAACCTCCCCAGAGGGTTTGATCGCGGTCCCACAGGTTGCGCATCGAAAAGTGCTGCGCGGGAACCAGGGTTATCGTGACATCGGGAGACACACGGACCGACTGCCACCAATCAAGCTCATCCACAGTGGGGATGCCTGCACCCTGGACAAGGTTGAGATTGCCAAGGGGCACGATTGCGCGCGGTGTTCCCTTATTCGTGAGACGCTTCAGGGTAGGAAGATCAAGGTGATCATAATGATTGTGAGACACCAGCACGACATCAATTGCGGGCAGATCTTCAAAACGGATGCCGGGCTGAGAGTACCTTTTGGGACCCGCCCATGGCACCGGGCTGCAGCGGTCCGACCAAATTGGATCGGTGAGAATGTTAAGACCATCCATTTGAATAAGGAACGTGGCGTGACCGACAGGGGTCACGCTGATCTCGCCTTTCGGGATACGGGCAACCGGACGCGGTCCAGGCGAAATATCCTTGACCATGGGCCATTGGGGCCAATCATTGCCCATAATCCAGTTCCACACCCACCAGGTGGGGCTGCGTTTTGATGTTCGGCCAGAGGGATCTGGCGGAATTTGAGGAACACCGGGGTTAAAATACCGGACGCCATCAAAGTGGTCCGAGCTCTGTTGAATTTTCTCTGCGGATATGCCTGTCTCCACCATGAAGGCAGGAATCAGCAGGGTGACTGTCAATGCCAGAGAAAAAAAGAACAGGTATCGTTTCCTAAGTGTCATAGCGCTCTCTTTGTTAAAGTTGACTTTCAAACATGTATCGCCTGCGCACGACACCGCAGCCTTGAACGGATGCCTATGTCTTTACTCTTACTCTCCGTTACGGTCAGATGGGAAATGGCGCTCTAAATTAATTATTGGAAAGAGATAGTATCTCACTTTAGACGCGATGAAACCATATAGAGATGGCATTGGTGTGTCAAGATAAGATCTATGAGACAGGTCCCTTGATCTGCCCAAATTTCAATTTTCATTGACAAGGTCCATCTGTTTCCTTAACTTAGGTTCATATGATCCAGCAGCCACCTAAATATTGGAGTATCCCTCAGCCTGATCTATTGGCTCAGCTTAATTCGAAGACGGAAGGATTAAGCAGTGAGGATGCAAATAAGCGGTTGAAGCAGTACGGCGCGAACCTGCTGAAGCCCCCGAAACGCTCTGACGCCCTGGCACTGCTTCTTTCCCAATTCAAAAGTCCTATCATTCTCACCCTGGTTTTTGCAGCGGGGCTTTCCGCTTTTCTTCATGACCCGGCTGATGCCATTATTATTATGGCTATCGTTTTAATCAGCGGTCTTCTGGGATTCTGGCAGGAAAGGGGTGCCGCTAATGCTCTGGAAAAGATGCTGGCGATCGTCAAGATTAAGACCACTGTCCTGCGAGACGGTAAAGATCAGGATATTGCGCTGGAAGATGTTGTCCCGGGTGATATCGTTTTGTTGAATGCCGGAGACGCGATTCCCGCCGACTGCCTGATTTTGGAATCCACAGACCTCTTTGTGGATGAGGCCACCCTCACAGGTGAAAGCTTCCCCGTCGAGAAAAATACCGGTCTGTTGCCTGCGGAAACACCACTGGCCAAACGTATCAATAGCCTTTTTATGGGAACGCATGTAATCAGCGGTACAACCACGGCTGTTGTGATTTACACAGGAAAACAAGCCGAGTTCGGCCAGATCTCCGAGAAATTGAAACTGAGACCGCAGGAAACCGAATTTGAACGCGGCATCCGACAGTTTGGTTATTTACTGCTCGAAGTGACGCTGCTCTTGGTCATTGCCGTTTTTGCGATCAATGTCTTTTTTCATCGGCCCGTTCTCGAATCGTTCCTTTTTTCTCTGGCGCTGGCGGTCGGGTTGACACCGCAGTTGCTGCCGGCCATCATCAGTATCAACCTGGCTCAGGGCGCTAAAAAAATGGCCGAACAAAAGGTCATTGTGAAAAGGCTCGCCTCCATAGAAAACTTCGGCAGTATGGATGTTCTCTGCTCCGATAAAACGGGAACTCTGACTGAAGGAACCGTCCGTCTGCATTCGGCAATAGATGTCAGCGGCAATCCTAGAGATCGGGTTTTCCTGCATGCCTATCTGAATTCTTTTTATGAAAAAGGCTTTTCCAATCCCATCGACGAAGCGATCCGGTCTTATAAAGAGCAGGATGTTTCCGGATATGAAAAAGTTGACGAGGTCCCCTATGATTTCATCCGG
>JANYAF010000075.1 GCA_025355175.1 Deltaproteobacteria bacterium | reverse complement strand
GAATTGTATCAGAAACGCGAGCTGGCCCATGACATTATGGAAGTCGTCGATGCCCTCGGCATCAAAGATTTTTTCCTCGTCGGTCATGACTGGGGCGGCAATGTTGTTCAGGAAATAGCTTTCGCCATTCCCGAAAGGATCAAGAAGCTGGTGGTGATGAATTTTCCTATCCTCAGCAACACCAGGGGGAATGCAGAAGCTATGAAGGTCATGCGGAGTTGGGGTTGTGCGCCCCTTATGTATCAATATTTCCAACAGCAGAGAGGCTTGCCGGAGGCCATGATCAAAGGCAACGAAGAGGTCTGGATCCGCTGGTGTTTCGGGAAATCCGGCCGGGACGGAAAAATTTCCGAGGAAATAATTCAGGAATACATTCGATGCTATAGGATAGAAAACACGCCGGCCACCGGCGCCTCTTATTATCGCGCGATGAGACACGATATGAAGCGCTGGATGGAATTGAGCGGCCGGAAACTGCATATACCTTCCCTTTATATCTACGGCAATAAGGACATGGTCATCATTCCGGAGTACCTGAATCATATCGAAGACTGTTTCGATCAGCTTGAGGTAAAGCAGATCGACGCCGACCATTTTCTCCAGGAGGAAAAGCCGGAGATAGTTGCCCAATTATTGAACGACTTTTTAGTAAAAAAATAGACGCAAGAGGAGATTTTATGAACATCAAGGATAAAGTTGTGGTCGTCACCGGAGGCGCGTCCGGAATCGGACGCGGCCTTTGCCAGCGTTTTGCCGCCGCAGGGGCGAAGGGTGTTGTGGTATCCGATTATAACGGCGCCGGAGCGGCCAAGGTGGCCGAAGAAATCGGCGGCCTCGCTGTGACAACCGATGTCGGCAACGAGTCACAGATTAAGGAACTGGTGGACATCACCATCCGCAAGTACGGTCCGATTGACCTTTTCTGCTCAAACGCGGGGATTGCATCAGCCGGTGGGGCGGAGGCGCCGGACAAGGACTGGCAGCGCTGCTGGGACATTCATGTCATGGCCCATGTGTATGCAGCCCGCGCCGTTTTGCCGTCCATGATCGAGCGCGGCAGCGGCTACCTGCTCCAGACGGGCTCGGCCGGGGGATTGCTAACCACCCTGGGCCAGGCGCCTTACGCTGTTACCAAACACGCCGCCGTGGCCTTTGCGGAATGGTTGTCGATCACCCATGCCCACCAGGGTATCAAAGTCAGTTGTCTCTGTCCTTTCGGCGTCATATCCGGAATGCTTCCTGAAGATGCAGAGGGCATCGGGAAGCTGATCCTGAAAACGGCCATAACACCGGAGCAATGTGCTGATTATGTCGTCGCAGCTTTGGAAAAAGAGGAGTTCTTTATTTTGCCCCATCCGGAAATTCTGGGTTATTTCCAGGCGAGATCCAATAACCATGAACGCTGGCTGCACCATATGCGCAAAGAGCAGAAGAAATATGTCCTGTCCGACGGGGGCAATGGGGGACGCCCTTAAGTTATTAAGTTACTTCTTAAGAAGCTGATACCCCTTCTCTTTAGCAATCCTTTCTCCTCTGTCGACCGAGTAGCAAACCGCCGGAACACTTATTTGTAGCCGTCTTGCCAATTCAGTCTGTGAAACACCCAATTCACGAGATGCCCAATAACAAAACAAGCTTCTAGCCTTTACTTTTTCTGTTTGTTTGCTTTTGGAAAAAATATGGTCTGTCTCCAAAGCGCATAGTTCCGCCGCCCGTTTTGCTGTCTTTTCCAGATCGTAACCAAGACGTTTTAGTTCGTAGGCGCGTTCAAATTTTTCATCTGCTGCGGAAAGCAGCGACTCAACAAAATCTCCGTCGCCAAGTATTCTTTCATCACTCTTCATATGGATGCCTTGCAGGTTGTTTTTGCTGATTGCCGACCAGCCGCCAAGGCTCCTGATTAGTCCGCCGCCAATCAGGTCAGCGCGATGTCCCTGATCGACTCCTTCTGAAATAAAAATATTATAGTATTTTTCGGCGCTTTTGCGTTGTTTCCCAAAAAAGGAAAGTACATAATCAGCATCCTGCCATTCTCTTTTTTTCTTGCCCATCAGAACACTATTCCCGCTATAGGAATAGCTTTGCAGCTCTTCCAGGCTTTTGATAAGTCCGGCTCGGAGAGGATTCAGATGAATATATCGGACCAGTTCAAGAAAATATGGCTCCTCCTGACAGAGTATTGATTTATACCGGTTTTGAAAAAGCTGGCCGCTGCGTCTGTATCGGTGATTAAAATAAACAGCATAACCAGTCAGAAGTCTTCTCATTAGTGTGGCTACCGGAGTGTTGCCGGTACGCAAAAGAAAATGGGCATGATTAGGAATCAGCGCCCAGGCATAACATGATATTCCCGTCGCGCGCAGGAGCTTCCCCAGCCGCAGCAGAAATTCTTCGCGGTCGTCATTATCTCTGAATATCTTGTTGCGCTCTATCCCCCGGATAATAATATGGTGCAGGGCTCCCGGCGCATCTATTCTCGCAGCTCTTGGCATGTGTTTCTCTTATTACCTTATCTTTATTTTGTCAACTTAATATCTTAAGGGCGTCCCCCTTTTCCTAATCCCTGAATCTTCGTCCGCATTTCAGGGCTCAATTGTTTAATAAGCTCTGCATTGTACGAACCAGTCGGCATGGGCTTGATGGTTGGATCATTTGTTGGATTCCAATGAGTAGTAAGATCCCCAGTTTTGACGATCTGCGCTGCCGCGATGGCATATTTACGCGATGTCGCAGCAGGTGTTCCGTCTTGGACTGCCGGGTCAACGTCGGTGGTCACGATTGAAATTGTATAGTCGCTGTTGAGGTAGATCTCAAACATGCGGAACTGCTGTGGGAAATCCCTAAGCGATGGCGTTTCAACCTGCCAGAAGCCTTTTTCAGGAGCGCCCGCCGGATCAGGGGAGATAAAGGCTTTAACGGTATTTAAATGACGATGCCCCGAGAGCCACATGAGAAGATTCGGATGGCTCTGAAGTTCCGCAATCAGATTCGGCAGAGTTACGGCATTTTGAGGATTAACCCACCAACCCATTTCAGAA
>JANYAF010000068.1 GCA_025355175.1 Deltaproteobacteria bacterium | reverse complement strand
CAAACAGAGGAGCAAGAGGAAGCGCTGCGAGGAGGTCGAGGAAAAGCCAGGTGGTGAGATATTGTTTTGCCACGGATTTCCGGTCAGTCAATACATTCAGGCTGGTTTTCACTTCGGTGTTGAAAATGATGATGATATCCATGCAGAAAATGATGGTAATCAACCAATAAAGGAAATCCATGGGGTCATGACCTGACACCATCCGATAGGGGATGATGAGGCTTGAGGCGAAGACAGCAATGACCATCAGAAGGTCCCAGCCAATCTTCACTCTGCTGTCATGGGAAATCAAGGGTACCTTCATGTTGTCTGGCTCCTCGAATGGGGATGTCACCAATGTGGAAAGGTACCAAAAGAGCGATATGTTGTCAAACAGGAATAACAGGCAGTCATTGCGGGGTTTTGTATTCGGACCTTGCTGCTGATTTCTTCCTGAGCCACACAATTTTAATCCCGCTATTGCGGGACGAGCGTCAATTCTCCGCAGCGAGCTCGCGAGGTGGTTGATCTCGCGCTAAAAAGTTCAAGATTTTAACCGGCAATCTGCTTTTATCGGTAAAAATCCCCTTGACTTTCCCCTCCAGTTAGTGCCTTTTATTTATGCGGTTTTGACGGAGGACTCACAACCACGTAGATCATCTCTCGCTATCTTTGCAACCGCACAGATCGCCCAACCACAAGGGGAGATTCTATTAAAGATCAAACCAAGACAAAGCAGGCACTGATCCAGGAACTGGCTTCTCTAAGGCAGAGAATTTCCGAGCAGGAGCAGCACCTCCTCGAACGCAAGCAGGCGGAAGCGGGGCTCCAGGAGAGCGAGCAGGAATATCGTTTGATATTCGATAACGCTCCGTTGGGTATCCTGCACTTTAACGAAAAAGGAATCATCACGTCATGCAACAATAAGTTTGTTGAAATCATCGGGTCATCACGAGAGGTGCTCATGGGTCTCAATATGCTTACTCTTCCGGATCAGCATCTTGTTGCGGCCGTTAAACTGGCCCTCGACGGGAAACCGGGCTATTATGACGATGATTACCGTTCCACAACCGCAGGCAAAGTCACGCCGGTGCATATTCTGTTTGCGCCAATTGCTTCTGAAAAGGGTGAGGTTGTTGGCGGTATTGGTATTATTGAAGACATCACCGAACGCAAGCGAGCGGATGAGATACTAAAGGAGAGCGAGGAGCAGTATCGGGCCTTGGTGGAAAATGCAAGTGACCTCGTCTTTAGATTGGACGACGCCGGGCACTTCACCTTTGTCAATCCGGCGGCACTCCGCATTGTTGGGTACGGGGAAAAGGAGCTTATCGGGAAACATTATGCAACATTGATCCGACCGGACATGTGTGAGGAGGCCATGAAGTTCTTTGGCCGTCAGTTCGTGAAGGGGATTCCCAATACCTACTCCGAATATCCCATTATCGTAAAAGATGGCCGCGAGATTTGGGTCGGGCAAAACACCCAGTTGCTCTTTCAGGACGGCAAGGTGGTAGCCTTTCAGGCAGTGGCCCGCGACATCACCGAGCGCAAGCAGGCGCAAGAAAAACTGCAAAAGAGCGAAGAAAGATACCGCACGATATTGGAAGATATTGACGAGGGTTATTTTGAAGTTGATCTAGCCGGTCATTTTACCTTTGTCAATGATGCCGAGTGCCGGGATTTGGGCTATTCCCGCGAGGAACTCATCGGTATGAGCTATCGGCACTATAGTGATGAAACAACAAAGAAGAAATTATATGAGATCTTTTATAATGTCTATAATACGGGAACGCCGGTTAAACGAATTCCAGGGCAATTTATATCCAAGGACGGGAGGCGGCATTTTAACGAATTGTCAGCATCCCTTATTCGAGACGCAAAAGGTAAACCAATCGGATTTCGGGGTATTTCTCGAGACGTCACCGAACGCAGGCAGGCCGAGGAGGCGCTTCAGGAGAGCGAAAAGAGATACCAGGAGCTCAGTATTGTTGATGAGCTTACCCAGCTTCATAATTCCCGGCATTTTTACGTCCAGCTTAAAATCGAATTAGAGCGATCGAGCCGATATGAACTGCCTTTAACCCTCCTTCTGTTCGATCTCGACGATTTCAAGGCATTCAATGACGCGTACGGCCATGTTGAAGGGGATCGTGTATTGTCGCGGCTCGGCCAGGTAGTGAAACGATGCCTGAGGGAGACCGATTCCGCCTATCGTTACGGCGGCGAGGAATTTACGATCCTGCTACCCATGACAATCAGCGCGGACGGCGCGTTCACCGCGGAAAGAATCCGGACGGAGCTCAGGAAGGAGACTTTCTCCCCGGCGCCGGGCCGGGCCGTCCATGTGACGGTGAGCATAGGACTTGGGCAATACAAGCCACAGGAAGACATGAAGGTTTTCGTGCACCGGGTCGACCAGCTCATGTATCAGGGAAAAAAGAACGGGAAAAACAGGATTTATTCGGAGTCGTAACCGAAGTTTGATGGCCTCGTAAAAAGTCAAGTTTACCCCACTAATTCGATATTGCATTCAAGATGACACCAATATTCGTAGGGGCGCAATGCTTTGCGCCCAATCAGGACGTATGAAATACGCATTTACGCAAGTGTTTTTAATGTCATCTTGAATGCGACTTGGAATAAGGTTTTCCATTTGAGTATTTTAAAAGCCAAATAGTTCAGGGGGTATAAAATCCCTGATTTACGAAGGCGAACCATGGTTTCTGTTTCTTGAAGGGGCACCAGGCGACTTTGCAATAGCAAATGGGATCTTCAGGGGGGATTTTCATCTTCCGGGATGTCCCTTCCTGGTGATGCCTGACCCATGCCTCGGCTTCGGCTTGGGTCTCCACAAATCCTGCACAATAGGTTGTTTTCCCGCGACAGTGGATGAAGCCGTAGAGAAGTTCAAATTGTTCATTCATATTCAGCTTTCCAATGTTCATACAATATGTCATTTCGAAGCGAAGCGAGAAATCTTAATGATCGTAAGAAAACACCAGATATCTCGCGCTGGTCGATATGACAAGATTACCAGGAGACACTACACTGGAATCCTAAAATTCCTCGCCGATCCGCAGCAGCACTTTTATGGCCAGACCGGTATCGATTCTTTCACGATAAACGGCAGGCAAGCGTTCCAGAGGCTCGCAATCGGAGATAAGCGGTCGTGCATCCAGTTTCCCTTCCGCCATCCACGTGAGGCACTGGATATTTTCCTGGTGCGTATTGGAGATGGACGCTGTCAGACGGGCTTCCTTGAAATTGATAAGGAAGGGCGCGGCGATTGTGAGCGGTGTGAAGATAACGCTCACAATGCATACTTGTCCGCCATCCGCGGCCAGTTGGATGGCGCGATCGACATTGGCCTTGACACCGGAACATTCGAACGTCTTATGAAAACCACCCGGAACGATCACCATGACTTGCTGATCCACATCCTTTTCGCGCGGATCAAAAGCATGATCGGCGCCATAGAGAAGAGCGATATCCCGCTTTTCCTTTACCGGCTCGAAAAGCACAATCGGACCATAGCCGAGAATTTTGAGGATTCGGACGGCAGACAGACCGATAGGGCCGCCTCCCATCACCAGTGCGGAACCCGTCTTCTCTCCTGTGCAATGAATAGCATGCAGGGCCGAGGCAAAGGTTTCCGCGAGTGCCGCATTGCGCGAATCGACGCCCGCAGGGATGGGAATCAGCATTTGCGGATATACTTTGACATACTCAGCAAAGCCGCCGGGCAAATCGCCGATTCCCGCGGTTCGCCTATGAACCCGGCAAAGATGAGGCTTGCCATTGATACAATTGGCGCACTGTCCGCAGTAAGTGGGACGAATACAGACTCTCTGGCCCAAGACAGCCCCCCCCGCGTCGGCGCCTTTGTCAACGACTACGCCGCTGATTTCATGCCCCAGGATGTAACCATCGGGTACGAGCCCGCCTGCTACCAAAGAATGATCGGAACCGCAAAAGCCGGTATTGGCCACGCGGACCAATACCTCATCGGGCGTGAGCTGGTAGTCGGGAACCTCTTCATAGACAAGTCCTTTATCTTTACGAAATACGACAGCTTTCATAAATTTTCTTTCCTTTGGAACAAGGGGTCTTGCCACCCTTCATGGGTGGTTGCAACCCCTTGTTCTTGCAAATCCTTATTTCAATTTTCACATTCCAATGTGATCTTTTGCACATTATCCAGATCCTTCTTGTAAAAAAAAGATCCGGCAAAAAACAACAGGGCCGAGACCAGAAGGAAAACGGGGAGGATGGACATGGCCACCTGAATGCCATAGAGGTCGGATATCTTCCCGATCACGATGGGCGCCAGGGAGGCCCCTAAGAGATTCTGAACAACGACGCAGACGGAGTAGGAAATTGCCCGAAGTCCGGGGTGAATCACCTCTTGCGTGGCGATGATGGCCGCCGGGGCGAATGCGGAAGCCAGTATGCCCATGCCGATCAGCGTCAGATATTGTGCCTGTCCCTGAAGGAAGGAAATAGCGGTAAAGATAAAGATAGCATTGAGGGCTGAAGTAATCGCCGGAAACAGCAGCCTTGCCGTCACCCGTTTTTTGAACCATAGATCGGCCAGCCATCCTCCCAGAGGCAGGCCGATAAGCGCCAGGATCATCAGCACACTCGTTTTCATGCCGGCCTCACTGATGGAGACACCTGTCGTACGGTGCAAATATGAGGGAAGCCAGAAGATGACCGCATTATTGGCAAAGACGCAACCGACAAACCCGAGATTGGTAAAAATCAGAGATGGGGTATGAATAAATTCCCGGAAGATATCCATCTTAGTCATCTTGACCTGGTTTTGACCGGTATTGCACGTATCGGTTTTGACCAGTTCCACCGTTTTATAATCTTTGACGAAGAAAAAAAGAATGGCCACGATTGCCCCGGGAATAGCCACCAGACCGAAGGCATGCCGCCAGCCCCAATGTGTGGCTATGAAACCGCCGAGGCCAATGCCGACGGCGATCCCGAGAGGAATAGAGATATTCCAGAGACCCATCATGCGGGAACGTTTTTCCGGAGGAAACAAACCGGAAAGCATGGCCGTACCGGCCGGAGCATATCCGGCCTCGCCAATCCCGATGGCGGAGCGGGCTACCAGCAACTGTGGAAAGGTTTTCGTGAAAGCGCAGGCTACCGTCGCCGCGGTCCAGAGAAGGGCCATGACGCCAATGGTTTTTTTCCGGCTCCAGCGATCAACGAGGATCGAAACGGGAAAAACAAAGGCAACGATGGACCAGTAAACGACTGACATGAGCAAGCCGGACTGCGTGTCCGTAAGGCCCCACTCCTTTTGAATAAAAGGAGCAAGGGATGTCACGATCGTCCGATCCGCATAATCGAAGAAATACAGCAGAAACAGCAGCGTAAAGATATAATAGGAACTGCGCTTTGACAACTTATATTCCCTGGGTGCCGTAACGTTATTCATGGGACCTCCTTACCTCATGAGAAGATTAACCTGGCAAGTACACTTTACCCGGTGATAGGAGAATCTATCCGTTAACTGCTCTTGTATCCGCCAAGATTGGCAAGAGCCACGCTGCCCGGACTGATGATGGCCGGATCTACCTTGACGTTGACGCAGGCTGTCTTTCCGGAGGCAAAAGCTGCTTCCAGTGCCGGCCGAATATCTTCCGGTTTCTCCACGCAGATGCCAAAGCCGCCCATGACCTCAACCATCTTATGGTAATCCACCCAGCCCAACTCAGTCCCGTTCGGAATATTGTGACCCAGACGCAGTTGCTGGCTGTGCATGATCATGCCCCAGGCCTGATCGTTGCCGATGACCACGACAATCGGGATTTTCTTGCGGATGGCGGTATGGTATTCCATAAAATTAAAGCCGGTAGAGCCGTCACCCATAATGGCGAGAACGCGCTTATCCGGATGCTTCAGCTTGGCCGCAATGGCATAGGGAAGCCCCACCGCGAGGCACCCGTAAAGGCCGTAATCCAGATAGGTTCCACCGTTTTTGACCGTCCGGGTCATGCCCATCCAAGTCGATGTATCGCCGCCGTCGGCAACGATGATGTCATCTTCCCGATTCATAAAGTCGTTTACTTCTTTGGCCAGCCGCATCGGGTGAATGGGCAGAGTATTGCATTCCCACATGGCTTTGGCCTGGTCTTTGCCTTCTAAATCCGCCTTTCGGACCGTGTCCACCCAGGGCTGGTATTGCTTTTTTAGTTTGTCGCCGATGGCTTTTTCATCCAGAATACTGTTGAGCTCCTTCAGGAATGCCTTCGTATCACTAACGATCCCGAGATCAACCGTGCGATTTCGTCCTATCTCGTCCGGTGCGATATCGACCTGGATAAATTTCGCCGCCGCAGGAAATATTTCTCCGAAAATATAGAACAGACTGAGCCTGCCGCCTAAGAAAAGCACCAGGTCGGAACTCATCAGAGCCAGCATGGCGCTGCCGGGCCTTATGGCCAGAGATGATTCAAAACAAAGAGGGTGAGTATCGGGTAAGACACCCCGTCCCGCTCCCGCTGTAAAGGCCGGTATCCCTATCTTCTCCACAAACTCAACAAACTCTTTTCCCGCATCGGCATACCAGATACCGCTTCCACCGATGACGACGGGATTTTTAGCCGCCTTCAGGAGATCAACAACCTTCCTTGTGTTTTCCCGGTCAACGGGTTTGGTCGTGAGCGTGGTATGCATCTTTTTGACCTTGGCCATGTCCACCGTGGCGTTCAGGACATCACAGGGAAGTTCCAGATAGACCGGTCCGGGTCGGCCGCTCATGGCTGTGCGGAAGGCGATGTCGATGAATTCAGGAATCCGCTCCGGGATATGGCAGACCAGTGCTTTTTTAACCATGGGTTCGATGACCGGAAGCTGGGTCATATCCTGAAGATCAAGCTTCTCGGCGGTCTCGAGCCCCACGCAGCCGGCAATAAGGATAACCGGAGCGTTGGACAGCCTGGCGCTGGCGATACCGGAGAGGGCATTGGTAAAACCCGGTCCCGCTGTAACCATCGCCACAGCGGGTTTGCGGTTCATTCTGGCCCAGGCTTCGGCCATGAAGACGGCCGCCTGTTCATGGCGGGTGTCAAAGATCGTGATGCTTGTGTTTTCCAGAAATTGGTAAATGGGGGTAATGTGTCCGCCGCTGAGGGAAAATATGTAATCTACCCCGCGCTCGATTAAGGCATCCGCAACAAGCTTGCCGCCAATAATTTTATCCATAGTATATCCTCCTAAAACGATGCGTTTTTATGGTTATAATTCCATGCACTGACCGCCATCGAGATTAATGGCCTGTCCGGTAATATACCGCGAGGCGTCGGAAGCCAGAAAGGCCACCAGATCAGCGGCGTCCTCCGGAAGACCGATGTATCCCAGGGGAATGGTTTTGCACATTTCCTTTTCCCGCTCCTCAACAGTCGTGCCGAAAAATGACGCTTCCAGACCAAAACGCCACTTTTCCAGATCCGTGGCAACCTGTCCCGGGCAGATGGCGTTAACGCGGATTCCGCCGCCGCCCAGTTCTTTGGCCATGGTTTTGGTCAACATGATGACGCCCGCCTTGGCCACCGCATAGGCGCTGTTGAAGATGGGAGGCGCCTTGCCCGCCCGCGATGCCGTATTGATAATGGCTGCTGGTTTGCCCGCCATCAGGGGAATGACGGCCCGCGAGATGCGGAAGACGGAAAACAGATTCACGTCGATGGTCTTCATCCAGGCCGCTTCGTCATAACTCAGGATTGTATTCGGGACGCCGAAGGATGCTCCCGCGTTGTTGCAAAGAATGTCAATGTGGTCGAAGGCGCCTTTGATGTTGGCCACCATGGCTCCGATGGCGCTCGCATCCGTAACATCAACGGCCACCGATAATGTCCGAACGCCGTATGTTTTTGCTAATTCTGCGGCAATCGCCTCCATTTCTTCACCGGTTGCGGACTTCAGCGATTCTCCCGGCACGGGCGGTTTGCCCAGATCGGCAATGATGATGTTGCATCCGCAAGAAGCCAACTTCTCCGCAATGGCATAGCCGATGCCGGTCTTCTTACCGGACCCCGTTACGATGGCTGTTTTTCCTTTTAAATCTTTATAAATCATCGACGCCTCCTTTGTACCAGTTGTGATGATCCAGATGAGCGTACTTGGATAGGAATCGAGTCGGCAACGCCAGGGCATCCTTCCTGAAGGGCGGGGCCAATTGCTTGCCGTCTACCAGAAATTCCAGCACGGTGGGCTTGCGGCTTTTGATACAGGACAGAAAGGCTTCCTTGATGTCCTCGGGCCGACTCACCTGGATACCGTTGGCTCCCATCGCCTTGGCCACCGGCACAAAGCTCGCAGGTGTGGGAATGTCCACGCCTACGAACCGGTTGTTATAGAAGTCCACCTGGTTTTTGGCCTCGGCCCCCCACCACATGTTCCGGAAAACGCAGGCCACAACGGGCAGATTGTGCTCCACGGCGGTGCTGACCTCATGGAGACTCATGCCCCAGGCGCCGTCGCCGACAATGGCGATGACCGGCGCTTTGGGACAGGCGATCTGCGCCCCGAGGGCTGCCGGATAGGCAAATCCGGTGTTGCCAAAGGTCAGGGCGGCGATATGCCGTCTCGACTGGTTGAACTTGAGGTAACTGTTGGCTGTCGAGGCAACATTGCCGATATCAGTGGACACGATGGCATTGTCCGGCAGAGCTTTGGAGATTTCGAGCAGGACTCTTCTTGGGTTCATGGGATTGCCGTCAACCATGGCTAAATCGACAATCTCCTTTTCCCAGATCTTCTTTTCCCTGGCCACGGCTGCCAGGCGTTTGGCATCGGGCTTGCGGCCTCGGTCCAGGACCTTCAGGCGCTTCAGGATTTCCACAGTGGCTTCCTTGGCATCGCCGATGATTCCGACCTCGATGGGGTGGGTCCGGGCAATATGCTTGGGGTTGATGTCGATCTGGATAATCTTGGCATTCTCCGGGAAGTAATTGATGTCATACTGGGGCAGGGTTCCGAAGACGGAGAGCCTTGTCCCGATAGCCAGCATGACGTCAGCCTTGGCCAGCGTCTTCATGGCCGCTTTGGAACCCATATAGCCGATGGGGCCGATGGATAAAGGATGATTTCCGTAGAAGGCGTCATTATGGAGATAAGTGACCGCCACGGGTGCGGTCAGGTGTTCGGCGATGGCCTTGACGATGTCCAGCGCGTCGGCATCGACCACCCCCCGTCCGGAGACGATGACGGGATTTTTGGCTTTGGACAGAAGTTCGGCAGCCCTGTTTAATTGTTCCATGGACCCGCATCCCCTGGCGTCCACCCGGTATTGGGAGGGTTTCAGGATGGTCTCTTCGATCTCTCCGTAGAAATAATCACGGGGAATATCATAAAGAACAGCGCCCCGATCGGCGTATGCGATGCGGAAGGCCGTTCTCAGGCAATCAGCCGCTCTTTTGGGATGGGGAACGCGGACGACGGCTTTCGTGACGGCCTTAAAGACGGACATTTGGTCGCATTCCTGGAAACCGTCCCAGCCGATGGTGGGCGTCCCCGCCGACGGGGAAATAATGACCAGGGGCGTATGCCCCATGTTTGCCGCGGCAACCGATGTGACCATATTGGTTATGCCGGGGCCGTTCTGGCCTGTGACGACACCGCACCGGCCCGACACGCGGCAGTAGGCGTCTTCCATATGAGCGGCGCTCTGCTCATGGCGGACGGGTATAAATTTGATCCCCGCTGCCGGAAAAAGATCGAGCATGTCCATAAAGGCGGAACCCACTATGCCGCATACGTGATCCACCCCTTCCGCCAGCAATGTCTCGACAATCGCTTCGCTGGGTGTCATTTTTACTTTTTTCATTTTAAAACCTCCAGTCTATTTGACGTTATTGTTTTTGCAAAACCGTCCGCGTCTCCCGGGCGATCATTTTTTCTTCATCCGTTGGAACGACGAGAATTTTTACCTTCGTCCCGGGCTGGGAGATCTCCCCTTCGACAAAGCCATCGATATTTTTATTTTCATCCAGAGCAATGCCCAGACAGGAAAGAAATGCGCAGATCCGCCGCCGCATGTTTGGTGAGTGTTCGCCGATTCCCGCGGTAAAGACAAGAACATCAAGACCGCCTGCGGCCGGAATCAGGGAACCAATCCCTTTGGCCACACTATAAGCATAGGCATCAAGCGCCAGACGTGCCCGCTCATTGCCGATGCCGGCTTCCTTTTCCAGATCGCGAAAATCGGGCGATATGCCGGAGATGCCGAAAACGCCGCTCTCGCGATTCAGCATGTCCATCACCTGCGTCAGGGAACTCTGCTCCTTCTCCACAAGGAAGGAAACAAGCGCCGGATCGATATCACCCGAGCGTGTACCCATAACGAGACCCGACAGAGGTGTAAAACCCATGGAGGTATCCAGAGATTTTCCTGCCGCCACAGCGCAGAGACTCGAGCCTGCTCCGAGATGGCAGGTGATGATCCTCAAATCCTCCATATTCTTCCCCAGGATTTCCGCCGTCCGGCAGGCTACATAACGATGTGAGATGCCATGGAAGCCGTAGCGGCGGACATGATCCTCTATGTAATAATGATAAGGGATCGCGTAGGTGTATGCATATGCTGGCATGGTCTGGTGGAAGGCTGTGTCGAAGACAGCCACCTGGGGTACGCCGGGCATGAGGCTTGTACAGACATCAATTCCCATGAGGTTCGGCGGGTTATGGAGCGGGGCGAGTTTCTTGGTTGCCTCGAGGGTTTCCCGTATCGCGGGATCAACGATAACGGAGGTACGGAAATGTTCTCCGCCGTGAACTACCCGGTGCCCGACACCACCAATTTCACTCATATCCGTTAGAACTCCCTGCTGCCCGTCGACAAGATGGGTCAACAGAGCATGCACGGCTTCGTGATGATTGGCGAGCGGTGTTTTGTTCAGAAAGGTTTCGTGCCCTTGCGCATCATGTTGAAAGACAGCGTCGGTCATGCCGATACGGTCCGCCTGACCATGGGCCAGGACGATGTTGTCCCCCATCTCAAAGAGTTTGTATTTGAGCGATGAACTGCCGCAATTTAAGACTAGAATTTTCAATGAACACTCCATCTCTTATCGGTTGCACCCTCTGCTGAATACGTCTCGAATGTGTGTGGCCTGTCCCTATCATACCAAATCTTCTTTCCATGGCCAGAGATAAATTCCGCCCTCGACGGTGCAGACATCGGGGAAACCGGCCGCGTCCAGGATCCGCTGGGCTGAAAACCCCCTCAAACCAAGCAGGCAGATGCAGACGATTTTCTTCTCCCTGGGTAGCTCGGCGCTTCTCTCATGCAGTTCGTCGAGGGGAATATTGACGACTTTGGGATTGTCGATGTGCGCGCGCCGAAATTCCAAATCCGATCTGACGTCCACCATCAACACAGCGTCTTCATGGTCCAGAAGCCTCTTGGCCTCCACAACTGTAATCGGCCTCATCATGCCGGAGTTCACATTTTCTGCAACATTGAGAGCGGTGACAAAGATATCCAGCGCCGGTGAAAATGGAGGGGCATAGGCCATATCCAAATAAATGATATCCTGAAGGGTTGCGCCGAGACGCATGGCCGTAGCGGCCACATCAATGCGGCGGGCGATATCGCCTTTTCCCACGGCCTGCAGACCCAAAAGTCTGTGGGTGCCATTTTCAAATATGATTTTCAACGCCATGATTTGACTGTCGGGGTAATAATGGGCCTTATCGAATCCACAGACAGAAAGAGCGAAGGCATCCAGTTCCATCTGTTTTGCCTGTTTTTCCGTGATACCGGTGGAACCTACATTGTATTCAAACGCTTTGCACACGAAAGTGCCCTGTACGCCGGGAAACGTCGAATCCATGCCGCAGATATTGTCGGCAATGACCCGGCCGTGTTTGTTTGCAGTGGAACCGAGGGGAATGTAACATGGTTTTCCCGTAATAATATGCTTGTTTTCGACCATGTCTCCACCGGCATAAATGGACGGATCACTGGTCTGCATATGGGCATTGACCTTGAGCGCCCGGGTTTCCCCCAACGCAAGGCCGGCTGCCTCCGCAATAGCCGTATTGGGCCTGAGGCCGGCCGCGACAATGACTATATCGGCACGATATTCATTATTTTTTGTGATGACCTTGTTAATCTTCCCTTCCTCTCCTTCGAAGGAAATGATTTCGGCGTTGAATTCCGAATCCACCCTATTTTCATAAAAATGTTCCTGGATCATCGCTGAAATTTCGAAGTCGAGCATTCCCGGAAAGAGCTGGCTTTCGCGCTCCAGCAGCGTCACGTTCCATTTCTTGAGGATCAGTGCCTCGGCGGCCTCGACGCCGATAAATCCCCCACCGACGATCACGGCGGAACCATGCGCGTGATCCCGAATTTCCTGGGCGATGGCCGCGGCATCCTGTATGCGGGTTAAGTGATACACGCCCTTAAGATTCGATCCCGGAATCGGGGGCATCTTCGGCGATGCACCCGCCGCCAGGACCAGCGTGTCATATTCGAAGGAGAGAGATTCGTCGGTGCTCATGTTTGTTGCACCGACCCTGCGGGTGTTCCTGTCGATATCGAGGACCCTTACGTTCGTATGAATCGTAATATCCTTCAGATCTTTAAAATATAGCACATCGCGGATTCTGCCGTATGTGGTTTTCATCAGGTCGTCCAGATCGCGGACTTTCCCGGAAAGATAGTACGGGATACCGCAGGCGGCATAGGAAATGAACTGCCCTTGGTCCAGGATGGTAACGGCATAGTCGGGCCGGAGCCGTTTTATGCGTGATGCGGCTTTCGCACCGCAAGCGGATGCCCCGATGATAAGGATCCTCTTCTTATCGTTCATGAGTTTTCCTTTTCATCGTGCACGGCAATAAATATCCTATAAAGGATCGTCAAAATCATGAATCCGATCGCCCATACACCGATGGTGATGGCGATTTCCACTCCCGTCGGAACATATTCGGTTATGGCCTCCAATGGCGAGGGGATAAACCCGGTCACGACCAGACCGAGGCCCTTCTCAATCCAAAGCGAAACAAACACGAAAACGCAGGCTACGGCGAGCCATCCATCGCTGCGGCGGATTGACGGGATGATCAGCATTCCCATGGCCGCAAAGGCAAGAACTGTCGATGTCCACATCCAGGGAACGAGTTTCGTGTGGCCGTCCAGACCAGCGAAAAGGTAAAGAAAGTGCTGGGCATGTTCCGGAATCTGGCTGTAAAAGGCGGTGAACAGTTCCACAAGGACAAAGAAGATGCTTGCCGCGAGGGCATAGGCCACGATCTTGGACAGGGCCTGGATCGCTTTTTCGCCTGCGTCAAAACGCCCGTAACGCTTTAAGATCAGGCAGAAGATAATCAACAGGGCGGGGCCGGAAGCAAAGGCGGAGGCCAGAAAGCGGGGGGCCATAATCGCCGTCAGCCAGAAACTTCTTCCTGGAAGACCGGCATAGATGAAAGCCGTTACCGTATGGATGCTGATGGCCCAGGGGATCGAGAGATAGATCAGCGGTTTGACCCAGCGCGGTGGCGGGACTTCTTTGCGATTACAGGATAGAATGACCCAACCGGTAAAAATATTAATCAGGAGATAGCCGGAAAGGACGATCATGTCCCAGAAAAGGATCGAGGTTGGCGACGGATGCAAGAGGACATTCATCACGCGGGAGGGCTGGCCGAGATCAACGAAAATGAAGAGTACACACATGATAACGGCGGCAACAGCCAGAAATTCCCCCAGGACGGTGATCTTGCCGAAGGCCTTGTAGTCGTGAAGATAATACGGAAGAACCAGCATGACCGCCGAAGCGGCAATGCCGACCAGGAAGGTGAACTGGGCAATATAAAGCCCCCAGGAGACATCCCGGCTCATCCCCGTGACACCTAAACCATAATCCAACTGGCGAAGGTAGAAGAAAAACCCGATCGCGGCGACAATCAGTAAAAAGATGATCCAGATCCAGTATCTGCGGCTGCCTTTCAGAGATTTTTCCAGCATAGCATCCTCATACAATATAGTAAATCTGCGGCTTAGTTCCTAAGCTTGCTCTCCTACGCAGGTTAAAGCGTTTTTCCAGAAGAAGCCGGACTTCCGATTGGGGATTTTCTACATCGCCTGCGACCAGGGCCTTTTCCTTACAGGCCTGCACACAGGCGGGTAAAAGTCCCCGGACCAGCCTTTCCTCACAGAAGTTGCATTTCTCTACAACGCCTTTGGTTCGCGTTGGGTAATCCGGATTTATTTTGGTGATAAAAGGCCGGGGATCCCGGTAGTTCATGCTTCTTGCGCCGTAGGGACAGGCGGCCATGCAAAGCCTGCAACCGATGCAGCGGTGATAGTCCATCATCACGATGCCGTCTTGCCTCTGGAACGTGGCCTTGGTTGGGCAAACCCGGACGCAGGGAGGATTTGCGCACTGATTGCACAAAACGATCGGTCGCCTGGATCTAGTGGTTTCTGGCAGAGAGGAATGATTCTCTTCGGGGAAAATACGGGGGAACTCCTCCTGCCAGATCCATTTGACCTCATCCTTGGGGTTGCCGAAAGCGGGAACGTTATGCACCCCGTGACAGGCCGTGATGCAATCGGTGCAGCCGGCGGGGCATTTTGAAGCATCTATCGCCATCGCCCAGCGTTTGGCCGTGAGAGCCTTTGATGGTGACAAGGTCTCCGGGAAATCGCTTATGGGGATAATCTTCTCTTTGGCCCAGGCCGGGCAGACGATTGCAGGCACAATCAGGGAGAGTGTGGACGCCCCCACTATTTTCAGAAATTCTCTGCGATTCGTCGTCATTTTTTTACCTCCCCGGGAACGTTATGGCAACTGAAACAGGAAGGCTTGGCGCCCAGATAGTTATGGCACCGGTCGCAGAACTGTTCCTTGTTGCTGTGGCATTTCAGGCAGGCGCCGGACAGGCTTTTTTCGAAAGTGCGGCCGTCTTTCGCCGTGTAAAGACGGTGGCCCTCGCGGACAGCTTCGTCGCGCCAGACGTTAAGAAGTTTCATGTGATTGCCACGCATGAAACTTGTATCTTCCACGCAGCGCTTTTCCTTCAGTTGAGCAATGGCAGGCGTATCGAGGCTCAGCTGGGGCGGCGGGGATGTCTTCCCTTTGCCGTACCAGAAGGGAAACGTGATCAAAACCACGAAGATCACAAGTCCGACTGCTATCTTGCCCCATTGATGATTATTCATTTTTCCTTTTTTCATCCGTCATTTTCGCGAAGAGACCGTGTTGTAATGCTCCTCGTCATTGCGGCATAGTTTCAACAGCCTGCCAGCGGTTCTCCCCGCAGGTCGGTGGTACGTTCCTTTTCTCCCGTCATCACCAGGGCGTTGGCCAGAAGCTCATGGACGCCCATGACTGTGACACCCGGCACCCAGTAATCCATGAGCGAGGTCAGCGTCGCCCGGTCAATGGCACAGATGCAGCCCAGACGGTTGACGTCATATTTTTTTACCACGTCTCTCACAGCCATGGCCCTCGGCATCCCGCCGCGCATCCGCATCTCCAGGTTTTCGTCGTTTCCCAGACCCGCCCCGGCGCCGCAGCAGAAGGTCTTTTCCCGGATCGTATCTTCCGCCATCTCGTAGAAATGGTTGCAGGCGTTTTTAATGATATAGCGAGGCTCTTCGAAGAGCCCCATGGCCCTCGCGGGATTGCACGAATCGTGAAAGGTAAGTTTCAGATGGTCGTTTCGCCGGGGGTCGAGTTTCAGCTTGCCGTTTTTGATCAGGTCAGCGGTGAACTCCACAATATGAACCATCTTTGTTGTTTTGGCGTTTTCAAAACGGGTTCCCGTAATGGGAGAAACGGGCTCCTCCAGAAAATCGGCGGGACCGTTCATCGTGTCCATGTATTGATGGATGACCCGCCACATGTGGCCGCATTCGCCGCCGATAATCCACTTGACGCCGAGCCGTTTTGCTTCAGCGTAGATCTTGGCGTTGAGGCGCTTGACCATTTCAGCGGACGTGAAGAGACCGAAGTTTCCTCCTTCGGAGGCGTAGGTGCTGAAGGTGTAATTCAGGCCGATCTCGTGGAAGAGCATCAGGTAACCCATGCAGGTAAACGTCCCCGGGTCGGCGAAATAATCGCCTGACGGTGTGACAAAGAGAATATCGGCGCCTTTCTTATTGATGGGCACGTTTACCCGGATACCCGTCCGGTCTTCGATGTCGTCGGCCATGAATTCGAGCATGTCCTTGATGCCGCCGGGCTGAATGCCCAGGTGATTGCCCGTCCGGAAGCAGTTAGCCGCAGGCTCGATGACCCAGTTGATGTTGCACCCCACGAGGTTGAGGAGCTCCCGGCCCATCATGGTGATCTCTGCCTGATCGATGCCGTAAGGGCAGAAGACGGAACAGCGCCGGCATTCGGTGCACTGGTAGAAGTAGTAGAACCATTCCTTCAGAACATCCTCTGTCAGATCGCGCGCCCCCGCCAGACGGCCGAAGCGCTTGCCCGACGTCGTAAAGTAGCGGCGATAGACGGAACGCAAAAGTTCCGCCCGGAGCACCGGCATGTTTTTGGGATCGCCGGAGCCGATATAGAAATGACATTTATCGGCGCAGGCGCCGCATCGGACACAGATATCCATGAACAGTCGGAAGGAACGATATTTTTTCAGGCGCTCCTTCATGCCTTCCAGGATAATGGCCTGCCAGTTGTCGGGCAGTTTCCAGTCTGCGTCTGCGGGCTGCCAGGCTCGCGGGTTCGGGAGATCCAGGTAGGTAAGATTTTTCGCAGCCCCGCTGTAGCTCCAGGTTCCCGGACGGAAATCGACAGGCGTCTCCATCCAAGCCGCCTTCGGCGGCGCGTATTGTATTTTGATCAATTCATCAGGTTTAGGAATCTTAGCAAACGACACGGCTACTCCTTTTCCACGGGTAATCCCGATGCCTTCATTTTATCCCGGAACTCATCCTCGTATTCTTCATAGGTATGGATCGGGACGGGCGCATTCCAAGGATTGATATGTCTTTGTCTGCGACTGTCGTTTACGAGGTTGCGGGTCGGGCTGAGAAAGACCCCGCCCGCATGCATGAGCTTACTTGCGGGAAACCAGGCCAACAGGGCGAAGACGAAGCACAGGTGGATGTAAAAAACAGCACTGATTCCTTTGGGGACAACAGGCGAAAAGGTGACCCAGCCCAGGGCGAGAGTTTTCACCGCGTTGAGATCGGCGGGGGAAAAGTGCCTCATCAGAAGGCCCGTGCTCACCACGCCTAAGATCAGCAGCAGTGAAAAATAATCGATAAACAAGGAGATGTAGCGCATCTGCGGGACAACTACCCGGCGCAGGAATAGGAACGTCAGCCCTCCGAGGATGGCGGCATCGCTCAGATAAAGGGTCGGGATGCCGATCTCAAGGAATCCGTCTACCGCAGATAGAGCGCCGATCCAGGGGGCGATCGGTTCGATAAAAAAGCGTAGGTGTCGGAGTACAATGATCAGCAGTGACCAGTGGAACAGAAGACCACAAAACCAGAGCCATTTGGCACTGCCGTAAACAGGCCGTCCGTCAACAATCGCCACGTCCGTATTCCGGAACAGGGACCGAAACAGGAAGATCTCCTGGGCCATTCTTGCGATCACTCCCGGAAGCCCTGAGGGATTTTCTGCCGGATTGGTTTTAATCCAGGGGAGAGATTTCTCCTGCCCGCACGTTGTGGGTATGCGGAAAGGGACGGGGGCTTTGCCCCACAAAAGAATACGCCAGATGAAGCCGATCAGGAAAACGGTTATGGCGACGTACGGCAGAATGTTCGTTATGAGGCCGGTTAATCCGGCTGCGGACAAGACCGCGGGCAGCGCCGCCAGGATTAAAACGGCAATCAGTGATATGCTGATGTTCTTCATTGCGTTCAATGCCATTCCCACTGAATAAAGGGTTTCTCGATATCGACCATGGCGTTGACGATCAACTCCACCAATCCACCATAGAGAATCCCTGATTTTTTCCAGACGCCATAATATTCGAACATGTCGCGGAACTGACCTTTGCAGTTCGAACAAGGTGCGCAGACATACTTCTTGATTTCCGCCCCGGGAACATCAAGGAAGGCATCAAGAATCTGTTTGAGCTTCATCCGCCCGGAAACGGCGGAACGCCAATCGGGGAAATTAGTCGATTGCGTGATGGCGAAACCGCTTCCACCACCGCAACAATAATTTTCCACACCATGGGGCGTCATTTCCCGGAATTGCGGGCAGATCTTCTCCAGAATCCGCCGTTGCGGCTTAACGATGCCCATCAGTCTGACCATGTTGCATGGATCATGGAGCGTGACGGGGAAATTATTCCGGCTGGGGTCGAGCTTAATCTTTCCGCTTAAAACGATATCTTCCAAAAGCGGAAGGATGCTTTCCCTGGGGATGTTGAGGTCGCCCGTGAGAACACGGTCGGCAATAACGATACCCGCCTTATGAGCATGGCCGCATTCCCCCAGTGAGATCTTGCGGACGCCCAGATTTTTTGCTACCTGGGACTGGCGAATAGCCACCCGGGCGAACTGGAAGTCGTCGTACCAGACGCCGTAATTGACGGAGTCGTAACCGGTAATCTCGGAGGAGATTGTCCAGTCCACACCGGCGGCATCCAGGATGATGGCAAAAGCCTCCAGGTTTTCCGGCCAGGCCAGGAATTCACCGGCGTTGTGGATGAGAAGCATATCCGCCCCTTTCTTGTCCACAGGAATCTTGATCTTCCGGCCCGTCTTCTCCTCGATTTCCTCTTCGGCAAACTCCAGGACATTCCTCAGGGCCGCAGGCGTCATC
Organism: Deltaproteobacteria bacterium; assembly: GCA_025355175.1. GTDB lineage: Bacteria > Desulfobacterota > Syntrophia > Syntrophales > Smithellaceae > UBA8904. The sequence continues at coordinate 19,689 of JANYAF010000068.1, read as the reverse complement.
CCCGTCGAGGAACCGACTTTGAGCTGCTGGACGGAACCCTTCTCGTGGATCTCCTTGGGGGCGATTCCCATCTGCTGGCTGAATATTTTCCGGATCTCCCTGCTGATGAGTGCGTTATCGCAGCCCAAGAGACAGACTTGAGCGCAACGCCTGCAGAGAGTGCACCTGTAGGCAAGCTCCGCAAGCCTTGCCAGTGTCTGCCAGTTAAGATCGATATCGCTGTCCTTAAACTTTCTTAACAGGGAATTTTCCTTTTTGATGTAAGTGCTGATGATTCTGCGGAGAATCTCCGGTCGCATCGTAGGGCGATATATCTCCTGATGGCCACTGGCCTCGTATGTCGGGCAGGCGTCCGAGCAAACTTGACACTTTACGCAGTAATCCAGCGTATGGACAAGCGGCTGGAGAAACGTCCAGTTATCTTCTACCGTAAAGAGTTTTTCCAGACCGGCAAGGAATTTTTCAATGAAAGCCTTCTCCTCCTCCGGGGTTGCAGGCGGAGTAAGGCCGATAGCGACGATGCCGTCGAGCGACGCATCCATACGCTTGCGTTGTTCATCCGTGAGCTGTCTAATCGGTGCTTTCTCCATCTTATCGTATGGCGGCGGCAGGGGCATAAGCTCCGCGGGATCTATTTCCGTTAATTGTCCGCCGGGGCGGCTGAAATCTTTAATATGAATCAGCTTATTCATTTACTATCCTTTATTATCTTTTTTCGCATCGGGGAATCCCGGTTCTATGGCCACCTCAACCCAGGTCTTTCCAGTTGCGATATGCGGGCCTTCCCAGGAGACTTTCTGTGCCAGGAGAGTATTGATCTGCCCCTCCATCTTACTGCCACGCTGATTCGGCTCGTCATCCCAGCGGATGAAGAAATAAGCAAGTATTCGCGTGATGTAGTGCGTCGAACGGGTAAACGGCAGATAGATGAGGAAGATATCGAACAGGATGATATGCAGTAATGTCATCGGGTGAAGCACAGGCGGGGACAGAGTGATCAGCCCCAACCAGTACGTACGGTATTCATCCAGGGTTGGATCGAGGACTAGCCAGGCAAAAAGGCCGCTGCCATAGACAATCAGGAAGAAGAGATAATTGAAAAAATTCATCGGCATGGAGTATTTCCTCAAAGAACGGTCGACCAACCGGATAATTCCCATGCCGATACTCCCGAATGTTCCCGTCACGAAAGCGATCCCTCCTGTTACAAGCAGGAGATAGTAAAACGCCACCCCCGCGAGTTGACCTGAGGCAGCTCCGATATCTAACCCTCCGAGCATGGCCGTGGCTGCAAAGAAGCAGAGGATATGGAATGTAATAATGAGAATGAATCCCAGGTGCCACGGTAGAAGAAACAGCCAGTAGAGGGGGTTGCTTTTATAGTACTGGCCCATGTATAAATTGTCTTTTAACGAATACAAAAAGCTTCGCCAGCGATTCTTGGGACGGGGCTTTGTCCACCATTCCTGTTGTTCGTAATAGGAACCGCCATAGCCGTAATGCTTTTCATGGATCACAGGATAAAGATCCCACCGGATGTGCGGCGGCATCCTCAGCCATCCCACTACCTTGATCGTGTACACCGCGACGATGAACACGTAGGCTATATAGGTCAGATAGATAATCAGCGTTCCCATGGCTTCTCCTTTTCTCAGATGGAGAAATTACACGCACCCTGTCGGTTTCGAGAGCCCCGCCAGCTTGCAGGCGCCTTTGGCCGGTCCGGTCGGAAAGAGCTCATAGAGCTTTTTCATGTCGATCCCCAGGTCTTTACAGATTTTTCGGATCATAGGCGCGATGCCGAACTGCTGATAATAATTCCGCAGGTAATTGATGAGTTTCCAATGTTCTTCCGTGAGCGTCCCTTCAATGTCCTCTGTGTGTGCGTAAGCCTGTGCGAACTCTTCATTCCATTTGTCGAGCTCCTGAAGAAACCCGTCTTCATCCACTTCGTATGTTTTACCTGCTAATTCGATTTGCGGCATGTGTGAAACCTCCTGCTGTATTTAAAATTATTCAATTCTCATGTATTCTAAAGCCCTGTGTTCATGGTGCCCCCCTTTTTTCTAAAGGGGGGTCAGGGGGGATTTGGTCCTGTTGTGCTTTTTTAAAATCCCCCTGCATCTCCCTTTTTCAAAGGGGGACAAGCCGCCTTGTTTTGTTCGGCATTACGATATTGCCTGGCTGTGCCGATGAGAGCCTCGGCCCACTGGGGTGTTCCCAGTGCGTGCAGGTGGGTGAAGCCCGCCAGGATATTTTTTTTGCACAGGCCGTCGCGCTGACCATCCATCCCTGTACCTCGCAGGACGCGGTAGGCCGTATGAGCGTCGTCTTCCTTTTGGGACAGGATCCTGCAATAGTGAAACTCGTGGCCTCTGATCTTCGTGCCGACGGAAAAAAAAGGGTTTTTCTGATCCACAGTCAAGGTCGTATATCCATGTCCCTGCGGCCGTTTTTCCATACCGAAGGCAACGGGCAGTGCGCCGACCATCGGATAATGTTTGTCGCCGATGGTCAGAGATTCACCCAGGTAAATGAAGCCTCCGCATTCAGCGTAAATCGGAAGACCTGCTTCGGCCGCCGCTTTCAGGGAACCGCGGAAAACATCGTTTTGGGCGAGGCGACCGGCCTGGGTTTCGGGAAAACCACCGCCGATGTATAAGGCATCCACGTCCGGGAGGCTTTTTTCATCAAGGGCGCTGATCTCCACAATTTTTGCGCCCCGATCGCTCAGGGCCTCCAAATTTTCGGAATAATAAAACTGAAAGGCGGCGTCTTTGATCACGCCGATTGTGACAGGCTCTTCACCTCTTTGATCGGGGTTGGCTGGATTGGGAAATGCATCAACGCTCCAGGGCGCTGCGCTTTCGGCAACCTTAAGCAAGCCCGGAATGTCCAGGTAGTCTTGGGCGATAACGTTCGCCCTGTCCAGGGCACGCTGCGTGCGGTCGTGCTCCTGGGGGGGGATTAATCCCAGGTGCCTATCCGTAAAGGGAAGATCCGTCATCCGTGGCACAGTGCCGTAGATGGGAAGTCCGGCATATTCCTCAATGGACTGCCGGATAACGGCCGCATGACGGCTACCGTTCACCCGGCTCAGGATGACGCCCCGGATATCGACGTCGGGATCAAGGCTCCGGCATCCCATGACCATGGCAGCCGCTGTCCGTGTGACTTTATCGCAGTCCACAACCAGAATGACCGGTGCATTGAGGAGCTTGGCCAGCTCGGCTGTGCTGAATTGGCCTGCGGCATTGACTCCATCAAAGAGTCCCCGGTTGCCTTCAATGAGGGAAACGGCGCCTTCTACGGCATGACGTGAAAAAGAGCGGACGACTTCACCGGAACCCATCAAATAGGTATCCAGGTTGTAACAGGGACGAGATGCTGCCAGGGAAAGCCAGGCCGCGTCGATATAATCCGGCCCCTTTTTGAAAGGCACAACCGGAATGCCTTGCTTTTGCAAGGCAACGGCCATGGCGACGGAAAGTGTGGTCTTTCCCGCACCACCCCGCAGGGCGGCCACAATCAGACGTGGGCAGGATCGATTCATAGTCCATTACCTATTTTAAGAGCGCGACCCTTCTTCTTTCGGAAAGAATTCGGCCAGCACGAGATACGTTGAGCTGCCACTCGACCAGTACACCAGCGCGCCCTCATCGAGCAGTACTTTCACGGCATCATGAACGGCATGCCGGTCCACGTCGGGGAGCCATTTGGTGACGTCCCGGATGTAAAACATCTTTTTGTCACCCTTGGATTTTTCGTGAAAAAGGTCGACGATCTGTTTTTTCAAGTCCTCGCTCATGTTCACCCCCATTTGAATTGCGTAGATGTTCGGAATGTTTCCGTTGCCATATCGAAATCGTCGATATGCTTGTCCGTAAACGGAATGCCCGTCAGGGTGAAGAACCGCTCCCAGCCGACGCGTTCGATCCATTCGCCGACCCGTTCATGCTTTCGGGCGTGACTTGCATAGACTTCGATGATGTTCTTCACGGCATCCACAACCTCCGGCCAGCGCGGCGGGTTGTTGGGAAGAAAAGGAATCGCCAGCTTGGAAAACTTCGGAGCGCTTCGGGCGTTGGAGACTTTGCCTCCGACCCAGATGGATATCCCGTCGTTTTCGGGATCGGCAATCGGCATGGCCGGACAAACGGTGTAACAGTTTCCGCAATACATGCACTTCTCGTCATTGACGGTAACGGTTTTGTTCTTCATATCACCCCGGATGGCGCCCGTGGGGCAGGAGGCTACCGTGGACGGGATTTCACACATGTTCGGTACGCGGGTGTTGTCCACCTTAGGCACTGTACGGTGAATACCCAGAATGGCGATGTCGGAGCAGTGCACGGCGCCGCACATGTTCAGGCAGCAGGCCAGGGCAATCCGGACATGGGCCGGCAGTGTCGATGTGACGAAATACTCATAGATCTCATCCATGAGGGCCTTGACGGGTCCCGAGGCATCGGTGGCGGGGGTGTGGCAGTGGACCCAGCCCTGGGTGTGGACGATGTTCGAGATGGAGTGTCCGGTACCGCCGACAGGATAGTTGTGCGTGTCCAGTTCGGCAATCAGGGGTTCGACTTTATCCTTGTCGTCCAGAAGAAATTCAATATTGTTACGGCTGGTGAAACGCAGGTAACCGTCACAATATTTTTCCGCAATGTCGCAGATTTCCCGGATGTGATCCGTTGAGACCAGTCGCGGGGAACCGGCGCGCACAGTATAGAGCGCCTCTCCGGATTCTGCAACGTGCATGAGCACGCCCGGTTTGAGAATTTCATGATAGAGCCATTTCCCGTAATTTCTCTGAATGACGGGTGGCAGCATGGTTTTATAGTCAGGGGGACCAATGTCTGTTTTTGCCATCTTACTTCACCTCCTTTTGAATTTCTTCAGGCCAGAAGAATACATACGGATTGGTTCGGGGCGCCTTAACCATCTGGGGAACGGCGGGCAGGCCTACGGCCCGCAGGAATACCCTCATGCCCAGGCGCGTGATTAATTCGCCCAATCTTTCCCTGGATTTGCCATGCTCGTCCCACCAATCCTGGATGCGGTCAATCAAGTCTTTGAGTTCCGTGTAAGGCGGTTCCAATTTCATAAACGGCACGATGACCCAGGAAAGAAGAGCCCCTTGCACAATAGGCGCCTTGCCACCGACGAGGATGGTCGCGCCCCTCTCCTTGCCCGGCCGCAGGGCTTTCGGCATCAGGTTGATGCAGTGCATACAGCGGGTGCAGTCCTCATTATATATTTTCAGTTCTTTTCCGTTCCATTCCATACACTTCGTCGGGCAAAGGTCACAAACTTCCGTCTGAATATTGATGGCTGATGCGGCGTAGGCGAGAACTTCCTTCTGGTTAATCTGAATGTCTCCTTTCCAGGTCCCGATGACGGAAAAATCCGACCGGGCGATGGAGGCGACGCAATCATTGGCGCAGGCCGATACCTTGATCTTGAATTTATAGGGAAACATGGGACGGTGCATCTTATCCTGGTAGTGCATGGTGAGGTTGTAACAAACATCGAGACTGTCAACGCAAGCCCATTCACAACGTCCCGGTCCGACGCAGGCGCTGGGTGTCCGGAGGGCGGAGCCGGAGCCGCCGAGGTCAAAACCGGCCGCGGAAAGGTCATCAAAACAGGATTGAAGGTGCTCTGTTTTTGTGCCGAGCAGAATGGCATCTCCGGTTGAGCCATGCATGTTGGTGAGACCGCTGCCGTGTTTGTCCCAGACATCACAGAGGTTGCGCAGGGCATCCGTCTTGTAGAACCACCCTGTGGGGTGATTGACCCTCATGGTGTGAAAGGCCTGAACATTGGGGAACAGATCGGGTCGATCCGAGTAGCGCCCGATAACGCCGGCACCGTAGCCCTTGACGCCGACAATACCCCCATGCTTCCAATGACCGATTTTGTCTTTATAAGAAAGTTCCAACTGGCGAAGGAGATCCTCGGCCATGGGACTCTTTTCGGCCGCCTGCTTCATGTCTTTTACAAAGCTTGGCCACTTTCCCTTTTCCAGTTCATCCAGAAGGGGGGTATCTGATTTTGCCATGATTTTCCTCCTCTCAATACCGTTCATTTTTTCGGTCCTAAAGCCCGAATAAAATTCCGACGAAGACCTGCCTTACCGGACTTTAGTTTTTTTATTATATGACATTATAATAATAAATAACAATTTATAATTTTGATAATATTAATCAGTATTATTCATGAAAGACTGGACAGGGTTATTGCCCCTGTGAATCTGCCGCATTTATCCCATTCCAAAGAGCATAATCAGGCTCAGACTGGCGATCGAGAGAACAACTGAAACGCACAGACCTAATGTGGATTCGCCCCCCGGGTGATCTTGTTCCATCTTGTTGTTAACAAACGCATAATTGCTTTCTCCTGTGGATATGGAAAGGGCTATTCATCCTGCAGCGCCGTTAATGAATTGCCCTGCTGACTTTTACTGCTTGCAGAATATATCTTTTTAATGATAAATAAAAATTCATTATTCTTACAATAATCATCAGTATTATTCATGAAAGGCTAGGCATGACAATTACACTGAGACAGTTGGAGATTTTCGAAAAGGTTGCCAGTGGCCGGCATGTTACGAAAGCCGGCGAACAGTTGTTCATCACCCAATCGGCAGTCAGCATGGCTATTGCCGAATTGGAGAAATTTGCCGATACGCCTCTTTTTGAACGCCGTGGCAGGCGGTTACTGCTCAATGATCGGGGGCGTCTGATTTTGTCTCAGGCGCAGGACGTGCTGCGGCAAGTTAGCACGATAGAGCAGTTGCTGATTGAATCCGTCGGTGAACCGATAGGCGTATTGAAAGTGGGGGCCAGCACCACGGTTGGCAACTATATTCTTCCTACTATCGTTGGGGACTTCACCCGGAACTATCCTCGTGCCAAAGCCTGGCTGCAGGTCGGCAATACCGACCAGATCGAGCATGCAGTGGAAACCGGTGCGTTGGACATGGGAATTATCGAGGGACCTTCCCATGTCGGTTCGCTTCACTCAACACAATGGAGGAACGATGAGCTTGTTGTGGTCGTCGGAAAGGGGCACCCCTGGACAATGCAAAAAAGAGCATCCAAGGCTATGCTGGAAAAAGCGCAATGGATCATGCGGGAAAAGGGATCCGGAACCAGAGAGATATTTGAATCCGCGCTGAAGAAGAAAGGCATCACCTTTACCATATCCATGGAGCTTGGGCACACGGAGGCCATCAAAAAAGCCGTTGAAGCAGGATTGGGAGTAAGTTGTCTTTCAAGAATGGCGGTGGCTAGAGAGCTTTCTCATGAGTGGCTTACGGAAGTGCACACCACTCTTGATTTACGAAGAAACCTGATCATCCTAACCAGAAATGGCGAATACCGCACGGCACTTCTGAAAGCTTTCCTTTCAATTCTGAACGAAAGCAGATAGAGTCGCACAGTCCGTTCACAGCAGAAGCATTTCCAAACACCCGTCGTGCGAAGACTATCGCCATCCTGATTCGACTGTCCATCAGGATGGCGATACCGTTTCCGGCAGGATTAATATAATGATTTATACAGCGCAGCCACTTCACCGGGGTCTCCCACGGGCCGGGCATTGAAGAGGGCCGCCGTATCGCAGATCGCGTGGAAGGCGGCCATATCAAGGCCATCCTCGGGAACACCCACGTCACGCAGCCGCATGGGATGGCCTGCCTCTTTCATCAGCTTTTCAACAGCGTCCGCCGCTGCCAGGGCAGCCGTTCGGTTGTCCATCCCGACGGTGTTCATCCCCATGACCTGGGCAACCATCGCCAGCTTATCGGCGGCAAAATCGACATTGAAACGCATCACCGCGGGTAAGACAATACCACAAGCCGCGCCGTGGGGGACATTATAGAGGATTCCCAGTGTGTGGGCCATGGCATGAGCCAGGCCGACCTGGGCGATGGTGAAGGCCCAACCGGCCATGGTGGCGGCGATCTGAAGCTGGTTTCTGGCCTTTTCATCTTTGGGGTTGGCGATAACCTTGGGCAGGTTTTCCTTGATCAGGCGAATGGCCTGGAGGGCCTGACCGTCGCAAATGGGCTGGGCCATGATGCTTGTCAGAGCTTCCACGGCATGGGTCATGGCGTCCATAGCGGTTGTCGCCGTTAATCCCGGCGGCAGGGTGAGGGTGAATTGCGGATCAAGGATTGCCGTATTGGGGATAATCCGGGGATCCACCAGAAAGACCTTTCTCCCGGCCTTCTTGCTCTTGATAACGGCAATACTCGTCACTTCGCTTCCGGTCCCTGAGGTTGTGGGGATAACGATGTGAGGAATCTGAGGTTCCTGGAGTCGGTTGATGGCAATATGATCATTGCACTTGCCTCCGTTTTTCAGCGTAACACAAACCGCTTTGGCCGTATCGATAACACTCCCTCCGCCGACACTGACGATACAGTCCGCCCTGAGATCACGGGCTATGGCGGTTGCAGCATCCACGATATCCAGATCCGTGTCCTGGGCAATATTGTCGTAGACGCCCACACAGAATTCCACCAGAGCATCCTGGACCCGCTGCACGAGACCAGCCTTCCTTACCCCCGGATCAGTCATGATCAGGACCCGTTTGCACCCGAGGTTCATCACCTCTTTATAGATGGCGGGGAGTGTGCCGTGGCCGGAGATCACATTCGTGGGACAGTTATATTGGACAAAGGCAACCTTGGTCTCATCGGAAAGACAGGACATGGTGAAGTTGCTTTCGACGGCGGCAAATGAGTTGACGTGGATGCGCTTGATCTGGGTGTATTCGGCAAGTCCCGCGGCGCCCAATTCTCTGCCCACGCCGGACTGCTTGTAGCCGCCAAAGGGGCAAAAATCAGCGAAGATATGATAGTTGTTGATCCAGACGGTTCCCGTACGGATCTGTTCGGCCACACGGACAGCGCGGGCATTGCTGCGGGAAAAGACGCCGCCGCCCAGACCGTAGATGGAGTCATTGGCAATGGCCACGGCTTCTTCATCGCCGTCGTACTTGATGACGCAGCAGACCGGTCCGAAGATTTCTTCCTGGGCAATACGCATCGAGTTTTTAACATCGGTGAAGATCGTGGGGGCATAATAGTAACCACCTTCCAAGCCGGGCATCACGACGCGCTTCCCACCTGTCATCAGCTTTGCCCCTTCTTCCTGTCCCAGTTTGACATAGCGTTCCACGGTGGCCAGTTGGGCCGCATTGGCCAGGGGTCCCATGTGGCTGTCGGGCAGGAGTTGGTAGCCCACGCGGATTTGCTCTGCTCTTTTCTTCATTTTCTCAATGAATTCATCATAGATTTTTGCCGGCACCAGTACACGGGTCCCTGATTCGCAGACCTGGCCCTGGTGGAAGAAAGTTCCGAAGCAGGCGCCATTGACAGCCAGATCGATATCGGCGTCATCCAGGATGATGTTGGCGGACTTCCCTCCCAGTTCCAGGGTGACCTTTTTCACTGTATCGGCGGCCATTTTCATGATTTCGCGGCCGACTTCGGTGCTTCCCGTAATGGCGACCTTTCCCACATCGGGGTGCGTGCACAGGATCTTGCCCAGTTCACCGCCCGGGCCGGGGAGGACATTGATGACCCCTTTCGGGATGCCTGCCGCCTGCGCCGCTTCGGCGATGATCAGAGCCGTCAGCGGTGTAGAGGTGGCCGGTTTCAAAACGATGGTGTTCCCCATGATAATGGCCTGCGCGATTTTCCAGAAGGCCATACTGGCGGGAAAGTTCCAGGGAACAATACCGACGCAGACGCCGATAGGTTCCCGGCGGATCCATTCCCGGCCGGGGGCAAAGACATTCCCCGAATAGGGAATTTCTTCCTGCCAGGGGAAGTCACGGCTGGCGTAGTAACCCAGATTGCGCAGAATCCCCGATCCCAGCATTCCCCAGTACTTGGAGAGTTTAATCACGTGCCCGGCGTCCTGGGATTCCGTTATGGCCAGCCTTAGTGTCTGCTGGGCCACCTGATCAGCAAAGTCATAGATTTTGTCCGCCCGGGCAGCGGGGCTGAGGTTGCTCCAGATACCGCTCTCAAAGGCCCGCTTCGCCGCGGCAATAGCCGCCTCGGCATCCGCCCGTCCGGCTTTAGCCACTGTAGCAAAGGGTGCTCCCGTCCCCGGATCGATGGTTTCAAAAACATCGCCGTTTGCCGCTTCAACAAACTCTCCATCAATAAATAATTTGTAATGGTCCATCTTAAATCCTCCCTTTCTTGGTCTTAATTTATGGCGTTACGATATTGAACCACAGATCGAATTCATCCAGCATAGACATGAGTTCACTGAGTTTCCCGATACTCCCCTCATAGGAGATCTGTCGCAGTAGAATCCTGGCGAGAAAGGTGGTCTGTCCGTTAATGACCTTGTTGAAAAGTTCCCGGGAGAGTTTGACCGAGCAGTCGGCGTTTTTGGCCTGTTTTCCAGCGGTGTGGTTCAGGACGGAATTTTCCAGGGACAGGACGTAAAGCTCGTTTGTGTCGGTGAAATGCCAGTTTATGGTAATGGACTTCCCCGCTGCCCTTGGGCCGTTGAGGCGAACAGCCATGCTGTCGAAGATCATGTCCAGGGTCAGGGCCTGATAGACGTCTAGGGCGGGGGGTATCTTGGCGAAGGGCTTCTTGACGCCTTGCCTGAGTTCCTGGGCCCCGAAGAGATAGAAATTCCGGAAGACGGCCGATTCTGACTGGTAGCCCAACTGCTCCAGGGTGTCGGCCTGGAGCAGTTGGGCCGCCTGGTTTTCGGGATCGGCAAAAACGACATGGTTTACAACCTGGGCAACCCAACGGTACTCGCCCTTGTCAAAGGATGCCTTCGCTTTGGTCAGGACCTGGTCTGCGCCTCCCATGAATTCTACGTACTTTCTGCTTGCCTCCACCGACGGCAAGGGGTTGAAATTGGCCGGATTGCCGTCGTACCAGCCCAGATAGTGCTGATACACCGCCTTGGCGTTCCAGCCCACCGTGGCATAATAACCGCGGTTGAACCATTCCCTGGCCAATGTATCCGGCAGTCGAAGCTCCTCGGCGATTTCTGTCATGGTGTAGCCGTGGTTGGCCAGGCGCAGAGTCTGGTCGTGGATGTATTTATAGACGTCAGCCTGCTTGCGCAGGTAATTAATGATATTTTCCTTTCCCCACCGGGGCCAGGTATGGCCGGCAAAGACCACATCCGACGTTTCCCCGAAGCGATCAATAGCCTCATGGATAAAGCCTGACCAGGTCTTGGCGTTGCGAACCTGGGCCCCCCGGGGGGTAAGCAGGTTGTGGAGGGTGGCCACACAATTGTCGGCCATAAAGAGCGCCCTCAACTGTGGAAAATGAAAATTCATATTCGACGGCGCCTCCGTGCCGGGCGTCATCTGAAAGGCGATTTTGGTGCCGTCAACGATCATTTCCTGTCCCGTTTTAACCACCGTATCGGTCGGATGAATCAGGCTGGTGGACAGGGTCAGGGGTACTGATTTCCCGAGGCCTGCATCCACCTGCCCCCGGGGTCCCCGCTGTAAGAAGGGCCCGTACATGTACTGGCTCCTCCGGATCATGGCATTGCCGGCGTAGATGTTTTCACTGATGGCCTCTTCCATAAACCCCGCCGGAGCGATGATCTTGACCTTACCCCCCTTGACATCCTCGGCGGAGACCACTCCTTTTATGCCTGCCCAGTGATCCGCATGGCTGTGGGAATGGATGACGGCCATGATGGGTTTCTTTCCCAGATGCGCATAGACAAGCTCAAGGGCTGCCCGTGAGGTATCAACAGAAGTGAGGGGATCAATGACAATGTAGCCGGTATCGCCCACAACGATCCCCATGTTGGCCAGGTCATAACCACGCACCTGATATATCCGGTCGGCCACTTTAAATAGGCCATGGAAATTGTTAAGCGTTGCCTGGCGTCGCAGGCTGGGATTGATGGTCTCCAAAGAGGCGTCCCCGTTCAGGAACTGATATGGGTTCATATCCCAAACGATCAGGCCTTCGGGATTGCGGATGACGGCGGCCGGCGCGGGTGCGACCAACCCACGGGCGGCGTCGGCAAAGTCCTGCTTGTCACTGAACGGCAGGTCATGGAGAACAGCGACGTTTGATTGTCGGGTCGCCTCTGTGGCAGCCCCGGGTTCCGCAGCTTGAGCCGGAACATGCACCATGACGACCAGGGCGATCAGAGCGAGGAAAAGAACTTGCAGCAGCCACAAACTCTTTCTCTTGTTCATATTTTTCCCCTGTGCTTCTTCTGGATGTTTAGTCTTTTCTCACAAACATTTTATCAAGTCAAGGTGGAATGTTTTTTTCTCATCGAGCCTCCCTTTAGATTAATTTTATGGGCATTGTGGATAGCCAATCCATCGATTGTCCGCGGCCAAAAATTTTCACCTGCCGATATTTCACCTTGACGTTTTTCCCTCCCGTCTATACATTCTGAAAAACTATGGCCAGGAAATAGATGATTGAAAATCTAATTAATAATTTATCCGGGTATTTACAGGGTTCGGTGCTGCTGGCGTTCATAGCAGCCTATCTTGGAGGCCTGGTGATCAGCTTTACACCCTGCACTTATCCGTTGATACCCGTGACAGTCGGATTCATCGGCGCGCAGGGGGCATCCTCGAAACTGCGCGGTTTTCTGCTGTCGTTGTTCTATGTTCTGGGGCTGGCGGTGATGTATGCCGCCCTGGGAGCTGTGGCGGCTTTGTCGGGAAAACTCTTCGGACAGATGCAGACGACTCCGCTGGTCTATTTTATCATGGCCAACGTTTGCCTGATTATGGGATTGTCCATGCTCGATGTTTTCAAAATTTCAATCCCGATTCCGCAAGGAATGATGAAATATTCCGCCGGCGGCAAAAAAGGGTTTATGGCCAGTTTTTTGTTGGGCGCGGCCTCCGGTTTTGTGATCGGTCCCTGCACCGCGCCTGTGTTGGGCGTGCTGCTTGGTTTTGTGGCGCTGCAGACCCATGTTCTATTGGGCATCGGCCTTCTGTTTGCTTTTGCCTTAGGCATGGGGACGCTCTTGATTCTGGTCGGAACGTTTGCCGGATTTATTTCATCACTGCCGCGATCGGGGGCCTGGATGACTATAATCACAAGGGTTTTCGGCGTTATTTTGATTGGCGCGGCCGAATATTTCCTGTATACTGCGGGCACGCTTGCTTTTTAATCCCGCTTAAGCGGGACGAGCGTCAATTCTCCGCAGCGAGCTCGCGAGATGGTTGATCCGAAGGAGTATCATGCGAAAAACAGTTCATGCTTTCATTGTTTTACTTTGTATATCGATCTTTGTTCCCGTATCCGTCTCATGGGGACAGTATGTTCCTAATGCGCCATTTAAACCGCAGTACCCCGCCGCTTCGGATTTTGCCCTCAAGGATCTGCAGGGTAAAATATTTCGTCTGAGTGCTCAACGCGGCAAGCCGGTGCTGATTTTTTTCGGAACAACCTGGTGTCCCGGTTGTCGCGCCGAAGTACCCATTTACAAAAAAGTTTACGAAACCTACGCGCCGCGCGGCCTGCAAGTGATTTATGTTAACATTATGGAACCGGCGAAAAAAGTGCAGCGATTTGCCCAGGCCAATTCTCTTCCCTACCGGACGCTGTTGGACGAAGACGGCAGCGTGGCCAATGCCTACAACGTCGTCGGCGTGCCCATGATCATGCTGGTGGATAAAGACGGCAATATTATTAAAGTTGGCCACAGCTCGTCGGAGATGCCGCTGGACAAAGTTTTGCGGGCAAAGTAAAAACGCACAAAGGCATATCCTTCCGGATATGCCTTTGTGCTCCTTAAATAAAATAGCACTAAAAATAGATCTTCGGGAGAAGGTGGATCCGTGACACAAAATGGCTGGTTGCACAACTTTACAAAATCCGATACGGACCGCTGGATTAGCGGCGTCTGCGGCGGATTGGGAGAACATACGCCTGTTCCTTCCTGGGTTTGGCGCTTATTGTTTACCTTGCTGGTTATTTGTTTTGGAACAGGGCTCCTCCTTTATCTCCTGCTTTGGATTTTTGTCCCGCGCAAGGCGCCGGCCGGATCATCCGGACCGTGACAAAAGGTGCAAGGATAAAGACTGAAGGCCGAAGGCTATAGGGAAGGAACTATTAAAAAAAGGAAGGATTGGAAATGAAGTATCAAGACGATATTTATATTTATGAGTGGGCGAACTATTTTGACAACAACTGCAATAGTTACTATATCGGCGGAGATGTACAGGCGCTCATCGATCCGGGCCTGACGCGCTATCTACCCGATTTGCTCAATCAGATGGCGAACGACGGCATCAAAAAGAAAAATATCCGCTATGTGATCAACACGCATTCTCATCCCGATCACTTTCAGGGTTCCGAGCTTTTTGATCAAGAAACAGTGAAGATAGCCCTGCACCGCAAAGAAATGGATTTCCTCAAAGGCATTGGCGGCGAACTCTACGGTCTCTTCGGCATCACCGTGCCCCAGATGCAGATCAACATGCAAATGGAAGACGGCAAGCTCGAACTGGGCGATCAGATATTCAAAGTCATTTCCATTCCCGGCCATACGCCCGGCTCCATCGGACTTTACTGGCCGGAAAAGAAAATCCTCTTCTCCGGCGATGTTGTGTTTCAGCAGAATGTCGGCCGCACGGATTTTCCCGGAGGCAACGGCACATTGTTGAAAAAGAGCATCGTCACGCTGTCCGACCTGGATATCGAGTTGCTTTTACCCGGGCACATGGGCATTATCGAAGGCCGGGAGAAAGTGCAGGACAATTTTAACATTATCATTCAAAATATTTTCCCCAACATTTAGGGACAATTTACCATGCTGGAGGTTTTGCGCTACATGGCCAATGAAGGAAATAAAGTTATCTACTCCATGATCGGAGTCAGTAAGATTTACGAAAAAAAGCCGGTGCTCAAAGACATCTATCTGTCTTATTTCTACGGCGCTAAAATCGGCGTTATCGGTTTAAACGGTTCCGGCAAAAGCTCTCTTTTAAAGATTCTGGCAGGGGTTGACGATGAATTTCTGGGTAAGACCATTCTTTCCCCGGGTCACACGGTAGGCTACCTGGAGCAGGAACCACGTCTGGACGAGTCCAAGACAGTGCGCCAGATTGTGGAGCAGGGTGTGCAGTCCACGATGGATGTTATCAACGAATATAATGCCGTGAACGAAAAATTTGCCGAGTCCTTGTCGGATGACGAGATGACCAAACTCTGCGATAGACAGGCTGTCCTTCAGGAAAAGATGGATGCGCTCGATGCCTGGGACATGGATTCACGTCTGGAAATGGCGATGGACGCCCTGCGCTGCCCGCCGGGTGACACGCCAGTGAAGGTGCTCTCCGGCGGCGAAAAACGACGTGTCGCTCTTTGTCGCCTGCTTCTGCAGAAACCGGACATTTTGCTTTTGGACGAACCGACCAACCATCTGGATGCCGAATCCGTCGCCTGGCTGGAACATCACCTGCAAAAATATGAAGGCACCATTATCGCCGTCACGCATGACCGCTATTTTCTCGACAACGTTGCGGGCTGGATTCTGGAACTTGACCGCGGTCAGGGCATCCCCTGGCAGGGCAATTATTCTTCATGGCTCGAGCAAAAGCAAAACCGACTGAAGAATGAAGAAAAATCTGAGGGCGAAAGAATCAAGACCCTGGAGCGCGAACTGGAATGGATTCGTATGTCGCCTAAAGGACGGCATGCCAAATCCAAGGCGCGCATTAGCGCTTATGAAGAATTGCTTGGGAAAAACCAGGAAAAGGAATCCGGCACCCGCGAAATGTTTATCGCACCGGGACCACGCCTGGGCGATCTGGTAATTAAAATCACGGATGTGAACAAGGGCTACGGAGATAAACTGCTCGTGGAAGGCATGACTTTTGCGCTGCCGCCGGGCGGCATCGTCGGTGTCATCGGTCCCAACGGCGCGGGTAAGACCACGTTGTTCCGCATGATTACCGGTCAGGAAACGTCGGATGCCGGAACGATTCGTATCGGCGAGACCGTGAAGCTGGCCTATGTTGATCAGAGCCGGGATGTGCTCGATCCCGACAAAAATATATGGGAAATGATAACCGGTGGCCAGGATGTTATTCCCATCGGATCTCGGCAGATCAATTCCCGCGCGTATGTGTCGCGCTTTAATTTTTCCGGTACGGATCAGCAGAAAAAAGTGGGGACGCTCTCCGGCGGAGAGCGCAACCGCGTTCATCTGGCGCGCATGCTCAAGGAAGGCGCCAATGTGCTGCTGCTCGATGAGCCCACCAACGATCTGGATATCAACACGCTGCGCGCATTGGAAGATTCACTGGAGAGCTTTGCCGGTTGCGTCGTCGTCATCAGCCACGACCGCTGGTTTTTAGATCGAATCTGCACGCACATTCTGGCCTTTGAAGGCGAAAGCAAAACGCTCCTATTTGACGGCAACTATTCCGAATATGAAGAAGACCGCAAAAGCCGCCTCGGTGCCGCAGCCAGCCAGCCGCACCGCATCAAGTATCGGCAGCTGACCAGAAGATAAGATATCATTGATAATCGGTAAGTATTGGTCTGTGATTGCCGGGCGAGACTTGCATCATATCAGGGGATCGGGCAACCCCATGTACATATTCAATAATGATATTAATACTTGTGTCCCCTGAATTTGAATTTCATAAAGGGAAAAGAATGCGAACGGATGAATATGAAATTTCAATGTATAGAGAAATTGATGTGTGTAAAAGAATGATTACGGGATTAAAAAAAACCCTTGCCGTAATGGAAAAAAAACACAATAAAAGCAGCAATGTTTTAATGAAAGATCTTGAAAGCGGAAAGGATTTTGACTGTAAAGAGGAATGCTTGGAGTGGAAGGGAAATTATGACGCTTTGAAAAAATGGCAAGAAAAACTGTCGCAGTATGAAGAGCTGTTCGGGTCGGATAAAATAGACAGTTAAAACAATATCCTATGTTTATACCAAGTAAGCTTTCAAAAATTCATATTTTATTTTTTGAAAGCACCTTGGTATTACAACACCATCGCTTCCATGCGAATGAATGAATAAGAAAGCCCGGTAAAAATACCGGGCTTTCTTTTAAACAAAATCAAATAAACCTTAAAGTCAATTCAAAAACATATCAATGACCGGCGGGGAAAAATGTATAGCTCACCCACACCAGCCCGACCAGCAGAACCACTCCAAGGATAAGACTCCAGGCTATCAATTTTTTTTCAATAAGCAATAGTGGTTCATATTCCATTTTTTCCATTTCATCTTTGATTTTTATATCAGCCATTATGAAACTCCTTTCAAAAAATTATTTAACAAGTGGAGGCATAACACCATTGAAGAATATCCATGATATTGCCAGCCCTATCCATATGATGAAACCGAACAATGCTATAACATAAACCAACATCAGTTTTCCGATGCCTTCTTCCCAGAGTTTCTTGAAGTTAGATGCCAATCCGATGGAGAAGAAAGTCATTGCGAAAAAGAGTTTCCTGAATACGTCGGTTTCTGCGCTGGAGAGTGATATTTTCGACTTTAATTCCGGCCAATTAAGCCCGATGGTGAGCATGATAAGGAACGTTACAAAATAGCCGATAACAAATTTGGGGAAACGATCCCATATTTCTCCGGCCTGGGCTTTTTCGCCCTTTTTAGGATTGATTTTGGTTGTCCAGATTGCGGCAAGTATGAAAGCCCATATTCCGATGAAAATATCGATAAATATTTTAACCGTCGTAGCTGTGCCTACAACCCAGCCGGGTTGATAATTTATGCCCTGTGCCGCATTCTTGGCATATATCAGAGCCTCAACGATCTGACCGCTGGCTACAGCTGCTCCGTCAGTTTTAACAGCAAGACCCATCCATGCCCCTGCAACAAGCGGCTGATTTGGAAGAATCTCTGCTGCTAAAAATGGAAGTAGTATAAGCTCAACTACTGCGAAAATCACAACAAGAGAGGAAACCATGATAGGAACTACCGGACGAGCGCGGATAGCTCCGCCCGTTGCAATTGCCGCGGATACGCCGCATATGGATATGCCGGAAGCAAGTGGCGCTGACCATTCGCGGCTGAATTTAAAATATTTTCTGGCTATTAAATATACAATGGCCCAATAGATCAGGTACGCTTCAACAATGGCGCAAAGTCCCCTGAACATCATCGATGATGCCAGGCCCAGCTGCTCGGCAGATTTAACACCTAGTCCTATGCCCATTATGACGATGGCTGTTTTAATAAACCATTCAGGCCTTGCCGCCACTTTTAGTGAATCAGCAAATTTCGGCATAAAGTTGCCAAAAAAGAGACCGACAAGCAGCGCCAGAATCAATCCGGCCTCACCGGTAAGCTTTAATGACCAGTCGAGTCCGAACTTTTTGATTTCAGCGGGCGTCTGCGCAGCAATCACCGCATAATGTCCAAGTACCGTGCAAAGATATGTTACCCAGAAAATAATTGTAAACCCATAAATGAATTTCTTTAAATCATAACCAAGGGCTTTTGCGCCAACGATGAGAATGCCGAGGACGGCCAGGAAAGTCAAAACGATTGATATGATCGGATTGAGTCCCGCGTAGGCTTTTGATGCAGGAGCTATGGATTTCGTAATATTCATCCACACTTTAGGTGTTATGGCCCATCCCAAGAGATCAAGACCTAAAAGTGATCCAAGCGAGAGTATAAAAATAAATAATCCCAGCCACACCGACCACCAGTCCTCGGTCTTGAAAAGACTATACTTGCTGCCCATAAAGACCTCCCTATTTTATTGATTTTAGTTATGAAAAACTGTCAGTAAAATTTTACCCCCTTTCTTCATAGATAATGAAATCTGAATGACGAAATTGATTAGGGTATTGCAAGAATCACGAAGGATTACAGGAAAATTATTTTTCGAAGGATCAAATTTAGATTTCCATCTGAACACAAAACTATCAAGAAACGTCATAAAACTCCCCTTAGGAATGTTGAGCTTGCCTATAGGTATCCTTAAGCCATTGCTTGTCTACGGTCGCACTATACGAAAACAGGTTTTGTATGTCAATAAAATATATGCCACAAAAAGTGGGGCGCGATGTTTAGTTTATTGATGAAAGAGCCGAAAGAGTTTACGGGATTTTAATTTTTCTTTTTTCCGTCTGTGGACAGGGACGATAGAAAATGGCGATGTTGCCGATGAGGCCGACCACGTCGCTTTTGGTGGCTTTGGCGATTTGGGCGGCGATTTCCTCTTTGGCTTCTTTGAATTCGCCAAATTTTACCTTGATGAGTTCATGATCCTTCAGGGCTAGATCGACGGAGCCGAGCAGTTGTTCGGTCACGCCTTTTGTGCCAATCATTACAAGCGGTTTTAAATGATGCGCCTCTCCGCGCAGATATTTTCGTTGTGAGCCTTTGAGTGGTTCCATTGTTTTCTTCCTTCTATATTAATTCGGTTTTCGTATAGCACAGATAATCTTTATTACGAAACGCTAATATTTGAAGGTATCATGCCCAATTCGATAATCACCGTCATTTTTGGATTCCCGCACTCGTGACCTCGAGTGACCTTCAGGTTAATACCTGAATCTTGCACATCAAAACAAAAAAATCAAATGAACCATCTGGGATACCTGTTGTATAAAGGGATACGCGAATAACCCAATACCCAACAGGAGGTACCCAGATGGTAAAAAAGCACGAGAAAGATAGCAGGA
>JANYAF010000065.1 GCA_025355175.1 Deltaproteobacteria bacterium | reverse complement strand
TTCCGGGAATTTGCGATCACACTGGCTGTCGCCATATTGATTTCCGCCCTTATCTCACTGACGCTGACGCCGATGATGTGCGCTAAACTGTTGAAGCATGTGCCGGAAGAAAAGCAAGGACGTTTTTACCGCCAAAGCGGCTTGTTTTTTGACAGGACCATTGCCCGTTACGGTAAGATGCTCACCTGGGTCCTTGATCATCAGAAGGCCACGCTCACAGTGGCCATTGGCACGCTTGTGCTGACCATCCTTTTATATATCATCGTGCCCAAAGGATTCTTTCCCGTACAGGATACGGGCATGATCCTCGGCATATCGGAAGCGCCGCAATCGATTTCATTTTCCGCCATGGCCGAACGTCAGCAGGCGTTGGCTAAAATCATCCTGCAGGACCCGGCTGTGGAAAGCCTGTCCTCCTTCATCGGCGTGGATGGAACCAATGCAACCTTAAACAGCGGACGCATGATGATCAATCTGATCCCAAAGAATAAACGTGACCTTGATGCTTCCGGCGTTATCCGTCGTTTACAGGGAAGGCTTGCTGCAGCGGATAGTAAAGGAATAACTCTTTACATGCAGCCGGTGCAGGACCTGACAATTGAAGACCGGGTCAGCCGCACCCAGTATCAGTTTACACTGGAGTCCGCCGATCCTGACGAACTCAGTCTTTGGACTCGCCGCCTTGTTGATCGCATTTCTCAATCACCCTATCTTACGGATGTGGCCAGTGATTTGCAGGATCAGGGGTTACAAGCCTATGTGGACATCGACCGCGATGCGGCCGGCCGGCTCGGGATCACGACGGCCGCTATTGATAATATCATTTATGACGCTTTCGGCCAGCGTCTTGTTTCCACAATATTCACCCAATCCAACCAATACCGTGTGGTTCTGGAGGTCAAGCCGGATTATAAAAAAGGTCCGGCAGCCCTGAATGATTTGTACATAACGTCACAGTCAGGAACACAGGTTCCACTTTCAGCCATTGCCCGGATATCGGAAAAACCGGCGTCGCTTGTCGTCAGTCACCAGGGGCAATTCCCCTGTGCCACCATTTCTTTTAATCTGGCGAACGGAGAATCCCTGGGAAACGCCGTTTCGTCTATCGAGAAGGCCGAGCGCGAAATCGGCATGCCCATCAGCGTCAAGACCGGTTTCCAGGGATCGGCCCTGGCTTTTCGGGCATCGCTTACCGGCACGCTGTTTTTGATTCTGGCGGCAATTATTACAGTGTACATTGTGCTGGGCATTCTTTATGAAAGTTATATCCATCCGCTGACGATTCTATCCACTCTGCCTTCCGCCGGAGTCGGCGCTTTGCTGGCACTGATGATTTCCGGAACTGATCTGGGTATTATCGGCATCATCGGTATCATCCTGCTGATCGGCATCGTGAAGAAAAATGCCATTATGATGATTGACTTTGCCCTGGATGCGGAGCGCAAAGAGGGCAAACCGCCGCGGGAAGCGATTTATCAGGCATGCCTGCTGCGCTTCCGGCCGATTATGATGACGACCATGGCTGCCCTGCTGGGGGCACTGCCCCTGATGCTCGGTACCGGAGTCGGTTCGGAATTGCGTCATCCCCTGGGCATTACCATGGTGGGAGGGCTTATTTTGAGCCAGATACTTACACTTTTTACAACACCGGTCATTTATCTGGCTTTTGACAACCTGAGCCGTCGCGTCAGGGCCAAAATCGGCCGTCATCCGGCAACCGCTGATCAGAGCAATGGGACAATAGCATGAGCATCTCCACTCCTTTTATTCATCGTCCCGTCGCGACGACCCTGATAACGCTGGGCATTGCCTTGGCCGGCTTGATTGCGTTTAGCCTGTTGCCGGTAGCGTCACTGCCGCAGGTTGACTTTCCCACCATATCCGTTTCAGCCAATCTGCCAGGAGCCAGTCCGGAAACAATGGCCGCCACGGTTGCCACGCCTCTGGAGCGGTCGCTGGGCCGCATTGCCGGCGTCACGGAGATAACCTCGTCGAGTTCGCTGGGTTCGACCAGAATTACATTACAATTTGATCTAGATCGGGATATCGATGGGGCGGCGCGCGATGTGCAAGCTGCCATTAATGCAGCGCGCAGCCTTCTGCCTTCGGGTTTGCCCAGTAACCCGACCTACCGTAAAGTAAACCCGGCGGACGCCCCCATCCTTATTTTGGTTCTTACTTCGGATACCATGACCCGGGGCCAGCTCTATGATGCAGCGTCTACTATTCTTGCACAAAAACTTTCTCAGATAAAAGGGATCGGCCAGGTGAATGTTGGCGGCAGTTCGCTGCCGGCTGTGCGCGTGGAATTGAATCCGGCGTTGCTCAACCGTTATGGGATAAGTCCGGAGCAGGTGCGCTTCTCCATTGCCGCTTCCAATGCCAACCGGCCCAAAGGTTCCGTAGAAGCAGGCGATAAACACTGGCAGATATATGCCAATGACCAGGCAAAAAAAGCGTCCGATTATATTCCGCTGATTGTGTCTTATCGCAAGGGCGCGGCAGTGCGTCTTGCGGATTTAGGAGAAGTGATCGATTCGGTACAGGATGTGCGCAATGGCGGATTTTACAACGGCAAGCCGTCGGTTTTGTTGATCATCTCCAAACAGCCCGGCGCCAATGTCATCGAAACAGTCGATCGCGTCAAGGCAATTTTACCCCAGTTGCAGGCCTCCATACCGGCGGCAATCAATTTGCAGATTTCTTCGGATCGTACTCCGACAATCCGCGCATCATTGACCGAGGTGGAACGCACATTACTGATCTCCATTGCGCTGGTGATTCTTGTTGTATTTTTGTTTTTGCGCAATATCTATTCGACGCTGATTCCCACTATTGCCGTGCCTGTTTCACTGATCGGTACCTTCGGCGTTATGTATCTGGCCGGTTACACACTGGATAATCTTTCCCTGATGGCGCTTACCGTCGCCACCGGCTTCGTCGTTGATGACGCGATTGTTGTTCTGGAGAATATCTCCCGCCATATTGAGGCCGGTCTGACGCCTTTTAAGGCCGCGTTGCTTGGCGCGAAGGAAGTGGGGTTTACCGTGCTTTCAATGAGCCTCTCTCTGATAGCCGTATTTATCCCCATTTTATTGATGGGCGGGGTTGTGGGCAGGCTTTTCCGCGAGTTTGCCGTTGTGCTTTCTGCGGCTGTCCTCGTTTCGCTGTTTGTATCTCTGACCTTGACGCCCATGATGTGTGCCCGCCTGTTACGATCGAAGGAAGAGCTCAATAAAGGCTGGTTCTATCAAAAAAGTGAGCAGATATTTGAGGCGGTTCTCGGCTTTTATCGGCGCTCACTTCGTTGGGCTTTGCTGCACGGCCGACTCATGATGGCAATACTATTTATTGTGATCTGCCTGAATGTTTTCCTTTATATCATCATCCCCAAAGGTTTCTTTCCTCAACAGGATACCGGAGCGCTTGTCGGTACAATTCAGGCTGACCAGAGTATCTCTTTTCAGGCCATGCAACGCAAGCTTGTCAGAATCATGTATATCATTCGTTCCGATCCGGCCGTAAACAGTGTATCGGGTTTTACCGGCGGCGGACGACGCAATTCCGGCTTCATGTACATTTCGCTCAAGCCTATTCAGGAGCGCAAAATTTCTGCCGATCAAGTCATGGCCCGGCTGCGACCAAAGCTTGCTCGTGAAGCGGGAGCAATGCTTTTTCTTCAGTCGGTTCAAGACATCCGCGTTGGCGGCAGATCCTCCGGAGCCGCCTATCAATACACATTGCAGGCTGAAGATCTGACTGAATTACGATTATGGGAAAAGCGCATCAAGGATGCCTTTGGCGAACTTCCCGAATTAACGGATGTCAACACAGATGAGCAGGATAGAGGATTGCAGACGTCCATTACTTTTGACCGTGACACCGCCTCGCGAATGGGAATCACTCCGGCACTCATTGACACGACATTAAATGATTATTTTGGGCAGCGTCAGGTCTCCACCATTTACAATCCACTAAACCAATACCGTGTCATTATGGAGGCTTCACCTCCCAACTGGCAAAGTCCGGAATCGCTCAAAGACGTATACATTATTATCCCTCCCAGTGCGCAACTTCCGAAGGGAGCGCAGGTACCCCTTTTATCCTTTGCCAACTATGCGTTGACCAATACACCGCTTTCCGTCAACCATCAGGGACAATTTGCCGCATCCACCATTTCTTTTAACCTTCCTCTGGGCGTGTCGCTTTCTCAGGCAACCGAGGCGATTCAGAAAACAATGGATCGTGTCGGCGTTCCCGATTCCATTCGGGGAAGCTTTCAGGGAACAGCTCGAACATTTAAGGACTCATTGCAGAGTCAGCCCTGGTTAATTCTGTCGGCACTTATTGCCATATACATTGTGCTGGGCATCCTCTATGAGAGTTATATACACCCTGTCACCATTTTATCGACATTGCCGTCCGCCGGCGTGGGGGCCTTGCTGGCATTATTGCTATTCAATACGGAGTTCAGCATTATGGCTTTGATCGGTGTTATTCTGCTGATCGGTATCGTCAAGAAAAATGCCATCTTGATGATTGACTTTGCTCTGGATAAGGAACGAAAAGACGGAAAGAAACCGGAGGAAGCCATATTTGAAGCCTGTCTGATGCGTTTCCGTCCGATCATGATGACGACCATGGCGGCGCTTTTCGGCGCCCTGCCTTTGATATTACTCACCGGAGCCGGTTCCGAATTGCGCAGGCCTTTAGGAATTTCTATTGTGGGCGGTTTGATTTTCAGTCAGATACTGACTCTCTACACGACGCCTGTCGTTTATTTATACCTTGATCGTTTCCGGTTGTTTTGCATAAAAACACTTCGACGGAAAAGTGACCCAATCCCTCAGCAGGCGTTGGAGGATACTTCCAAAGGATGATTATGAAAAAAATATTAATAACTAAAATGTTGCTTTCAGTTTTGTTGGTCATTTCCGGCTGCGCAGTCGGACCGGATTATAAACGCCCCGATACACCGACAGCCTCATCTTACAAGGAGTTGAACGGATGGCGCGAAGCGTTGCCCCGCGACCAGGAAATCGGTACAAAGTGGTGGGAAGCCTTTGGCGATCCTGTTCTTAACACACTGGCCCAGCAAGTGAATGTATCGAACCAGTCCATTGCGCTTGCGGAGTCTCAATATCGTCAGGCCCAGGCGCTTACGCAACTGGCTCGGGCTGGTTACTTTCCAACTGTTAGTGCCGGAGCAGCCTTTACCCGCTCGAAAGCTGCCGGGGAAAACTATAGCGCGATAAACCAGCATCAGGTTTCTCTCAATGCCGCATGGGAATTGGATTTATGGGGAAAAGTTCGAAGGCAAGTGGAAGGGAGTACAGCCTCTGCTGAGGCATCTTTTGCTGATTTACAAGCGATGCGTTTATCGATGCAAACGGAACTCGCGCTGAATTATTTTCAGTTGCAGACTTTGGATGCCCAAAAGAAAAATCTTGATGAAGCTGTCGGAGCATACAAAAAAGCACTGGAATTGACTTCAAACCGCTATAATGCCGGTGTCGTGACCAAGGCGGATGTCGCGGCAGCCCAAACCCAACTAAAATCCGCTCAGGCTCAGGCTATCGATGTTGGTGTGCAGCGTGCACAATTGGAGCATGCCATTGCACTCTTAACCGGCAAGCCGCCAGCCGATTTTTCTCTGCCACCCTGGACATTTCCTCAGCCGCAAATCAAGATTCCTGTGGGCCTTCCCTCCGATCTGCTGGAACGCAGGCCGGACATTGCCTCGGCGGAGCGAAAGATGGCTGCGGCCAATGCCCAGATCGGCGTCGCCAAAGCGGCCTATTATCCATCCATTAGTCTTTCCGGATCATTAGGATATGCAAGCGCTGGGCTTGCCAGCCTGTTTACGACACCCACCTTTTTCTGGGCATTAGGACCGATGGCTTTGGCTACAACTTTATTTGACGGAGGCGCGCGTCAAGCACATACCGAGCAGGTCATGGCGGCATACGATGGAACAGTAGCCTTTTACCGGCAAACAGTTCTTGCTGGATTTAAGGATGTTGAAGACAACCTGGCCGCTCTGCGCATACTCGATGAGGAAGCGCAGTTTCAGGAACTGGCCGTAAAATCGGCCAGGGAATCGGTCCTGTTGACGACCAACCAATACAAGGCCGGGATTGTCAGTTACCTCAATGTAGTTACCGCCCAAACTATTGCCCTGACAAATGAAAGAGCGGCCATCAGTATCAGTGGTCAACGTCTGAAAGCAGCCGTCCTGCTCGTTAAAGCTCTTGGCGGCGGGTGGAGCACGTCGGAAGCAGCGTCCGATATCAATAAAAAGTAAATTTTCTTCAAACTCAGTGGCGCCCGCACCCAACTGATTCCCATTCAAAACTCGCTTCGCATCGCGCAGGTGAGTCTGAACAGAGCCTTGGGCGGAATTTCCGCACCCCCGGATAATTATATTGACCTATCGATGTAATTACGATAAAAACTTTTATCAATTTTATCAGTCTCCTTAATTAGCCACGCTGATAAAATTTTATTGCAGCTAACAGCAAAAAATTAATGATAAAGGGAGGCACAGAAAAGAACTATGAGTACGGAAATTAAAGCCCCCATGCCGGGGAAAATATCTAGCATTACAGTGAGCTTAGGTGATCAAGTTAAAGAAGAAGATGAAGTAATCATCATGGATGCGATGAAAATGGAAATTCCCGTTTACGCGCCGGGTGCAGGAACCATCAAAGAAATCAAAGTCAAGATAGGCGATTCCGTTAACGAAGGACAAGTGCTGGCCATTCTCGACTAGTCCGAATCTTTTTATCCGGAAAGAAACACCAAACCCGTTGTATTTACGCCTCAGTCGCAAATCAACGGGTTTCTTTTACTCAGGATGTGCTGTAATTTCGCATCACCCTTCTCCTCAAGATTACTCAAAAAATGGCCAGGGAGACACATCATGCTGATAACTAAAAAAGATCTCTTTGCCGATATATCAGATGATCTAAAGGACGAACTGATTGAAACCATTCTCCAAACCTCCAATTTTCGCATCGAAAGAATTATTTCCCATGGTCATAGTTCAATGGACGGCTCTTGGTACGATCAATGTGATAATGAATGGGTTATTCTTTTAAAGGGAAGCGCTGCCCTTCGTTTTGAAAATCAATCTCAACTCATCAAGATGAATCCTGGTGATTACCTTCATGTTGAGAAACATGCTAAGCATCGAGTGGAGTGGACAAATCCTGAGCAGGAAACCATTTGGCTTGCTGTCCATTATTCATAGAGAGTAAAAATATGAGTGGAAGATTTGTGCTGATAGCTGATTTGAAGAATATTCAAAAGGATTTCGATGTTCAGGATATATCATGCGAACACCAACCCAGTTGGCATATAAACGCCTATTCATAATCGTATGCCGGTTATCTTATCCAAGAATCAGGAGCGAGTTTGGCTGGACAGCGAAGAGAGAGATTATAAAATAAGTGTACAAACTAAGGAGGAACAAACATGCCGGTGATCACTTGCCTTCATTGCGGTGGAAAAACGATGGACGACTGTGCATCCTGCAGGGTCAAACCCGGTAGGGAGGGAATCTGCCAAGCCTGTGGAGGCGATAGCCGGTGTAAACAAACGAAAAAATAAAGAATAGCGATAATGATCAATATGGCCCAACGGTATATTTTAAAAGCCTTCATGGTCATTTATCATTCCCAGCTCATTCGGCGGTATGGGAAGTCTTTCGCCGATCTTCGGTTGTGAATACGATTTCCCTTTTTTTGATAAGGGATTGGTTCTCTGGAGAGGATGTATAAAACGAGCAAAATTGCATGTCAATAAAATAATGATATAAGATGAAACAGATCACTGTTATTTCCGTCTTGACTCTAGGATCGAAAGACAAGGGCACAAGGACAAGTGGTGAGATGCTTTTTAATACTATATCTGCTTTAGATAAAACTTCTGTGGATCGAATATTCTTAGGAGTCTCAGTTCATCCTGTGTCGGGAGGTCAACTGCTTGGGGTTTGCGGGCTACCTTCAATTTCCACCCGCAGTTCTCCTTTATTTTTCTAATGACATCCTCGGTGGACGCGCCGCTGGAGTCAGCAAAATATTTGGTCAGGATAAATTCTCCGGCATCGTCGGGCTTTTCAAAAACACCCATAGTTGATACCACGGCTTTCACCCGGCTGCCCGGCGCTGTAATAAACGGCACCCGCGCAAGAAAGCGATGCCGTGATTGCTGCATGATCACCATGGTCTCGTTGGCCCCGGTCGCCACATCATTTGCGCCGCCGGATCCTGTCACATAAATGTCATCCGACATCCAATGGGAATTGATATTGCCGAATTTATCAATTTGCCCCCCTCCCAAAACACCGATACACCGGTTTGTCGTACCGCAGGTGAACACCCCCAGAGTGTCCAGGGTTTCCGTCAGCATCTTGCAGGTGGGGAAATTACCAAAGTTCAAAAGAAAAGGTTCTGCCGGGCGAGGAAAATTGCCGAAATATCCCAACTCAACCAGAAGTTCCACAATGTAATCCTGCTTCTGCAGTTGATACTTGGCAACCCAGGCGGCCAAATTTGCCGTTCCTGCTCCGGCCAGCATGGTCTTGTGCTGACTGCGAAGGATGCGCGCTGCAAGTTCCCGGGCTGCAATAACGACCATAGTTTCAATGGGATTGGCTGCCTCTGTCTCCGATATTTTTTCTTCCCAGGCATTTAACTGATGACGCCAGGCATTCTGATCAGCATTTTCTTTTAGACGCGAAATTCGCTTCAGACCAAGCTTGGATTTATAGTCGTCAAAAGTGGAACATGCCAGTACCCACTCTCTGATCCACCCATCCAAGGCTTCCGGGTCTTTAAGAAGTTTGTTGAACTGGGCCATGAATTCATAATCCTCGGCATAGGCCTCAAATTCTTCGATCCCCTGATTCCAGACACCACCCGGGTGTGCTCCGAAAGGCACAAGCGATACAGACTTCACCATATAGGCGGGAAGCTTCACCAGGTGGGAATGCTTGCGGATAAAATCCGTGGAGACAATATTCTCTACAGTGACCAGTACACCGCCCAAGCTAGCTTTTGCGCCCCAGAGGCTTTCAGAGTAAGGCGCCGTGAGGATGGTATTCCCTTCACGATCGGCCGCCATGCCATGAACAATGGAAATATCGGGATTCAAAGCCTTGAGCAGACCGATTTTTTTCCCGCTCGCAAAGGGATCGTCAATGACGGTAAATGCGTCTTTGTTGCTCTCGGCCATGGAACTTCCGATAAGCGATGTTGTAGGCATGACGCCAACACCTAGGGCACCGGCCATAAGCCTGAGCGGCAAGGTAAGGATCGACCAGTCTTCCAGCTCCACCTCCTTGCGGACGTATGCCTTCTGGGTTACGGGATTAGGACTATACCATGGATAGACGTTTCCGGAAAAAGCGGTAATGACTTTTTTAATGAGGCCCAAATGGATGAGAATCGAGACGGTATCGCGAATCCCACGCATGATCAGGGTGAACCCGGGCTTTTTTCCGTGGTACTGTCGGGCAATCTCCAGAATGGCTGCCCCGGGCGAGCAGTGGGTTGCCGCAAGATGAATACTCGCTCCGGGCTGGACATGGCGCGCGATCGCCTCCCGAAGGCTTATGACCTTGTCTTCGCCCTCGTATTCCCTGATTTTCAGGATTCCTTCGATCAGGTCATCAAACCTGCCGGTCATCCCCCGCCTCCTTGATGGTTTCAATCAATTGTTCGAGCATTTAATCCCCTTTTTAATGTTGAAAGTATATAAGGAGCGCTCTTGTGTGTCAATGGGATAGGCCCGCAAAATATGGTGTGCGTTGACGATGTTTGTTGTCGGGCTTGCATTGTGTTTATTACTGGTTGAAGTCCTGTATCTCTACCACGGTTCGATGGTTGTGAATTACAGAAAAAAGTAAGCCTTGCTGAAATAATATTCCAAATGCCTTTTATAAAAAATTCCCGGAACATTTCGGAGGCAGGTCAGTGAATGCTTTACATGGAGACAGACACTCATCGGACGACCATACCGTATGGGTGGGTGGGACATTGAAAAGAACAAAAATACAATATCAAAAGGTAAGAAAATAGAAAAAATCGGGACTATAGCGGACAAAGAAAAAGGGGCTAAGCTTTTACCGCCTAACCCCTTTATATGTTTGGTGAGCCCTGTCGGGGTCGAACCGACAACCTACTGATTAAGAGTCAGTTGCTCTACCAGCTGAGCTAAGGGCCCTTCTTTATCTTCTGGTACGCCCGGTAGGATTCGAACCTACGACCAACAGATTCGAAGTCTGCGACTCTATCCAGCTTAGCTACGGGCGCAAAATTATATATATGGGGTGAGTGAACCGATTTGAACCCTCGGCCTCCGGGG